>DASVYG010000268.1:0-2248 GCA_036392315.1 Gemmatimonadaceae bacterium
CGCTGGGCGAGCCGCGCCATGCCGCAGTCGGTGTGCGCGATCAAAACGATCGTGCGCACACCACCCACGGCAATCGCGTACGAGATTCGGAACTCGTTGTCGCGCATGTTCGCGCCGGCGGTGCGCAGGACGAACGCGAAGTCGTTCGGAATCCTGAGCGACTTGCGACTATCCATGCACATGCCGATGAGCATCTGCGGCGCCGTCACCGCACCGATCGCTCGGCCGAGATTGTGGTACTCGAGCAAGAGACCTACCGGGGTCCCACGGTACTCGGGGAGGATGTCGTCCCGGAACGCGACGGGAATGATCTGAGGCATTGCACAAAACTAGTGCGCCGGAGGCTCAACGCTCCCATCGCACCTTGACCCCCGGTGGAAAGGCCTCGACCACACCCGGCGATAGGCTCTGTCCCGAAATGCTGACCTCTCGCAACCGCGGAAGCCGAGCGAGCCGCGCGACACCGGCATCGGTCACACCGGGACATCCGGAGATCTCCACCTGCTCGAGCGAGTCCATTCGCGACAGAATCTCCGGCGTCCGGTCGGTGATCTTCGTGTAGCTCGCGAAGTACTTTCTGAGCTTCGGCAAACCCGCGATGTGTTCGGTGGCTCGATCGCCGGTTTCACGACAATACATCAGTACCAACGAATCGAGGTCCACGCACTGCCCGATATGCCGATAGCCGTCGTCCGGCACGTCCATCGGCATCAACTCACGCAACGCGGGAAACGATGGCAGCGCGGCGATGCCCTCGTCCTCGACGTTCAAGCAGCTCACCGAGAGCGCGCGCAGCGCGGGCATGGTCGCCAAGGCGAGGAAACCCGCCGTGCGCAGATTGTGACACCGTCGCCCCCAGATCGACTCGATTGAGCGCGACGCGCTGAGCGCGGCAAAGCCGTTGTCGCCGGCCTGCGTATCCTGACAGGCCAGGTGACGCAGATGCGGCAACCGGGCGATCGCGGGCATCGTCTCGTCCGTCGCGTCGATCGAGAGCCACGACAAATGCTCGAGCGTCGCCAGCGACGCCAGGCCCTGGGGCGACACGCGCAATGCCTGGTCGTCGATGTCGAGCGCGAACAGACCATCGAGCCCCTCGAGCGCCGCCATGCCGTCGTCGGTGATCGCTCCACTCAGCGCGAGTCGATTGGGCTGCGCATCGCCGCTGAGCAATCCGATCTCCGCTTCGCCATCGCGCCACGCACGGAACACGGGAAACTCTCGCAGCAGACGCAGACCGCCGTTCGTGACGCCGGCGCCCGTCTGTAGCACCGCCAGATCGGGTTTTCCGGCGAGCGCGCGCAAAGCGCCGTCGCCCGCGACCGTGCCCCCGAGATAGACCTTTCGCAATGAGTCGCACCCCGCGAGATGCGCAACGCCGGCGTCCGTGACTCGTGTCCAGGAGAGATTCACTGACTCGAGCAACGGAAACGCCCGCAACACCTCGAGGCCACGGTCGGTCACCGCCGTCATGCTCAGGTCGAGATGCCGAAGCTCGTGGAGCGATCGTAGATGTCGCAACCCATCGTCCGTCACGCCCTTCGAGTTGCTCAATCGAAGTTCTCGAATGCTCTCGACGCGCGACAACTGCTCGAGTACCGCATCCGTCATCTGTCCACGCGCGTCGAGACCCGCCGCCTTCCGTTCGGTCATGATCGCGATCGCCGCCGACCAGTCGCGCGTAGCGGCCACGATGCCTGGAGACATGCCCTCACCCGTCGTGACCGTCACTGGCTTCGCCGCGACGCTCGCCGCGTCGCCGAGCCCGAGGGCGAAGGAGCGGAGGGCGTCCCAGTCGGCGAACCCGTACTCCAGCGCAACGAGCTTCCGTGCGTCGTCGATGGTGATCTCGGCGTCCGTTCCGTCCGTGCCTGGTCGCTTGCCCAGATCCAACTGCACGTACGTGCGCATCGCCGGCCACGCTCGCCGATGCCACGTATACGCGTAGTGACGCGACATCGCCTCCGGGGTGCCCGTTCGATACGCCTCGAGCAGCGCATCCGCCATGTCCTCATAGCGCGCGAGCGCGGCGTATCCGGCCGCCGACGGCGCGGCGGGCGCCGGCGCCTCTTCGGCCGCGCTCTTGAGCGCGCTCCAGCCGACGAATCCCATCTCCAAGGCGAGCGCGTGCTGGACGTCGCGCAGTCCCGGATGATCGGGGATGCTTCCAACGGCGCGCTCGAACCGAGCGCGGGACGCACTGTCGTTGTCGCGGATGGCCTTCAGCCAGCGCTTCGCCTCCTTGCGA
>DASVYG010000269.1:0-1844 GCA_036392315.1 Gemmatimonadaceae bacterium
ATTCAATTAACGGCCGAACTAGCGATTTGGCAATGAGATAGAGGACTAATCCAGGTCCTTCAACAGCTGTCTGGCAATCACGATCCGCTGTATCTCAGACGTTCCTTCGCCGATTTCGCAAATCTTGGCGTCGCGCATGTACCGCTCGACCGGATAGTCCTTGGTGTAGCCGTAGCCGCCGTGCAACTGAACCGCGGCGATCGTCGCGCGCATCGAAAGCTCCGAGCAGTAGAGCTTCGCCATGGCGGCTTCCTTCGTGAACGGGCGGCCGTGCTGGGCGAGCCAGGCGGCGTGGTACGTCAGGTGCTTGCCCGCCTCGATCTCGGTCGCCATGTCCGAGAGCTGAAACTGGACGCCCTGGAACTCGACGACCGGCTTACCGAATTGCCTGCGCGTGCTCGTGTACCTGAGCGCCTGCTCGAACGCTCCTTCGGCGATGCCGAGCGACAGCGCCGCGATTCCGATGCGGCCGTTGTCGAGCGTCTTCATGAAGTTCACGAAGCCCTGTCCCTCGGCGCCGAGCAGATTCTCGATCGGGACCTCGACGTCCTCGAGGATCAACTCGCAGGTGTCCGAGGCACGCCAGCCGAGCTTGTCCTCCTTCTTCCCGGCGCGGAAGCCCGGCATGACCGGCAGCGACGGCTCGTGTCCAACGCCGGCGCGCTTGGCTCCTTCGGGGTCGTTCGTCTCTTTGGTGACGATGAACGAGCTGATGCCCTTGGTGCCTTTGGATGGATCGGTGACGGCGGTGACCACGAAGATTTCGCCGACCCCGCCATGCGTGATGAATCGCTTCACGCCATTGAGCAGATAGCAGTTGCCCCGGCGGACCGCCGTCGTGCGCGTGCCGGCGGCGTCGCTGCCGGCTTCCGGCTCGGTGAGGCCAAAGCCGCCCATGACGCGCCCGGACGCGAGCAACGGAACGAATCGTCGCTTCTGCTCCTCGGTGCCGAATCGAACAATGGGCGACGTCCCGAGCGTGGTGTGCGCCGAGACCGTGAGCCCGTGCGACGCATCGACCTTGGCCAACTCGTGAATCACGATCATGAAGCTCAGGAGATCGAGACCGGCGCCGCCGAGCTCCTCGGGCCACGGGACGCCAAGGAGCCCGAGCTCGCCCATCTTGCGAATGTTTTCCCACGGAAAGCTGGCGTCCGCGTCGTGCTTGGCCGCGGTCGGCGCGACTTCGTCGCGAGCGAACTCGCGGACCATTTCGCGCGTCGCGAGATGTTGTTCGGTGAAATAGAGTGCGTCGTCCATGAGGCGAATGATCAGGCGGCTTCGGTTTCGTCGGCCGAGCGGACAACGTCCAGGAATCGCTCGCCGTACTTGTCCAACTTTACTGGTCCCACGCCACGAATCTGACCGAGGGCGTTCGCGTTCGTCGGTCGTCGAACGGCCATCTCGGCGAGCGTGCGATCGGGAAATACCACGTATGCCGGCACCTGCTCTTCGCGCGAAATCGTGCGGCGGAGATCGCGCAGCCGGGCCAAGAGCGCCTCGTCGGTGCCGGAGAGGACCGGCGCGTCGTCGGGCACGGCGACGTCGCTCGACGATGCCCGCGGCCGGCTCTTGGCCTTTGCGCGAGACCCCGGCCCGTGCATCGACGGCGCCCCTCCCTTCGCGACGTCGACGTGCGTTCCGAGACAGTTGTCGCACCCGTCGCACGACGTCCGCGCCGCGCGATCACCGAAGTATCTGAGAACGAAGCCGCGACGACAACCCTTGGTGTACGCGTACTGCTGCATGGCGTCGAGCTTCTGCAGGTCCGCTTTGCGCCGTCGATCGAGCAGCGCCCAGTCGATCGGGAACGCGCTGAGCGGCTTTCGTGGAGCCGTAAGAGC
>DASVYG010000270.1:0-3146 GCA_036392315.1 Gemmatimonadaceae bacterium
GTGCTCAACCTGTTCACGTCGTTCGGATTCTTCGCCGAACCGGCGGACGACCGCCGCGTGATCGCTGAATTCGCGCGCGTGCTCGCGCCGGGCGGAACATTGATCTGGCACGGCGGCAATCGCGATGGCGTGATGGCGCGCTTTCTTTCGCGCGACTGGTGGAAGACCTCGGACGGAACGCTCATCGCGCACGAGCGGAGCTTCGACGGGTTGTCGGGGGTTCTGACCGTGCATTCAGTCTGGTCCGGGCCGGCGGGACAGGGCGAGCGAGAGCATCGGATCCGCCTGTACACGCCCACGCGTCTCGCCGAGCTGTGCGCCGACGCCGGTCTGATCGTCGAACACGCATTCGAGGCGTTCACCGATCGTCCGCTGACCCGACGCTCCAGTGAGATGCTACTCGTCGCGCGAAAATCGGCGGCCGCGCATCCGTTGCCCCGCGTTCGGCGAAACCGCTAGCTTTGACGCGAACGGGAAGGCCATTCGCCGCCGTTGGGCGCGAACCCCCGTTGACCTTCGACCCAAACGGAATGCGACCCATTCGCGTGCTGGTTGCCAAGCCCGGCCTCGACGGCCACGATCGCGGCGCGAAAGTCGTCGCCGCGGCGCTGCGCGATGCCGGGATGGAAGTGATTTACACCGGACTGCATCAAACGCCCGAGATGATCGCGACCGCCGCCGTGCAGGAAGACGTCGACGTAATCGGGTTGTCGATTCTGAGCGGCGCCCACATGACGCTGTTCCCGCGTGTCCACGAGCTCCTGCGCGAGCAAGGGCGTGAGGACATTCTCATCACCGGCGGCGGCATCATCCCCAAGGAAGACATGGAAGAGCTCCAGGCGCAGGGGATCGGACGGCTGTTCGGTCCCGGCACGCCGACGGCGGAGCTGATCGAATACATCCGCGGGTGGTTCACCGAGAGAGAACGGCAGGAAGCGTGACCACGCGGCTCCGCGAGCTGAGTGCCGAAGTCCGCGAGCTCGAAGCACGGCTCAGAGAAGGTGGCGGCACCGACAAGATCGCCCGCCAGCATAGCCAAGGAAAGCTCACGGCGCGCGAGCGTGTGGCCGGCATCTGCGATCCCGACACGCGCTTCCTCGAGATCGGACTGTTGGTCGCGTACGACCAATACGACGGCCAGGCGCCCGGCGCCGGCGTCGTCACCGGTGTTGGGACCGTCTGCGGACGCGACGTGGTCATCGTGGCCAACGACGCCACAGTGAAGGCCGGCTCCTGGTGGCCGGAGACGATCAAGAAGATGCTGCGCGCGCAGGAGATTGCGATGCGCTGCCGCATTCCGATCATCTATCTCGTCGACTCGGCCGGCGTGAACCTGCCGTATCAAGGCGGGGTGTTCCCGGGGCAGTACGGCGCGAGCCGGTTGTTTTATTACAACTCCATCATGCGCCGATATCTGCGCATTCCGCAGCTGGCGGCCGTCATGGGACCGTGCATCGCCGGTGGCGCGTACCTGCCGGCCCTGTCCGACCTCATCGTGATGGTGAAGGGCACGTCGTTCATGGGTCTGGGCGGACCGAACCTCGTGAAGGGCGCGACCGGCCAGACGATCGACTCGGAGACACTGGGCGGCGCGTCGACACACAACGAGATCAGCGGCGTCGCGCACTACACCGCCGACAACGACGACGACTGTCTGGCCAAGCTGCGCGATCTCGTCTCCATGCTGCCGCCGCCGCGTGTGATGACGCCGACAGCGACGGCAGGCGAGCAGGGTGCCGCGAACACTGACGCGATCAACGATTTGCTCCCCACCGATCATCGGATGTCGTACGACATGCACGCGCTGCTGCGCGTGATTCTCGATGACGGCCGCATCGACGAATTCCAAGCCGGCCTCGCGCGCGAGATGATCTGCGGCGACGCACGCATCGAGGGCATTGGCGTCGGCATCATCGCCAATCAACGCGGCCTGATCAAAGGACGGACCGGTGAGAAGCCGCGGTTCGGTGGGATCATTTACGCCGAGAGCGCCGAGAAGGTGGCGTACTTCATCGACCGCTGCGATCGCGAGCACATTCCCATCGTGTTCATTCAGGACGTGTCGGGCTTCATGGTCGGACCCGAGGCGGAACACGAAGGCATCATTCGCGCGGGCGCGCGGTTCGTGGAAGCCATGGCGACCGCGCGTGTGCCAAAGCTTGTGCTCACGGTGAACCACGCATCGGGCGCCGGCTATTACGCCATGGCCGGCCAAGGCTTCGATCCCGATTTCATTTTCAGCTGGCCGACAGGCCGCATGGCGGTGATGGAAGGCGAGGCCGCGATTCAGGCGGTGCACGGGCCGGCGATCGAGGCCGCGAAGTCGAAGCGCCAACCGGTGCCCAAGTCGACGGAGGAATCGATCACCGAGATGCGCGCCGACTACGAGCACCAGCTCGACGCGCGCTACGCCGGGGCGCGCGGATTCATCGACGCCATTGTGTACCCCGAAGACACGCGCGACGTGCTGGCGCTCGCCCTTCGCGCGTCGCTCCAAAACCCTGGGCCGCATCTGGGCCCGTTCGTTCTCCCCGCCCACGTCGACGACGTATGACGTTACCAGAGACTCTCGCAGTGCCGCAGCGATCCGACAAGCACGTCCGCGTCGCTTCCGGCCAAGGCTTTTGGGGTGATTGGCTCGAAGCCCCCCGCCGACAGGTCGACGGCGGCGACGTCGACTACCTCATGCTCGATTATCTCGCCGAAGTCACGATGAGCATTCTGCAAAAGCAGAAGGAGCGCGATCCGAACATGGGCTACGCGCGCGACTTCATCGGTGCGATCGAAAGCGTGCTCCCGGCGGTGGCCAAGCGCGGCGTCCGCGTGATCGCGAACGCGGGCGGCGTCAATCCGCCGGCGTGCGCTGCAGCCGTCCGCGCCGTGGCGCAGAAGCATGGCGTGAGCGGCGACATTCGCATCGGCGTCGTCACCGGCGACGATTTGCTCCCGCGACTCGACGAGTTGATCGCCACCGGGCATCCACTCGCCAACATGGAGACGGGCGCATCGCTGTCGACCGTGCGGGATCGCGTGCTCTCGGCCAATGCCTACATCGGGTCGACGCCGATCGTCGACGCGTTGGGGAAGGGAGCGAACATCGTCATCACCGGCCGGTCGACCGACACCGCGCTGACGATGGCCCCGCT
>DASVYG010000271.1:0-2878 GCA_036392315.1 Gemmatimonadaceae bacterium
CGACAGCGAGCGGCCGTTCCACCGTTTAACCCATGAGTTCCACCGTTTCACAAGGAGTTCACAATGGCCACGAACCCAGTCATCCAGACATCGAACGTCAAGAAGGTCTACACGATGGGCACGAACAAAGTGTTCGCGCTCCGCGGCGTCGACCTCACGGTGAACGCCGGCGAGATGCTCGCGGTCATGGGATCATCCGGATCCGGCAAGTCGACGTTGATGAACATCCTCGGCTGCCTGGACGTTCCGACCGAGGGGAGCTACGAGCTCGACGGGATTCGTGTGGACGGATTGAACCGCAACCAGCTCGCCGATCTGAGAAATCAAAAGCTCGGTTTCGTCTTTCAGGGATTCAACCTGCTGTCGCGCACGAGCGCGCTCGATAACGTCGAGCTGCCGCTGTTGTACGACCGCAGCGGTCGAAAGCTGGACACACGGGCACTCGCTACCGAATCGCTCAGGCGGGTGGGCCTCGGCGATCGGCTGGATCACGAGCCGAGCGAGTTGTCCGGCGGGCAGCAGCAGCGCGTCGCGATTGCGCGGGCGCTCGTCACGCAGCCGACGCTGTTGCTCGCCGACGAGCCGACCGGGAACCTCGACAGCCACATGACGGTCGAGGTGATGGCGCTCTTTCAGGAGCTCAACGATCAAGGGATCACCGTGCTGCTGGTGACGCACGAGCCCGACGTTGCGCGATACGCCAAGCGCATCGTGGAGGTGCGTGATGGCCGCATCTTGCGCGACCATCCGGTGCTCGATCGCCGCAGCGCGGCGGACGATCTCGCCACATTGAATGCCGCCGGTCCCGATGCGGACGCCGCGGTGATCGAGGAGGCCGCATGAAGCAGACAACGCTACTCAAGGTTGCGTCGCAGAGCATCCTCAAGAACAAGATGCGGACGCTCCTCACCATGCTCGGCATCGTGATTGGCGTGGGCGCGGTGATCGTGATGGTCGCCGTGGGCAACGGCGCGCAGACGATGATCAAGCAGCAGATCTCGAGCCTTGGCACCAACCTGATCATCGTCATGCCTGGGTCGGGCTCGGTGGGCGGAGCGAATCAGGGCGCTGGCACGTTCAACAAGCTCACCGTCGCCGACGCCGAGAAGCTCAAGCGTGAAGGCACGATGCTGTCGGCCGTGTCGCCGGTCGTATCGACGCGGACGCAGGTCATCGGCGGCAGTGGCAACTGGCGCACGCTGATCAACGGCGTGTCGACCGACTTCCTGACGATTCGCGATTGGAGCGTCACGTCGGGCGCATTCTTCGACGACGCGGACGTCAAAGCTGGACGCAAGATCGCGGTGATCGGCGCGACCGTGGCGAACAATCTGTTCGCCGGCACCGATCCGGTCGGCGCGCAGATTCAGATCGGCCACGTACCGTTCACCGTCACTGGCGTGCTGGCCGCGAAAGGTCAGAACGCGGGCGGCCAGGATCAGGACGATGTCATTCTCATGCCATATTCGACCGCGCAAAATCGGTTGAGCGGCAACGTGCGCATCGGCCAGATCCTCGTCAGCGCGACAAACGCCGAGGACGTGCCCGCGGCACAGGAGGAGATCAAAGGCATCATGCGCGAGTCGCACCGCCTCGACGGCGCCGACGACGACTTCACCGTGCGCAACCAGACGGAGATCGCGCAGGCGGCCACGAGCACGACGAAGGTGATGTCCGGCCTGCTCGCCGCGATCGCGTCGATCTCGTTGCTGGTCGGCGGCATCGGCATCATGAACATCATGCTGGTGTCGGTCACGGAACGCACGCGTGAGATCGGCATTCGCATGGCGATCGGCGCACGCGGCTCCGACGTGCTCACGCAATTTCTCGTCGAGAGCGTGGCGATGAGCGTGCTCGGTGGTCTCGTCGGACTCGCCGCCGGCTACGGCGGCGCGGCGCTGCTCGGTCACATCACCGGGTGGACGACGTCCACTCCGCCATCGGCCGTGGCGATCGCTGTCGGATTCTCGGCGGCGGTTGGTGTGTTCTTCGGTTTCTACCCAGCGCGAAAGGCGGCGGGGCTCAATCCGATACAGGCACTCAGGTACGAATGAAGCTAGGGTTGAGGGTTGAGGGTCGAGGGTTGAGGGAAGGTGCGCGGCGCTCCGCGCCGCTCGACTGCATGTTCTGCTTTCGTGGCAGGGAAGGTGGATACACAAGTGGCGCGCAACGCGCGCCACCAACCGCCCCTCAACCCTCAACCCTCAACCCTCAAACCTAGCCGCGTGAGTGAAACGACACCCCGAACCGCAGCTCCCGCTCACGCGTCGGTCGCGGTTTGGCGGTTGGCAGGACGAATCGCTGCATGCGCCACCGTGAGTCGGCGAACAGTTCGACGACCGATCCGAGTGGAACGGTCGTGCCGATGCCATAGCTCCAATTCTTCCTCACGGCCCGGACGGCCGCGCTGTCAGTGGCAGCGACGCCGAACCCCAGAAAGCCGAACGTCGCTACGCTGCGGCTTCGGCCGAATGGGCGGCCGCTGAGCGGCATGGCGATGTCGGCGTCGGCGCCCCAGCGCGGCATCCGCGGCCCGGCATCCAGGGCGTTGGCCGACACGCTTCGGAACGCGGTGCGTGCGCTCATTCTGATTGCCATGTCCGGATTGCCCGAGAGCGTCAGGTCCGCTCCCGCGAGTGGAGCTTTTCCGGTCGCCGCCAAGAAGGAGACGAAGGGCGTGATGGCATAGTCCGACTGCTGCGCCGCGAGGAAAACCGTTGGCGTGGCGAGCGTGATGGACAGAAGGGCGGCGGCGAATCGAATCCGGGGCATGTGGCTCTCGAGAGGGGATCCCGAGACATTGCTCCCGGTGTGTACCATGCTGACTCGTCAACGGGGGGCAGGCAACGGCTCAACCACAGGGTCGAGGGTTGAGGGT
>DASVYG010000272.1:0-6343 GCA_036392315.1 Gemmatimonadaceae bacterium
ACCCGCCGATTCCGGAGCCGTGGCGACGTACACGCCGTGCATCCCGCTGTCGGCGTGAAACGACTGGTAGGTGTAGACAGAATAGGCGAGGCCCAATTCCTCACGCACTCGCTGGAAGAGCCGCGAGCTCATGCCGCCGCCGAGCAACATGCTGAGCAAGAGCAGCGGAAAGCGCCGCGGGTTCCCGTGGGCCACGGCACGCGTCCCCGCCACGATGTGCGTCTGAGCACCCTCGCGCGACACGTGCTTCGACCGCGGCGCCTCAGCGCGCGGCGGCAGAGACACGAGCGGCGTCGGGTCGCCGCCCGGCGCGTCCAGCCAACCCGTGCCTTCCAGGATCTCGAGCAGTCGATCATGCTCGACGTTGCCCGACGCGGCAACGACCAGATGCGCCGGATGATACGCGCGCTGATGCAGCTCCACGAGCTCGCGCACGCCGAGGGACGTCACCGTGTCGCGCGTTCCGAGAATGGAATAACCGTACGGATGGTCGCCCCACAGCAGCTCGTTGTGGAGCTCGAACACGAGATCGTCCGGCGTGTCCTCGACCATGCCGATCTCCTCGAGGATCACTTTGCGCTCGAGCACGAGATCGCTCTCGCGCAGCGTGGGGTGGAGGACGATGTCGCCGACGACGTCGGCAGCCTCCATGAGATGCTCGTCGAGCACGCGGCCCTGATACACCGTGTGCTCGCGCGACGTATAGGCGTCGAGCGAGCCGCCGAGCGCCTCGAGCGACAACGCGATCTCATGCGCGCTCCGCCGGTCGGTCCCCTTGAACACCATGTGCTCGAGGAGATGCGACACGCCCATTCGCTCACGCGGCTCGTGCAGCGATGCGGCGCGCACCCAGGCGCCAAACGCAACCGACCGCACCCCGGGCATGTGCTCCGAGAGTACGGTCAGTCCATTGGGTAGAACAGTACGACGCAGCGCCGCGTCAGCGGCTACGACCCCTCCAGCCACTGCTCCGCTACTCACTCGCGACGCGAGCGTTCTCCGCCGCGCCCGCCGCGCGACCGACCGCGGTCGCCGCGGTCGCTGCTCTCGCGACGAGGACGCTCGCCGCCTTCCCCACCGCCGTTGTTCTCCGGCTCGGGCATGCCTTCGGGACGCGGCAGCAACGCCTTCATCGACAAGCGAAGGCGTCCGCGCTCGTCGCGGTCGATGAGCTTGACGCGAACACGGTCGCCCTTCTTGACGACGTCTTCGGTCTTCTCGGTGCGCTCGTGGCGCATCTCGGAAATGTGGACGAGGCCTTCAGTGCCGGGCATGATCTCGACGAACGCGCCGAACGGCGTCGTGGTCTTGACTGTTCCTTCGTACGTCTCGCCGACCACCGGCTCCGCGGTGAGCGCCTGCACCATCTGACGCGCACGCTCCATCGAGTCGCCGCCAACGGCAGCAATGGTCACGAGACCACTGTCGTCGACCGTGAGCTCGGCGCCCGTCTCGTCCTGAATGCCGCGGATCGTCTTGCCCTTGGGGCCAATGAGATCGCCGATCTTCTCGGGGCTGATCTGCAGCGTGACGATGCGCGGCGCGAACGGCGACAGATCACCGCGCGGCTGCGACAGCGCCTTGTCCATCTCGCCGAGGATGTGCAGTCGGCCTTCCTTGGCCTGCGCGAGGGCTTCCGTCATGATGCTGAGATCGAGCCCCTCGATCTTGATGTCCATCTGGATCGAAGTGATTCCGGCGCGCGTTCCCGCCACCTTGAAGTCCATGTCGCCCAGGTGATCCTCTGTGCCGAGAATGTCGGTGAGGATCGCGTACTTCTTTCCTTCCTTGATCAAGCCCATGGCGACGCCGGCCACCGCGCCGCGCATCGGGACGCCGGCGTCGAACAAGGCGAGCGAACCGCCACACACGGACGCCATCGACGACGAGCCGTTCGACTCGAGCACGTCGGAGACGATGCGGATCGTGTATGGGAAATCTTCGAACGCCGGGAGCACACCTTGCAGCGCGCGCTCGGCGAGATTGCCGTGACCGATCTCGCGACGCGACGTGCCGCGCATCGGGCGGACTTCACCCGTCGAGAACGGCGGGAAGTTGTAGTGGAGCATGAACGACTTCGTAGTCTCCTGCGCTTCGTCGATCGAATCGAGACGCTGGACGTCGTTCGCGGTGCCGAGCGTGGCGGCGACGAGCGCTTGGGTCTGGCCGCGCGTAAAGAGCGCCGACCCGTGAGCGCGTGGCAGCACGGTGGTGTCGATCGAGATCGCGCGGACTTCATTCGGCTTACGGCCGTCGACGCGATGGCCGGTGTTGAGCACCTGCGCGCGGAGCTGATTGTACTCGACGTCGCCCAGCAGCGCGTGGATGTCCTTGTCGGCGTCCGGGAAGTCGGCGAGCAACCCCTCGGCGACTTCTTGTTTGACGCGTTCGATTGCCTCGATGCGGCCGTGCTTGTCCTTCTGGTTGAGCGCCTCGGTGATCTTGCCCTCGGCGAGCGCCTTGACCTTAACCTGCAGGTGCTCGGGGATCTCGGCTTTCGTCCATGACATCTTTGCCGGACGATTGTCCATCTGCTTCAGCAGCTCATTCTGGATTCCGATGAGCTCGCGAATGCCCTTTTGCCCGACCGTAATGGCCTCGACAACGTCCTCTTCCTGCACCTCGAGCGCTCCGCCCTCGACCATGACGATCGAGTCCTGGGAGCCGGCGAGCACGAGCTCCATGTCGCTGTACTCGAGCTGCTGGAATGTGGGATTGAGCACCCACTTGTCTTGGATTCGTCCAACGCGCACGCCGGCGATGGGCGCCGAGAACGGAATCTTGGACGCATTGAGCGCGAACGACGCGGCGACGAGGCCGAGGACGTCGGCGTCGTTCTCCTGGTCGGCGGAGATGACGTAGATGAAGACTTGGACTTCGTTCTTGAAGCCCTCGGGGAACAGCGGCCGGATGGACCGGTCGATGATTCGCGCCGAGAGAATTTCGTTGTCGCTCGGGCGTCCCTCGCGCTTGATGAAGCCGCCCGGGATTTTGCCGGCGGCGTAGGTCTTCTCGCGATACTCCACGAGCAGGGGGAAGAACGGCAGTGGGCTCTGGTTGTCGCTCACCGTGACGGCGGCGAGGACCATGGTGTCGCCGAACTGAACCAGAGCGGATCCTGAGGCCTGCTTGGCCATGCGGCCCGTCTCGATGACGAGCTTCCGCCCTGCAAACGTCTTCTCAACGCGTTGCATCATTGCTCTTTTGCCTGGAAAGGCTGTAGGGGATAACAAAACGCGCGGGCTGCAACCATTGCGCCCGCGCGGCCACGCTGTGTCACCGAATTAGTACCGGAGGCCCAGTTCCTGGACGATCTGCCGGTAGCCGTTGACATCCGTACGCTTCAGGTAATTCAAGAGACGGCGGCGTCTTCCGACCATCTTGAGGAGTCCACGACGGCTGTGGTGGTCCTTCTTGTGGAGTCGGAAGTGATCCGTCAGATAGTTGATCCGCTCGGTGAGCAGGGCGACCTGAACGCGGGACGAGCCACTGTCGGTCTCGTGCGTCCGATATTTTTGGACGGTCGTGCTTTTTTCGAAAGCCATGTCCTAGTGATTCTCCGCCGCGTTGGCGGCGTTCGTTGTGCGCATTATGTGATAGCTGTGAATCGTAGCGGTTTACTAACGTGATGTAAAGGGGGCACTTAGCGGTGGAACGGTGGAACGGGCGCTCGCTGGAGCTCGCTTGAACGGCGGAACGTGACCGCAGTTCCGTTCCACCGTTCCACCGTTCCACCGTCTACGCGCCGAAGAGGTGTCCGATCCAGTCGAAGACTTTCGCGAAACCGGCCCGAGTGTCGTTGTACATCACGATGACAAAGAGCAGCGCGATCGCGAACAGCCCAAACCGCAGAATGTATTCGCGCGTGCGCATGCTGAACGGACTGCCCTTCGCGGACTCGAGGACGTTGATCAGAATCTGTCCTCCGTCGAGGATCGGGATGGGAAGCAGGTTGAGCACGGCGACGTTAATGCTCAGCAGAGCAATGAGATAGAACAGCTCATCGACACCGTTTCTCGCCGCGCTCACCGAGGCGCGCGTAATGGCAACCGGCCCGCCCAGCTCCTTGACCGAAACACTGCCGGTTCCGATGTCGTGCAACACTTTGAACACCGCGCCGGCGTTCGTCCGCGTGATGCGGAGACCCCACGCGAGGGCGGCGCCAAAGTCGAGCGTCTCGTGAATCGACGGATCGCGCGCACCGGCTCCGATCTTTCCCACCGTGCGTTGGCGGCCGGTTGACGGGTCTTGGTCAATCACTCCCTTCGGCGTGACCGTCAGTGTCTCGATCGACGCGGCACGATGCACGACGAACGTGAGCGGCCGCCCCGGCGAGGCACCGACCTGGGCAACCATGTCGCTCCACGAATGGACCGGTTGGCCGGCAACAGAGACGATCGAATCGCCAGGCTGAAAGCCGGCCGCGGCGGCCGGGTCACCGGGGAAAATCGAATCGATGACCGGCGGCAGGTAATACACCAGCCCGTCGGCCACTTGCTCGGCGGTAGCGCCCTTGCCGGAGAGCGGAACACGTACCGTCTGGCGCTGGGTCGTGATTGCGAGGGTGTCGGAGCTGGCGAGTATTTCCTTCCGGACATCGTTCCAGGTATGCACCGGCGTTCCGTTGACGGCACGGATCGAGTCGCCGGGATGGACCTGCGACAGCGACGGGGCTTCGGCGATTTCACGCACGCTGCCGACCACCGTCGACGGATACACCGCCTGTCCGTAGTGATACGCCAGAAGTGTCGCGACGACGATTGCCAGCACGGCGTTCATGACGACGCCCGCGATCATGATCACGATGCGTCCCCACAGCGGTTTGCTCTCGAACCAGCGGTCCTCAGGGACCGGCTTGGGCCCGAACGGAATCATCGCGTTCGGATCGTATCCGGGGTCCGACTGAGCTCGGGCCGTCTGCTCCTCGGTCCCGCCCTCGAGGAAAGCGGTCTCGGCGTCGTGCCGAGATGCCATTCGCACGTATCCGCCGAGCGGGAGCCATGCGAGGATGTACTCGGTTTCGCCGCGGCGAAAGCGGAAAATCGAAGGACCAAACCCGATCGAGAACCGCGGCGCATAGACGCCGACGGCTTTGGCTGCAAGGAAATGGCCGAGCTCGTGGACGAAGATCACGAGCCCAAACACCAGAATCGGGGACAAAATCGCTAGCATGCAAACCGTTCCTGAACAAATCGTCGGGCGGCGGTGTCGGCAGCGAGAATTGCCTCGCGACTGTCGCCGGGCAGATCACCAAGTGCATCGAGCGCGCCCGCAATCGCTACGCCGATGTCGCCAAAGCGGATTCGGTCGTCGAGGAAAAGCGCGACGGCGGCTTCATTCGCGCCGTTGAACACGGCCGGCGCCGCCCCGCCCTTTCGTCCCGCCGCCACACCGAGCGTGAACGCGGAGAATTGATCGGCGCGAATCGGCTCGAACGTGAGTGGTGAGAGCGCGACGGGGTCGAACTGAGGTACCCCGGTGTCGGACACGCGATCCGGATGCGTAAGCGAATAGAGGACAGGCAACTCCATGCTTGGGACCCCGAGCTGCGCCAATACGCTTCCGTCGACAAACTCGACGAACGAGTGCACGACGCTCTGCGGGTGGACGACCACCTCGATTCGATCGTAAGGAAGGCCGAACAAGAAGTGCGCCTCGATCACCTCGAGCGCTTTGTTCGCCAGCGTGGCGCTGTCGACGGTGATCTTGCGCCCCATGCGCCACGTTGGGTGGCGAAGTGCGTCCTCGAGCGTTGCACCTCGAAGCTGGTCCGGCGTCCACTCGCGAAACGGCCCGCCGGAGGCGGTGATGATGACGCGCCGCACGTCGACGCCGGGACGCCCAGCGATGCATTGCAGGATGGCGCTGTGCTCACTGTCGACGGGAACGATCTCACCGCCGCCGGCGGCGCAGGCGGCCGTGACCAACTCGCCCGCCATCACGAGCGTTTCTTTGTTGGCGAGCGCGACGCGCTTGCCGCGCGTGAGTGCGGCGAGCGTCGCGTCCAATCCGGCCGAACCGACGATCGCATTCAGCACGATATCCACGTCGTCGAGGCGCGCGGCCTCGATCAGACAATCCGTACCCACGCTCCATCCCGAATGCGGATCGGCGCCGTTGTGCACGATGCCGACGAACCGTGGATGGAAGCGCTGCGCTTGCTCCTCGAGGAGGGTCGCGTTGTTGTACGCGGTGAGCGCGACGACGTGGAACCGATCGCGCTGGCGTTCGAGCACGCGCAGCGCCGTCGTCCCGATGGAGCCAGTCGAGCCGAGGATCGCGACGCCTCGCGTTCGTGCGCCGCTCACGTGGGAGCCCAGGTCAATAGCCATCCGAGCACCAC
>DASVYG010000273.1:0-4389 GCA_036392315.1 Gemmatimonadaceae bacterium
CATTCCAGGCTGTCGCCTGCCTTGGGTTGATGTCGACCGCCGCACGAAGATCGCGCTCGGCCGAGTCGACGATATGGCCCGCCTCGACCTGGTCGGGCACGAGTCCGGCCTGGATGCGATAATAGGAGAGAATGCCACGCAGCTCGAGCGCGCGGGAGCTTCGCGGGTCGAGACCGACCGCGCGCGAGGCGTAGTCCAGGCCAGTCGTGATCAACCCAGAAATCTCTTTCTGGTCCTTTGTAAGTCGCGTCCTCCGAAACGCCACATCACCGCGCTCGACGAGCGGCTCGGCCCAACGGGCATCCAGCGACGACGCTCGCTCGGCAAGTGAATCCGCTTCAGCCAAGCGTCGCGA
This sequence comes from Gemmatimonadaceae bacterium, assembly GCA_036392315.1. GTDB lineage: Bacteria > Gemmatimonadota > Gemmatimonadetes > Gemmatimonadales > Gemmatimonadaceae > JAQBQB01. The sequence continues at coordinate 356 of DASVYG010000273.1, forward strand.
CGCGTTCTGTATATCGCCCGTATTGATCAGCTGGTCAGCCGATTTCTTCGCGTTCTCGGCGCGCTGCACCAGGCCCCAAGCTTCGGCGTTCGACGTGCCGGCTCGCAGCTCCCGCAGTCGCACCTCATCGCCCAGTCGTTTGCGTAAGAGCTCAGCCACGGACGCCGAGAGCGAGTCGCGCGCGTGCAGGAACTCGCCTTGGCCCACGCGGAAGCTCGCGCGACTGTAGTCGACGCCGCTTTGTCCGTCGATGAGACGCACGGACAGCTGGAGCTGATTCCCATCGCGCTCGATGGTGCCGCTCACGAGCGTGCCCACCTTCAGGGCGCGCGCGATGCTGTCTTTCGGCGCATCGACATTCCGGAACATCGAAACGCCACCGGCCGAAACCACGTGCAGGCCTTCGGTCTGCGACAGTTGGTCGATCAGCGCTTCCGTCAGACCGTCGGCGACTTGCCGCAATGAGGAATCTTTGTCGGCGACCTCGAGAAACAGGACAGCGATGTTATTGGGCGCGACATCTCCCGCCGCGGACGCGAGCACCCGCGCGTGGCTCGTGCGATAGTACCGAGCGGCCAATCCTCCCACGATAAGGAGGGCGATCGCCGCCGCACCGTACGTCAACGTTCGCCGGCGACGCATTCCCGGATGGGTGGCAATTCCCTTCGACGCCATCGTTCGGGTAACGCGCCATGCCGTCACCGTGCCGCCCTGCCCGAGTAGCGCCCGCTTGAAGTCGTCCATCGTCTTGAATCGGTCGACGGGCGACTTCTCGAGGGCGTGGAGGACAGTTTCCTCGATTTCGGCCGGCACTGATTGTCGCACGACACGAATGGACCGCGGCATTTCCATGGTGTGCCGCGCCATGACCGCCATGGCATTCGGTCCGGTGAACGGCGGCTCGCCGGCGAGCAACTCGTACAGCATGCACGCCAGGCTGTAGACGTCGCTCCGCGCGTCTGCCTTTTCACCCAGGGCCTGCTCGGGACTCATGTACGTCGCCGTGCCGAGCGACATACCGGTTCCCGTCAGCTTGGTGACGGTGACGCCCGATTCCGGCGCCAAGCGCGCGATGCCGAAATCCGCGACCACCGCATGGCCGCCATGAATGAGGACATTTTCCGGCTTGATGTCTCGATGGATGATTCCGAGACTGTGCGCATGGGACAGCGCGTCGGCGACGTCGCACGTGATCGCGATCGCCTCGTCAATCGGAAGCTGCCCGTCGCGATTGAGGCGATCCCGGAGCGATTCGCCGTCGACGAACGGCATTACATAATACAAAAGTCCGTGCGACTCCCCGGAGTCGAGCACGGACAGGATATGCGGGTGATTCAATCGTCCGAGTATCTGAATCTCACGCTCGAAGCGTTCGGCTCCAAGCGATGACGCCAGATCAGGATTCAGGACCTTGATGGCGACCTTGCGGCCGTATCGTGTGTCGTCGGCCACGAAGACCGTAGCCATTCCGCCCTGACCGATCTGGCGATCGACCCGGTACCGGTCCGAAACGGCATCTTTCAGCTCGGTCAACAATTCAGACAAGGCGCATCAACCAGCAGAAGCGAGGCGACGCCTATAATAACGGGCGCTCGATGGCGCGCTAGAGTGTCGTGCGCATTTGTTTAGCGTTGTCACAACGCGGCTTGCGCCGCTCCGGCCTGATCGGCGTGGCGGATGGCTCCTGGCGGGACAGCGTGGTCATCCTGGCGAGCTCGGCATAACGAACTCGGAAGCGTGGAAGGCCGACAAACATGCTCCGGCGCTGGCGATTACTCGTCTACTTCCCGCTAGCGTTCACGAACGCGATGCGCGCGCCGCTCGGAGACCACGCGGCGTCGTAGCCGGCGGAAATGAGTATTCGTGGACTCCCGGCGCTTACCGGCATGGTCCAGATCGCGGGCTGATCGTGCGATCGCACCGTGAACGCGATGCTGCTTCCGTCGGGCGACCACGTCGGCTTGGTACCATACGCGACGGCTGGGAAGTCCATGTAGATGGTGGTCGGCACACCGCCGGTCGCGGCGACAGTCGCGATGCCGTAGCCGTAACTCCAGAATGCAATCTTGGACCCGTCGGGAGACCACGCTGGATCCGATTCAGCGTAGTTGTATCCCTGCGGGGAGGTCGTGAGCGTGTGGGGGTTGGACCCGTCCGCGCCCATGACGAAAATCCGCGCCGGTTGAATGTCGCCGTCACCAAGATGCTCGAAGGCGATCAGCGTGCCGTCCGGCGACCACGCCGGTTTTCCAACGCCCAAATCCCCTGCGGGATCGGTGTCGTGGCGAAAGTGATGGCTGATGAGCCTCGTGATGCCCGAACCGTCGGCGTTCATGACCGAAATGCCGGCACTGTCGGTGAAGGCGATGCGGCGACCATCGGGCGACCACGCTGGATAGGTGCCTATCGCGAGAAGAACCTCGCTCGAGTCCGCGGCACGTGTGACGTACACCAACCCGTCACGCTGGAACGCGATGCGTTGACCGTCCGGCGACCACGCAGGTCGCCCACCGGTGGTGAGTCGCGTGATGCCCGAGCCGTCGGCATTGGCGACATAGATGCGCGCGAGCGGAGCCAAGGGCCTCGATGAGCGGTATGTGCCGTCCTCGAAGTCATCCAGGCCCATGATGAGATTGTATTTGACAGTCAGCGATGAATCCGCACCCACAATTCCCCGAGCCTGCCAAGTGCCCGCGTTGTCATTGAAGCTCAGCGTGAGCACCGACTCGGCGCGCACATAGCGTCCCAGATATTCAAAGAATCCAAAGTCCGGCCTCAGGTATTGCAGGCTGAATGTGCCGTCATCGTAGATGACGTAGCGTTGCTCGCCCGGGATGGAGGACGCGGTTGTGCGATTATAAATCACCCCGGCTCGGCTCAGCTGCGGAAACGCGGTAATGGGCGGCGGCGGCGGAACAGGGGCCGGAGTGGGGACAGGAACGACCCCGAGAGGATTGCTCGGGTCCACGACGGTCGGGCTGTCCGAGCGACACGCCGCGAGAGTGATTCCGAGAGCGAAGAGCCCGAGAGCTGAACGACGTGTTGCGCTGCGCATGGTAGGCCGCCCAAGCAAATGTGAATCGATCACCGCGGATCGCCCACGCCCGGCTGGTACAACGAGCGAATGCGTTGCGCGCGGAAGATGTAGCCCGAGTTTCCGACGATTCTCCACACGACGTTGCCCAGCGCGTCGTACTCCTGCACTGCATTGCCGTTGCCGAACGAAACGAGCGTGTGGCCCCCGGGACGCGACTGTGTGCTTCCGCCGATCCGTGCGATGAGGCCCGCCGGTGCGGCGAACGAGTCGCTCATGTGCGCCACGCGGCGCGTGTCGTCCACCGCGTAGCGCTCGGCGCGACTGCCGAGCGGCTCGCCCAGATTGTCGAGCAGCGTCAGCTGTCCGGCGCCGGTGACGCGAAGACCGTGCTGGCCCACGAAGGCGGGCGCTCCAACGTTGTCGAACGTGAGCTCGTTGTGCTCGCCGCCCATGCGCCACACGACTGCGCCGGTACGAGTGTCGATTTTCGTCACCTCGCTCAGGTTGCGAAACGAGACGAGGAGATTCCCATCGCCGTCGACATCGAGAGCGTTGCCGTGCGTCCAGTTGATGACGGGCGTAATGCGGTCGGCCGTTTGGAGAATGCTCACGTCGACTTCGAAATGATCGAACGGGCTCCACTCGAATAGGCTGTCCCCGGTCGCGCCGCGATGCTGAACGTTCGTGCCGAGCACGCGGGCGCGAGAAGATTCACCCTGCGCCGAGAGATCCATCGTTCGGGTTTCGTCGCAGAGGAGCCAGTACGAGCCATCGGGCTCGGCGATCATATCGTGCATGCGCGGCGGGTAGCCATGGGCGCAGCCGAGCATTCGCGTGACGTCGCCGGCGACTCCGATCTCCACCCAACTCGCGGTTTCACCGGCGGCAACCGGCGGGCGAGCCGCGTATCGCCCGTTCGGTTGCGGTTGGAAGTTGAGACCGGGTCCATTTGGGAAGCGGTGGTACCAGACGACCCGGCCCGTATTGTCGATGACCA
>DASVYG010000274.1:0-2304 GCA_036392315.1 Gemmatimonadaceae bacterium
CAACTTTCCGATTCGCATCAACAACCAGATGGCCGCACTGCTCGGATTCGTCGAGAACGGGGAGCGTCGGCCGCCGAAGCAGTCGTACGAGGTCTACTCGGTCCTCGATCCGAAGCTGCAGACGGAGCTCGCGCGGTACAAGCGCGTGATGGGCGACCTCGCCAAGATCAACGCGGCGTTGAAGGCCGCCGGATTACCGGAGATCGTGCCGAGCACCGCCGAGCCGCCGGCGACTCGACCGATCGCCTGAGCAAAAAGGGGGACGCCGAAAGGCGTCCCCTTTTTTGTTTGGTTTGATCGCCGTCAAGTCACCGGTTCGATCAACCTGATCTCAGGGCACGGCCTTGGTCGTATCGCGCACCGTTGGGTACTTGATGCCGAGCTGATCGAGGTACGTTTTGTACTTGGACGGATCGTAGTAGTACTTCCGCATCTCCGGACGGTACTTGTCCATGATCGCCTTGTTGAGCCAGATCGCCGGCTTGTCCTCGGGGCGCATGAGCGGGTAATACTTGATCTCCTTCGTCTGCACGTTGTTGAAGTAGTCCCACGCCTGCGCCACGACGGTCGGCTTGAGCATGAGATCGATGACGGTCATCGCCTGCGCCTTAGCCCCCGCCGTCACGCCCTTGTGTGCGATCGGCGTCGCCATCGAGATGGCGTTGGCCCAGTTGTGGCCCGGCAGACCGGGAATGTTGGCCGGATAGCGAAGCGTGATCGTCGGAACGTTCCACGAGATATCGCCGATGTCGTCGCTGCCGCCGCCTCGCAAATCTTCCTGGCGTGGGGGCGGCGGCAGCTGGTCGGGAATGGTGGCGGACAGTCCGCGCGGATTTTTCTGCCCAAGCTCATGCTGAATCCCGCGCGCCAGTGTCTGATCCTTCTCGTCCCACGTCGGCATGCCGACTTGCTTGATGTTCTTGAACATGTCCAGCGCGATCGGCTTGCTGAAATAGCCCGCCCAGCCGGAGCCGAGAATCTGCACCGACGCCAGCTTGGTGCTCGTCATCATCGCCGCGGCGCGCGCGATCGTGTCGCCGAGCGCGAACAAGCCTTGCACGAGCGGAGAATTCGTCTCGCGGAAGAAGTACCAGACGCTCGCCGTCGGCGGGACGACGTTCGGTTGATCGCCGCCGTCGGTGATCACGTAGTGCGATCGCTGCGTCAACGGCAGATGCTCGCGGCGAAAGTTCCACGCGACGTCCATGAGCTCGACCGCATCGAGTGCGCTGCGTCCGGCCCACGGCGCCCCAGCCGCGTGCGCGCTCGATCCCAGGAAGTTGAATTGGGCGCTGATCAACGCGTTCGAGCCCGACGTGCCGTACGATACGCTGAAATCAGAGCTGACGTGGCAGAACAGCACGGCATCCACGTCTTTGAACACACCGGCGCGAACATAGTAGGCCTTGGCCGCCATCTGCTCTTCGGCCACGCCGGGCCAGAGTTGCAGCGTCCCGGGAATGTGATCGCGCTCCATGAGCTTCTTGACCGCGAGCGCCGCCGTGATGTTGAGCGGCATGCCGGAGTTGTGTCCTTCGCCATGTCCGGGCGCGCCCGTGATGAGCGGATCGTGATATCCGACGCCGGGTTTCTGGTTTGCCTGCGGAATGTCGTCGATGTCGGAGCCGAGCGAGATCACCGGCTTTCCCGAGCCCCAGGTGGCGACCCACGCCGTCGGAACGCCCGCGGTGCCGCGCGTAACCTTGAAGCCATTCTTCTCGAGAATGCCGCTCAAGTACTTCGACGTTTCCTCTTCCTGCATGCCCAGCTCACCGAAGCTGAACACCATGTCCACCATCTGTTGTGTGAAGGTGGACATGCTGTCCACCATGCGGATCGCCTCCTTCTTCAGGTTGGCGATTCGCGCATCGTCGGCGGGAAGGTTGACGGGGAAGGTGACCTCGGGACGGTTGTCCGGTCCGCCCCGGCCGCCGCGTTGCGCGGCGGATGGTGCGGGCAACGCGATGAATGCGGCGACGAGCGCAACGCTCGCGGCTCGAACAGATGAGGCTCGTGAATGCATGGGGAATCAGGAAGGAGGGCGTCGGTGGCGATCGGTCCGCGATTCACGGACACCGTATTCTTCACGCCCGTCGCAGTCGTCGCAACCTGCTACTACTAATAGTCAGCACTCGTAGCAGTCAGCACTCGCTCCACCTCCGACACCCGCGCGTCGATCTCGATGGGTCGATTGGCGTGCTCGGGCGGCGGCTCCATCTCCTGATGGTACGCGACCACGGCGCCGGGATCCTTCAAGACGTGGCCGGTCAGCACCGCAACGACGCGTGCGTCACGCTCGATCAC
>DASVYG010000275.1:0-31953 GCA_036392315.1 Gemmatimonadaceae bacterium
TTCTCCGTTTCACGAATCCCAGAGCGGGCTACGGCACGACGGGCATCGTCGCACTCACCGGCGCATAGATGCCGTTGAATAAGAACTTGAAGCTGCCGTGCGGCTGACCGCGGAAGGTGATCTCCGGTCCGAACAAGTACACCTTGCCCTTCCCCACGCTCGCCTCAACCGCGGCCGCGCCTCCCTCGAGATAGTTCTGGCCCCACGCCCAACCGCTGCGGAGCGGGGTCGACGTGTCGAACCAGGCGATGGCGCGCGTGCCCTTGAGCGCGGCGTCGGGCTTGAGGCGGAACACGGGATCGTTGTCGAAGAAGACGTCGGCTTGCGCCGGCATCCCCGCCGCGACCGGATCCTTGGTGTCCACCGCCACGCGAAGGATGGAGCCGGGAACGTAGTACTCCTCGCCGCTGAGTGCGCGATCGGGCTCGCCCGGTGCGCGCACCACGAGATGGTTCTCGATCGGCAGCCCGAGCTGATACCCGATGTTCGTCGCGCCACCACTGCTCACGATCACGCCGCCGTCGTCGAGGAACTTCTTGAGTTGAGGCAGCGACTGATCCGCCGTGAGCTGCCCGAGCATCTTCTGATACTCGGCCGGAATCGTCGTCAGGTCGACGGCGCCGCCGCGGCCGCCGCCACGACGACCCGCGCCGACGGCCTGCACGCCGCCGGAGATCGTGATGTCGGACGGGAAGATGATGACATCGTACTTCGACTTGAGATTCCCGGCGTCGATGTCCTTGGGGTACACGATCGTGTATGGGATCTCGAATTGCTCGAACTCATATCGGGTCCAGCCCGACGGCATGGAGCCGCCGTACCGGTCGACGAGTGCCACGCGCTTTGCCGAAAGCTTGACCGCGTCGGCGTCGGGACGGGCGGTGGTGCCGTCGAAGCTGACACCCAGATCGGCCGCGGACTTCTGCACGACCGGCGCCGCGTTGGCCGCGAGATAGTACGAACCCGCTGGATACGTCTTGCCGTTCGCCTGCATCGGCGAGCGCGTCCAGTACACATCGGCACCCGCCTTGAATGCGCGGTTGATCACCGTGACCGCATCGTTGTAGTCGTGCGAGAGCAGATAGCCGGTCGCCCCCGATGCATTGGCGACCGTTCCCGGCATCGGCTTGGCGAGACCTTCGATGCGCTGCGTCGGAGCGTCGAAGCCGTCGAGCAGGCGATCGAACTTGACGCCCATCGAGTAGGCGAGCGTCCAACCGGCGTTGTCGTACGGCCGGCGCGGCGGTCCGCCGGGATACGCGAAGTCATTCGGGTGATCCTGCGGCTCCATCATGTCGAGCACCTGCGCGCGCGCGGCCTGCGCCGTCTTGATGACGTACGAGCCGGCGGGATACTGCTTGCCGTTCACCGTGAACGCCGCCGTGGCACGGTCGACGTACACGCCGACGTGACGCAGCGTGTTCACGAACTTGGTCGCCGTCGGAAAATCGGGCTGGTCGGACGGGATGATGTAGCCGCGCGCGTCGCGCTTGTCCTTGGCGTGCAGCACGTCGTTCCACACCTTGAGACCGGCCGCGTCGTTTCCCGTTCCGCGCCCGAAGTCCGGCGCGCCGCCCACGACCACGTCGCCACCTGGAGCGGCAGCAGCGCCGCCGCGTCCGCCGCGCCCCCGGCCGCCGCCCACCGGGGCGCCCGCTTGCTGCGCACCGCCACGAAGCGCGTCTTCTGCTTCGGCGATGGACTTGCCACTGATCGTCCAATTGTCGTGACTGCCTTTCTCGATCGCGTGCTTCGCCATGAGATACTTGTCATACAACAGCGTCTCACGGTAGCGCGACGCGAGGTCGAAGATCGCGTAGTTCGCCGAGACCGAGTAGTCGATCGATTGGCGGAAATGCCATTCCTGCGGCGCGATCGGCGCCGGCAGATCGCCGCGCGGCAGCTCCTGTTCCGCAATGAAAGGAATGCGGCTCGGCGTCGGGTTGCCGATCGTCTCCGTCAGGATGCCGATGATGCCTTGGAAATAGCCGATCGTTCGCAGACCGCCGTTCCACCACGTGGAGTAGCTCGAGCCGGAGCGCATGGTGAAGCCGGGCTTGTTCTCCTCGAGCAACCGCTGATGGATCGCCGCGCCGACCTGGTCCAGCCCGATCACGATCATCGGATCCAGGTTGTAGTTGAACGGATCGCGGAACGGCGGCGAGAACATCACCGTGCCCGCGGGGCCGGTCTGGTGATGGTTGTACATGATGACCGGATGCCATTCCCAGAACATCAGGTGATTGATGTTCTTGGTCTCCGACAAATTCGACATGAACGAGTCGCGATTGTCATCGTGCCCGGCGTATTTGTTGTAGAGCAGCGGAATGTTCATGTTCCGCTTGAGCGAATCCTTCTCCTGCATGTACCAGTTGGCCACGAGCTGCATGCCATCCGGGTTCGCGTGCACGGCGAGGATGATGTCGTCGTGCAGGATGCGCTTGGTCTCGTCGTCGTTGCGGGTCAGGAGCTGATAGGTGGTCTCGATGAGCTGATTCGCACCCAGCACCTCGGTCGCGTGCAGGCCACCGTCGAACCACACTACCGCCTTGCCTTCCTTGGCGAGCGCCTTGGCTTGCGCGTCGGTCAGCCCCTCGCCTTTGGCGAGGCGCATCGAGATTTCCTTGTAGCGCGCGATGTTCTTGAAGTTCTCCGGCGCCGTGATGATGGCGGCGAGCTGCGGGCGACCCTCCGACGACTTGCCGATCTCGATCGCCTGCATGCGGTCGGACTCACCGTCGATCTTGTGCCAATAGGCCGTGAACTGGTCGTAGTTGGGGAGGAAGTAGTCGTCCCCGATGTTATGGCCGAAAAACTCTTTCGGCGTCGTAACGTGGCCCTGCGCGATTGCCGTTGTTGTTGCCGCCACGAACACGATCGGCAGCAGGGCGGCGCGCCAGGTGCGGAATTTCCGCATCGACATCCAGAACCTCCGGAAGGTGGGAAAGGCTAGGTCGGGGCTAAGGTTAGCCTCTGGGAATACGCGCCAGAAGAGGCGATTGCTGGTTGCTGAACGCAGGCTTGCCAAAGTGTGGCGCCACTTTAGGGAGTAGCCGCGGCGTCAGAAAATCCCGTTGGGTGAGGTCCACTCACTCATTCCGTGGCTCTCGGCGGATTCCGTGGCATTCCGCGGCCAGTTGTTCGGACCGCTCGGGCCGCCACCAGCAGAATCAGCCTCCTAGGATACTCTCGTCAACACGATCGGCCCGCCCTCGGCAATCGCCACCGTGTGCTCGAAGTGCGCCGACAACGAGCCGTCGAGCGTGACAATCGTCCATCGGTCGCCGAGCGTCTTCGTCGCCGGCCCGCCGATGTTCACCATGGGCTCGATTGCGATCGTGAGGCCAGGCACCAGCTTCTCACGGCGCTTGGGCTTACCGTAGTTCGGTACTTGCGGCTCCTCATGGAACTCGACGCCGATGCCATGCCCCACGAGATCGCGCACGACGCTGAACCCCGCGCGCTCCACGACGGTCTGTACCGCGACCCCGATGTCACCGATGTGATTGCCCACCACCGCAGCATCGATGCCGGCGTCGAGCGCCCGTTGTGTCACCGCGAGCAACTCGCGAGCGTCGGCGCTGATCTCGCCAACGGGCACGGTCGTCGCGCTATCGGTGAAATAGCCCTTGTAGCCGACCCCGACGTCGATCGAGATGATGTCGCCTTCTTTGAGCACACGCTTGTTCGACGGAATACCGTGGACGATCTCGCTATTCACCGACGCGCAGATGCTTCCCGGGAAGCCGTAGAGCCCTTTGAACGCCGGCACCGCTCCCTCGTGTGAGCGAATGAACTCCTCGCCGATGCGATCCAGCTCGCCGGTCGAGATGCCGGGACGAACCGCCGCGCGCAACGTCTCGACCGTGGCGGCGAGGATCTTTCCGCCCTGCGCCATCAGGTCGATCTCGCGCGCGGACTTGAGCTGAATCATTTGCGCAGGGCGCGCAGCGCTCGCGCCGTAACGTCTTCCACCGAGCCGACGGCGTCGATCACGGCGACCATGTCGCCGTTCCCGTGATACCAGTCGAGCACGGGCGCCGTTTCCGCGTCGTACACGCGCAGGCGTGTGCGAATGGCTTCGGGATCGTCGTCCGGGCGACGCACGAGCTTCCCGCCGCACTTGTCGCACGTGCTTCCCACCGCGCGCCCGGTGTACGGCGTCTGACAATTCTCGCACACCGTCCGGTCGCTCAAGCGCCGCACGATCTCCTCGTTGTCGATATCGAGCGCCAGCACGGCGTCCACCTTTCGCCCGTGCGATTCCAGCACCCGCTGCAATCCCTCGGCCTGCGGCACCGTGCGGACCGCGCCGTCGAGAATCACGCCACGCGCGTATTGGGGCTGCGCCAGTTCTTCGCCGATGATGCCGAGGATCACCGAGTCCGGCACGAGCTCGCCGCGGTCCATGAAAGCTTTGGCCTCGAGACCGAGCTTGGTGCCTGCACGCTTGGCGGCTCTTAGCACGTCACCGGTGGCGAGCGTCGGGACGTCGAGCGCCTTGGCCAACAACGGCGCCTGCGTGCCCTTGCCGGCGCCGGGTTTTCCGAAGAGAACAATGATCATCGTCAGGAAAGCTATGTCAGAAATGGTTTGGGCGGGAACGGTCGGATGACGTGCCCGCGAGCTGCGGAGCCACCTTTTGGGCGCTCAACGGAACTGCTTTACCGCAGAGACGCGGAGGCGCGGAGAACTGCGCAGAGGATGACGTGAGGGATATCAACGAGCTGAGTGGGGCTGTTGTGGACGCGGCAATTCGGGTGCACTCGGCATTGGGGCCAGGACTCTTGGAGAGCGCGTACGAGACGTGTTTGGCCTATGAGCTGCGAGAGCGCGGCCTACTCGTTCGCACCCAGGTCGCGCTTCCTGTCGTGTACAAGGCCATAAGGTTGGATGTCGCCTACCGAATCGACCTATTAGTTGGAGAATGCGTCATCGTGGAGCTCAAGACAGTTTCAAAACTGCTATCAGTCCATGAAGCTCAGCTCCTCACATACCTCAAGCTGAGCGGCCACCGATTGGGCTTGCTGTTGAACTTCCACGTGCCTCTGATGCGCGAAGGCATCAAGCGCATGGTCAACAACCTGTAGTCCTCCGCGGGTTGTCCTCTGCGCCTCTGCGTCTCTGCGGTGAGGCAGTTCATGCAGTTCATGCAGTTCAGTCTGTTCGTAGCTGCCCACAAAAAGGGTCCGGCCAACGCCGGACCCCTTTCCTCCCGAGAGCACGGCCCGTCAGAACCCTCCCGGCGCCCCCTGCCGGCCGCGGAACCGCACGCGCCCTTTCTTCATGAAACCGTCGTATTTCCGCAGCAGTAGATGCTGGTTCATTTGCTGAATCGTGTCGAGCGCGACACCGACGACGATCAGCAACGACGTTCCACCGAAGTTGAACGGCACGTTGATCAGCTTCGAGATCCAGATCGGCAAGAGCGCGACGAGCGTCAAGAAGATCGCGCCCGGCAACGTGATCTTCGAGACCACGTCGTCGATGTACTCGGCCGTCCTGGCGCCCGGCTTCACCCCGGGAATGAACCCGCCCTGCTTCTTCAGATTCTCCGCCAAGTCGATCGGATTGAAGATGATCGACGTATAGAAATAGGTGAAGAACAGGATGAGGATCGCGGACAGGATGTAGTAGAGCGTCGATCCGGGCGCGAGGTAGTCGGCGAAATCACGCATCCGCTGATTGCCGGCGAACTGCGCCACGGCACCCGGGACGACGATCACCGACTGCGCGAACACGATGGGCATCACCCCAGACGAGTTGATGCGCAACGGAATGAAGCTCCGCGACGCCTCGCGCTGGCGACCGCGCGCCATCGTTCGCTGCGGAATCTGAATGAGCACGCGACGAGCGGCCATCGTCACCGCAACCACCGCCGCGACCACGGCGACCATCATGATGATGAGAACGACGAGCGAGAACGCACCGATCACGCCGGTGCTCACATAGGTGAACGCCGACATGATGCCCGGCCAAATCCGCTCGACGATCGAGAAGAAGATCATCAAGCTCGCGCCGTTGCCGATGCCGCGCTCAGTGATCTGCTCGCCAAGCCACATCACGAAGATCGCGCCGGTCGTGAGGAAGAACGTCATCGACAACCGGAAGCCGAAGCCCGGGTTGGCGACCGCGCCCTGAAGCGACTCGGCGAAGATCGCAAAGCCCCATCCCTGCACCGCGGCGAGCAGCACCGTGGCGTAGCGCGACCACTGATTGATCTTTTTCCGGCCCTCTTCGTCCTTCGACATCTTGTCGAACTGCGGCACGACCGCCTGCGCGATCTGCTGGAAGATGCTCGCCGAGATGTACGGCATGATCCCCAGCGCGAACACCGTGGCGCGCGCGAGCTGGCCGCCGGTGAACAAGTTGTACAGGCCGAGCAACCCGCCGCCGTTCTTTTGCGAATTCATGAAATCCTGAATCGCAATCGGGTTGATCCCGGGCGCCGTCACCGCCGCGCCGATCCGGTAGACCAGAAGGCACAGCAGCGTGAAAAGAATCTTGTCCTTCAGCTCGGGGGTTCGGAACAGATTCTGAACCGCCGACGCCGCATTGGATTGGGCCATGAGATCCTCCCCCTTTTACTCCTCGACGCGGCCGCCAGCCGCGACAATCTTCTCGCGGGCGCCAGCGCTGACCTTCAGCCCGCGCACCGTGACGGCTTGAGAGATCTGGCCGTTCGCCAGGACTTTCACATGTCCTTTTCTCGACGTGACCAATCCGGCCTCGATGAGCGCATCCCGTGTGATCTCGCCGACGCCGGCCGTGTCGAGTCTGGCCAGATCATCGAGACGCACGACCTGCGAATCCTCACGGAAGGGATTGGTGAAGCCGCGTTTCGGGAGCCGGCGCGTAATCGGCATCTGGCCGCCCTCGAAGTGCGGCTTGCCGCCACCCGGGCCGTGATGTCCCGAGCGCGCCTTGATGCCCTTGTGTCCCTTGCCCGACGTCTTGCCGGTGCCCGAGCCCGGTCCACGGCCGAGACGCTTCCGATCGCGATGCGACCCCGGCGCAGCCACGAGGTTGTGCAGACCCATCTTCTCCGGGCCCGCCGCAACCGCCTCGGCAGCCGCCTTTCTGCTCTTCGCTTCCCGACCCATCTACTTACCCTCCTCGACCGTCGTCACCTCGACGAGGTGACGGACCTGCTTGAGTTGCCCCTTGAGGCCGGGCGTGATCGGCTTGACCACGACGTCCTGGTGATGCTTGAGACCGATCGCCTCGAGCGTCGCGCGCATGCGCCACGAGTGCCCGATGCCGCTCCGCACCTGCTTGATGCGTACGTTCCCTTTCTCGGGAAGGTTCTGCTTCGCGGTCTTGGCTGGCCCCTTGCTCGGATGCCAAACGAATGTTCGAGCCATTTACACCGCCTCCTTGCTCTTGGCGCGCGACCGGTACTGCAAGCTCGACGGCTCAATACCACGCTCGCGCGCGATTTGTTCGACCGTCGTGAGCAACTGAAGACCGTTCATCGCCGCACGCACCATGTTGTGCGGATTCGTGGAGCCGAGGCTCTTGGTGAGAATGTCCGTGATGCCGGCGCATTCCATGATAGCGCGTACCGAGCCGCCGGCAATCACGCCCGCACCGGGCGACGCGGGCTTCATGAGAAGCTTGCCGGCGCCGTGCTTGCCGACGATCTCGTGCGGAATCGTCCCGCCCGTGAGCGGAATATTCACCATGTTGCGACGCGCCGCATCGACGGCCTTGCGAACGGCTTCCGACACTTCGTTCGCCTTGCCCGACGCATAGCCGACCTTGCCCTGTCCATCGCCCACGGCGACCAGTGCATTGAACGAGAAGCGACGGCCGCCCTTCACGACCTTGGCCACGCGGTTGATCGCGATCACGTTCTCAACGAGCTCGCTGCCTTCGCCGCCGCGTCCACGATCGTCGCCGCCACGGCCACCATCGCGACCGCCACGCCCACGCTCACCGCCACGCTCACCACCGCCACCAGGTCCTCCTGGACCGCCCGGGCCACCGCGGCCACGACCGCCGCCCTGACCACCGCGACCGCCACCGCCGCCGCCACGACCACCGCCGCCGCGTCCGCCACGGCCGCCTCCACCGCTCCGCGCGCCACCGGGACCACTACGAGGCGGTCCGCCGCCCGCGCGCTGCGCCGGTGCGGGTGCCTGACGCTCGACGGTCGAGTCTGTGTTCGGAGCCGACCCTGAATTCTGATTGTCTTCCATAAATTTAGAACTCCAATCCGCCCTCGCGGGCTCCGTCGGCCACCGCTTTCACGCGGCCGTGATACTTGTAACCCGCGCGGTCGAACACGACCTTCGTGATCCCCGCCTCTTTGGCTCGCGCGGCAATACGCTTGCCCACCGCGAGAGACTTCTCGGTCTTCTTGCCGCTGTCCAGGTCGGTGGTCGACATCGTCATCAACGTGCCGCGACCGGTATCATCGACGAGCTGCACGGTGATGTGCTTGAGCGAACGAAACACGACGAGACGCGGACGCTCCGGCGTGCCCGTCACCTTCTTGCGAACGCGGAGGTGGCGGCGATTGCGCTGCTGCTCACGCGACTTCGGAATTGCTGGCATGCTTACTTACCCCCCGCCTTACCGGCCTTGCGGCGAACGACTTCGCCCGCATAACGAATTCCCTTTCCCTTGTACGGCTCGGGTGGGCGCAGATTGCGCAACTCGGCGGCGACCTGTCCGACCATCGCCTTGTCGGCGCCGTCGATCACGATGGTCGTCGGCTGCGGCGCCGTCAGCTTGATTCCAGCCGGCGCGCGATACTCGACCGCGTGCGAGAAGCCGAGCGCGAGCTGCAACCCGTAGGGCCGCGGCTCAGCCTTGTAGCCGACGCCGGTGATCTCGAGCTGTTTTTTATAGCCCTTCGTCACGCCCTCGACCATGTTCGCGATGAGCGAACGCGTCAGACCGTGCAGCGACTTGTGATTGGTTTCTTCCGACGCGCGGTTCACGTTGAGCGTGTTGTCTCCGCGCTCGACGCTGATGCCCTCGGGGACCTTGTGCGACAACTCGCCCTTGGGCCCCTTCACCTTCACGACGTTTCCTTCGACCGCCACGGTCACCCCGGTGGGGATGGAGACGGGAAGCTTTCCGATTCGCGACATGGTCGTGGTCTCCTTACCAGATGACGGCCACGAGCTCGCCGCCGGTGCGCGCCTGTCGCGCCTCGCGGTCGGACATCAAGCCCTTATTGGTGCTCACGATCGCCATACCGAGTCCGTTGCGAACGCGCGGAATCTCCGCGGCGCCCACGTACTTGCGGAGCCCAGGCGTCGAGACGCGCTGCAGTTGACGGATGACGGACTGTCCGCCGGCGTACTTGAGCCGCACGCGGAGAATCTGTCGTCCCTCATCGGTCGCGAGCGTCTGGTAATCCTGAATGTAGTTGTTCTCCTTCAGGATTCGCGCGATCTCGGTCTTCATCTTCGACACCGGCATATCGACGCGGCGATGCTTCGATCCGCACGCATTGCGGATCCGCGTCAACATATCGGCGATCGGGTCAGTCATGCTCATGTAGTTGCCTCTGTTCCTCTCGTTTCCGTAGACGTGGAGGATGTAAGTGTTAACTGCTCAACTGCAGGGTGGAGGGTCGAGGGTTGAGGGTCGAGGGAAGGATGGCGCCTTCGGCGCGTAACGGCATTGGAACTTTGCATCCATGCAGTTGAGCGGCGCGAAGCGCCGCGCACATTCCCTCAACCCTCGACCCTCAACCCTCGACCCTGGTTCACCAGGATGCTTTGCGAACCCCAGGGATCATTCCCTGAAGCGACAGCTCGCGGAAGCAGATGCGGCAGAGCCCGAAGCGACGCAGGAACGCGCGCGACCGGCCACAGCGGCCGCAGCGATTGTGCTGCCGCACCGCGAACTTCGGCTTCCGTTTGCTCTTCTCGACCATGGCCTTACGAGCCATCTGTGCACTCTCTAATAAAGGTTGCCTGCGACTACTAGTTACGAGCTGCTCGCAACGAGCAACTTCTTACATTGCCCGTCCGCCCTTCTTGTCGTCCGATCGGAACGGCATGCCGAGCTCCTTGAGGAGCGCGTACGCCTGGTCGTCCTTGTTCGTGCTCGTGACGAACGTGATGTCCATTCCATGGATCGACTCGATCGCATCGTAGTTGATCTCCGGAAAGATCATCTGCTCCTTCACTCCGAGGGAGTAATTTCCCCGTCCATCGAACGACTTCGTGCCGAGTCCGCGGAAGTCGCGAATTCGCGGGATCGCGACCGTGATGAATCGGTCGAGGAACTCCCACATCCGTGCGCCGCGCAGCGTGACCGCCGCGCCGATCTCCTGGCCCTCGCGCAATCCGAAGTTGGCGATCGACTTCTTCGCCTTCTTCTTCACGGGATGTTGGCCGGTGATCGTCGCCAGCTCCTCGACGACCGAGTCGAGCGCCTTCGGCTGCTTGATCGCCTCGCCCACGCCGCAATTGATCACGATCTTCTCGAGCTGCGGCACCTGGTGCGGGTTCGTGAACCCGAACTGCTGCATCAGCTTCTGACGAACCGTGGCCTGATAGAAATCCTTGAGCCGCGGCGACGGAATCGGCAGGCCGGCGCCGGCGTGCGGACCGCGCGCCTTACCCTCGCCACCCTTTTTGCCGCCCTTGCCGCCTTTTTTCTCTTTTTCCTTCGTCGCCATATCTCGCTATCCTGTCGTTGTCTTCACTGAGCAGTCAGCTCATCCTGAGCGGCGCGAATGATCCACCGTACCCGCACGGATCCACCGTCGCTGCACTCCTCAGGATGACCTGCGGGTCATCTCGTTCGTGGAATCGCGTCGCCGCTCTTCACGCTGATGCGTTCCTTGGTACCGTCTTCGTCGATCTGCCGGCGCGCCCGAGTCGGCGTACCCGTCTTGGGATCGAGCAACATGACGTTCGACGCGTGAATCGGCGCCGGAAACTCCATGATGCCGCTCTGCTCGTCGGGTGTGCGCGCCCGCCGGTGCCGCTTCGCGATGTTCACGCCTTCGACCGTGATGCGGCCCGTCTTCCGGTACACGCGCATCACCTTGCCTTCCTTCCCCTTGTCGTCGCCGCGCATCACGCGAACCGTGTCACCCTTGGTCACGTGCAGCTTGGCCCGCTCGGCGTTGTCGGCGTGCCGCTTCCGGTTGACGGCCTTCGGGCGGTCCGTCTTGCGATGTGTGAGAATTCTCATATTAGATGACCTCGGGCGCCAACGACACGATCTTCATGTACCGCTTCTCGCGCAGCTCGCGCGCGACCGGTCCGAAGATGCGCGTTGCCCGCGGCTCCCCCTGATCATTGATGATCACCACGGCGTTCTCGTCGAACCGGATGTAGCTCCCGTCCTTTCGCCGCGTCTCCTTGGCCGTGCGCACGACCACCGCGCGCGCGACGTCCGACTTCTTCACCGTGCCGTTCGGCAGCGCGTTCTTCACGGCCACGATCACGACGTCCCCGAGCCCGGCATAGCGCCGGCGGGTCCCACCCAGCACGCGAATGACCTGTGCGGTCTTCGCGCCCGAGTTGTCCGCGACCTTGACCATCGATTCTTGTTGGATCATGGGTCGTCTCCCTTACCGCGCCCGCTCGACGATCTCGATCACGCGCCACCGCTTGTCCTTCGACAACGGGCGCGTCTCCGCGATGCGCACCGTGTCGCCGGTCTTGGCCGTGTTCTCTTCGTCATGCGCTTTCACCCGCCGAGTGCGAGTGACCATCTTGCTGTAGACGGGGTGCGGCACGCGACGCTCGATCGCCACCACCACCGTCTTCTGCATCTTGTCGCTCACCACGAGCCCGACGCGCGTCTTGCGCGCATTCCGGGGCTCGGCAGCATTGACCGCACTCGCGGCATTCGTCTTTGTCGTCTCAGCCATTGGTCTGTTCCCGCAGCACGGTCTTTAAGCGCGCGATATCCCTGCGAATCACGCGAAGTCGAAGTGGATCCTCGAGCGGCTCGGTCGCGCTCCGAAATTTCAAGCGAAACTGCTCCTCCTCGAGCTCATGGATCCGCGCCGCGACGTCCTCCGCCCGCATCTCGCGAATTTCTTCAGCCCGCATTGGTGTGCGCCTCCTCGCGAGCCACGAACTTGGTGCGCACCGGCATCTTGGCCGCCGCGAGCGCCATCGCCTTCTCGGCGATCTCGCGCGTGACACCCTCGAGCTCGAACATCACGCGACCCGGCTTCACGACCGCCACCCACATCTCCGGAGAGCCCTTGCCCTTTCCCATTCGGGTCTCGGCGGGCTTCTTCGTGATCGGCTTGTCCGGGAAGACACGGATCCAGACCTTGCCGCCGCGCTTGATGTGGCGCGTGAGCGCGACACGAGCGGCTTCGATTTGTCGGGCGGTGATCCACCCGGGCTCCAACGTCTGCAGCCCGTAGGTCCCGAACGAGATCTCACTCCCACGATGGGCGAGACCGGTCGTACGGCCCTTGAACCGCTTGCGGAATTTGACGCGCTTTGGACTCAGCATTGATCCGTCTCCTCCTTACATGCCGGAGGAATAAGTGGTCCCACGGCGATCATCGACCTTCTCACCCTTGAAGATCCACACCTTCACGCCGATGGTGCCGAACGTGGTCTTCGCCGTCGACGTCGCGTAATCGATGTCGGCACGAAGCGTATGAAGAGGTACGCGACCCTCGTGATAACCTTCCACGCGGGCGATTTCGGCGCCGCCCAAGCGGCCGCCGCACTTGATCTTGATTCCCTGCGCGCCCATGCGCATGGCACTCTGCACCGCGCGCTTCATGGCGCGGCGGAACGAGATGCGCTGCGCGAGCTGGCTCGAGATGTTGTCGGCCACGAGCTGCGCACTGAGCTCGGGCCGCTTGATCTCCTCGACGTTGATACCGACTTCCTTGCCCGTGAGATGCGCGAGCTCGTCGCGGAGCTTGTCGACTTCCGCGCCCTTCTTGCCGATCACCACACCCGGACGACCAGTGTGCAAGGTCACGACGACCTTGCCCGGCTTCCGGTCGATGATGATGTCGGCGATCGCGGCATGGCCGAGCCTCGCCTTGAGATACTTCCGCAGCAGCTCGTCTTCCTTGAGCAGCGCGGGCAACTCACGGCCGGCGTAGTAGCGCGACTTCCAATCCTTCGAGATTCCGAGACGGAACCCGATCGGATGTGTTTTCTGTCCCATTAGCGCTTTCTCCCCGTCTTCGCGGCTGGTGCAACCGGTGCAACCCGTGCAGCCTTCACTTTCGCGGCCTTCTCGGCGATCTCGATCTCGATGTGACTCGTGCGCTTCTGCACGGGCGTCGCGCGTCCCATGGCCGCCGGCATGAACCGCTTGAGCTTGGGACCTTCGTTCACGACGGCGCGCGAGATGTAGAGCGCGTCCACGTCGAGCGAGGTGTTGTTCTCGCGCGCCGCATGCTCGGCATTCGCCACCGCCGACCGCAGCGTCTTCTCGATCTGCTTGGCGGCGTGCTTTTTAGAGAACGCTAAGTAGGCGAGCGCGACGTTCACGTTCTTGCCACGGATCTCGTCGATGACGAGGCGCATCTTGTAGGGCGACTGTCGCGCGGAGCGCTGCGTCGCATTGGCCTGGGCTGGCATCGGTTACTTGCCTCCTCGCGCCGCCGGCGCCGGAGCGGGCGCGGCGGGCGCCGGTGCAGCCGTCTTCTTGTCGACGGCTTTCTGCCCCGTGTGCCCACGGAAGAGCCGCGTCGGCGCGAACTCGCCGAGCTTGTGGCCCACCATGTTCTCCGTCACGTAGACCGGCACGAACTTGTTTCCGTTGTGCACCGCGAAGGTGTGTCCCACGAACTCGGGCAGCACCGTGCTCGCGCGCGACCAGGTCTTGATCACACGCTTCTCGCTTCTCGCGTTGAGCGCTTCGACCTTCTTGCCGAGCGCCTCTTGAACGAACGGACCCTTTTTTACGCTTCTACCCATAATCGTTGATCCAGGGTTGAAGGTTGAGGGCGGAGGGGGAAGCGGTTGATGTTCTCAACCCTCCACCCTCGACCCTCAACCCTGTTGCTATTGTGTTGCTTTCCCGCGCTTCCGACCGCGGACGATCATGCGCTGCGAGGACTTCTTCTTGTTGCGCGTCTTCACGCCTTCCTTCTTGCCCCACGGGCTGACGACGTTGCGTCCGCCGCGCGTACGACCACCGTGCGGGTGATCGACCGGGTTCATGACTTCACCGCGGACCTTTGGACGGCGACCCTTCCACCGCGTCTTGCCGGCCTTGCCCCACGAAATGAGCTCGTGCTCTTCGTTGCCCACGACGCCGATCGTCGCGTAGCAGCGACCGTGCACCAGTCGCATCTCGCTCGACGGCATGCGGAGCGTGACGTACTCGCCTTCCTTGGCCACGACTTGCGCCGACATGCCCGCTGACCGGCAGAGCTGCGCACCCTTGCCGATCTTGAGCTCGACGTTGTGCACCGCGGTGCCGAGCGGCATTTCAGCGAGCGGCAGCGCGTTGCCCGTGCGGATGTCCGAGCCCGGTCCCGACGTGATGGTGTCGCCGACGCTCAGTCCCTTGGCGTGGATGATGTAGCGCTTCTCGCCGTCGGCGTACGTGACGAGCGCGATCCGCGCCGAGCGATTCGGATCGTACTCGATCGATGAGACCGTCGCCGCAACGCCGTGCTTGTTGCGCTTGAAATCGATGAGCCGGTACTGCCGCTTGTGACCGCCGCCGCGACGCCGCATCGAGATGTGGCCGTGATTGTCACGTCCACCGCTCTTCTTGACCGGCTCGAGCAGCGACTTCTCGGGCGTCGTTGTCGTGATGTCGGAGAAATCCGACACCGAACGAAAACGAGTGCCCTTTGTCACCGGCTTGAATTGACGTATGCCCATATGAACTATCGGATCATTGTGAACGACGATGGACGATCGAGGCGAGACCGGGGTCTTCCTCGCAATGGACTAGCCTTCGAAGATGTCGATCGTGTCCCCTTCGCGGAGCTTCACGATCGCCTTTTTCCAATTCGGACGGCGGCCGACGGTCTTGCCCATGCGCTTCTCCTTGCCGCGCACGTTCGACGTCCACACGCCGGTGACTTTGACGCCGAACAGCTGTTCGATCGCCGAACGGATCTGGAACTTGGTCGCCTCGGAGTGCACCTCGAAGGCGTACTCGCCGCGCGCCTGATACGCCGCCGAGGTCTTCTCGGTGATCAGCGGCCGCACGATGGTGCGATGGAGTGTCGGCATGGATTACTTCCCCTTCTTCTTGGTCGACTTTTTCGCCGCCGACTTCTTGGGTGCCGCCTTCTTGGCGGACGTCTTCTTCGCGGACTTGGCCGGCTTCGCGGCCTTCTTGGCGGGGGTCTTCTTTGCGGCGGCTTTCTTCGCGGCCGGGGCCGCAGCCTTCGCAGTCTTCTTGGCGGCGACGTTCTTGGTGACACGCGCCGGCCGTTCCTCGACTCGCTCCTCGGCGACAGGCTCGAGCGACTGTCCGAGGGCGCCGGACTCGATCAACACGACGTCGGACCAGAGGATGTGGTAGGTCGACACGTCGCTGTACGGCATCACGTGTACCGTCGGCAGGTTGCGGCCGCTCAGGAACACGTTGGTCTTCACGCCGTCCGTGAGAATGAGCACTTTCTGATCGGTCACCCCGAGCCGGTCGATGAGACCCGCGAGGCGCGACGTCTTCGGGGCGTCGTACTCGAAGCGGTCGATGACGTAAATGGCGTTCTCGCGCGCCCGGGCG
Source organism: Gemmatimonadaceae bacterium (assembly GCA_036392315.1). Lineage (GTDB taxonomy): Bacteria > Gemmatimonadota > Gemmatimonadetes > Gemmatimonadales > Gemmatimonadaceae > JAQBQB01. Next base: position 15,664 of record DASVYG010000275.1, read on the forward strand.
TTCAGCGCGCTCTTGCGCGCCAACGCACGCACCTGCCGCGGCACGTACTGCGCGTAGCTCCGCGGAATCGGACCGAACACCGTACCGCCGCCGACCCAATTCGGAGCGCGGATCGAGCCCTGACGCGCGCGGCCGGTTCCTTTCTGCTTCCACGGCTTCTGGTTACCGCCGGTCACGTACTTGCGGATCTTCGTCGACGCGTTGCCCTGGCGCTGGTTGGCGAGATACGCCTTCACCGCCTGGTGCATCACGGGCATGTTCACCGTGCCGTCGAACAGCTGCTCGGGCAGCGCGATCTTGTCGCGCGTCGTCCCTTGCGCCGTGTAGGCCGCGGCCTGGAATGTCGTGTTGTCAGCCATGAGGATTTCCTTAACCCTGCTTCCGCACGACGACGATGCCGTTCGTTGGACCGGCAACGGAGCCACGGATGTAGATCAGATTGCGATCCGCATCGATCTTCTCGACGCGGAGATGGGTCTGCGTGTGACGCGCGGCGCCGTAGTGGCCCGGCATCTTCTTGCCCTTGATGACGCGCGACGGATCCGTGCCGGGTCCGATCGATCCCGGACGGCGATGCTTCGTGTTGCCGTGCGTGTTCGGTCCGCCGCCGATGCCGTAGCGTTTCACCACACCCTGGAATCCGCGGCCCTTCGTTGTGCCCGTGACCTTTACCGCGTCGCCAACCGCGAACACGTCGACCTTGACCGTGTCGCCGATGTTGTACGCGGGGATCTCGATCTTGGCGTTGCCCGGCTCGTCGAGCCGAACGCTGCGCATGATCCTCGGCGGCGCCTCGAGTCCCGCCTTCTTGGCTTGACCGACCGACGCGAGCGACGCGCGATGTCCCTTGGGATTCTTTCCCTCACCCTTCTGCGAATCGCGACGAAGACGCGACTGACCGTAGCCGAGCTGCAGCGCAGCGTATCCGGCCTTGGCCTTCTCCGTCACAGCCATCACCGGGTTGGGCGGCGCTTCGATCACCGTCACCGGGATCTGCTGCCCCTGCTCGTTGAAGATCTGGGTCATGCCCAGCTTCTTTCCAATAATTCCAATCATTGCCTATGAACCTCTGCGAAGTCACTGGGGTCGCGCCGTTCGGCGCGCCAGTTGGACTGTGGCTGGGACTGTGCGGTTTCTAGTGACTGGCAACTGCTCACTAGTAGCTGATCAGTCCCGGCCTGCTTGTCGTGCCTACTCTACCTTGATCTCGACGTCGACACCGGCCGGAAGATCCAGCTTCGTCAGCGCATCGACCGTCTGTGCGCGCGAATCGAGAATGTCGATGACCCGCTTGTGGGTCTTCAGCTCGAACTGCTCGCGCGACTTCTTGTCGACGTGCGGCGAACGGAGCACCGTCCAGCGCTGCGTCTTGGTGGGAAGCGGAATCGGACCGGAGACCTGCGCCCCCGTCTTCTCCGCCGTCCGCACGATGTCCGCCGACGCCTGATCGATCACCGCGTGATCGAAGGCCTTGAGACGGATTCTGATTCTGCCAGCCATGTCTTAAACCCAGGGTTGAGGGTCGAGGGTTGAGGGTTGAGGGATGGTGTGCGGCGCGTTGCGCCGCGAGAGCATGAGATGGTGTGCCGTTCAAAAAGTGGCGCGCAGCGCCACGTACCGACCCTCCACCCTCAACCCTCCACCCTCAACCCTGCCTCGTTCACGCCAAAATCTTCGTTACAACGCCCGCACCAACCGTGCGTCCACCCTCACGGATGGCGAAGCGAACCTGCTCCTCCATCGCGATCGGCGTGATCAGCTCGATCGTCATCTGGATGTTGTCGCCGGGCATCACCATCTCGGTGCCCGCCGGCAACTCGACCGATCCCGTCACGTCCGTCGTGCGGAAGTAGAACTGCGGACGATAGCCCTTGAAGAACGGCGTGTGACGGCCGCCCTCGTCCTTGTTCAGCACGTAGACCTCGGCTTCGAACTTCGTGTGCGGCTTGATCGAGCCGGGCTTGGCGAGCACCATGCCGCGCTCGATCTCCTTCTTGTCGACGCCACGAAGCAGCAGTCCGACGTTGTCGCCCGCCTGCCCTTGATCGAGCAGCTTGCGGAACATCTCGACGCCGGTCACGACCGACTTCTTGTCGGAGCCGAAACCGACGAGCGCCACTTCCTCACCGACCTTGATGATGCCGCGCTCGATACGACCCGTCGCGACCGTGCCGCGACCGGTGATCGAGAACACGTCTTCGACCGGCAGCGCGAACGGCTTGTCGATCTCACGCACGGGCTCGGGAATGTACGTGTCCAGCGCGGTGTAGAGCTCTTCGATCTTGGAAACCCACTCGGGGTTGCCCGCGATCGCCCCGCTCGCCGAGCCGCGGATGACCGGCGCTTCGTCGCCCGGATAGTTGTACTTGCTGAGGAGCTCGCGCACCTCGAGCTCGACCAGGTCGAGCAACTCGGCGTCTTCCACCAAGTCGCACTTGTTGAGGAACACGACGATCTGCGGCACGTTCACCTGGCGGGCGAGCAGGATGTGCTCGCGCGTCTGCGGCATCGGGCCGTCGACCGCGCTCACGACGAGGATCGCGCCGTCCATCTGCGCGGCGCCGGTGATCATGTTCTTCACATAATCCGCGTGGCCTGGGCAGTCGACGTGCGCATAGTGTCGCTTGGGCGTCTCGTATTCGACGTGCGACGTCGCGATCGTCAGAATCTTCGTCGCGTCACGGCGACCCTGCGATTCCGACGCCTTCGCCACTTCGTCGTACGCGATGTACTTCGTGCCGTAGCCCTTGTCGGCGGACACCTTGGTCAGTGCCGCGGTCAGGGTCGTCTTGCCGTGGTCAACGTGGCCGATGGTGCCGACGTTCACGTGCGGCTTGGTCCGCTCGAACTTTGCCTTTGCCATTGTACGGATCCTGGTTTGGTAAAGAGTCTCTGATCGTCCTACGCTTTCACCTTCGCAACGATCTCTTCCGCCTTGCTCTTCGGCACCTCTTCATAGTGCGCGAATTCCATCGAGTACACCGCGCGCCCCTGTGACATCGAGCGGAGCTTCGTGGAGTACCCGAACATCTCGGCGAGTGGCACGGTCGAGGCGATCACTTGCGCTTCGCCTCGTTGTGTCATCCCACCGATCTTGCCGCGCCGCGACGAGAGATCGCCGAGCACGTCACCCATGAATGCGTCGGGCGTCACCACCTCGACGTTCATCATCGGCTCGAGCAGCACGGGATGCGCGCGCTTGGCCGCTTCCTTGAACGCCATCGAGCCGGCGATCTTGAACGCCATTTCGCTGGAGTCCACGTCATGGTATGAGCCGTACACCAGCTCGACCTTGACGTCGACCATCGGATAGCCGGCGAGAATTCCGTTCTCGAGCGCTTCCTTGATGCCTTGCTCGACCGGAGCAATGTACTCGCGGGGAATCACGCCGCCCACGACCTTGTCCTCGAAGATGAAGCCGGCGCCAGTGTCTGACGGCTCCATGTTGATGACCACGTGGCCGTACTGACCCTTACCACCCGACTGGCGGATGAACTTCCCTTCGACCTTCTCGACGCGCTTGCGAATCGTTTCGCGATACGCGACCTGCGGCCGGCCGATATTGGCGTCGACCTTGAACTCGCGCATCATGCGGTCGACGATGATCTCCAAGTGGAGCTCGCCCATGCCGGAGATGATCGTTTGCGACGTCTCCTCGTCCGTGTGGACACGGAACGTCGGATCTTCTTCCGACAATTTCGCCAGCGCGATGCCGAGCTTGTCCTGGTCCGCCTTGGTCTTCGGCTCGATCGCGACGTCGATGACCGGGTTCGGAAACTTCATCGCCTCGAGGATGATCGGATGATCATCGTCGCACATCGTGTCGCCGGTGCGCGTGTCGCGAAGGCCGATCGCGGCGGCGATGTCGCCGCAGCGAACCTCCTCGATCTCCTCGCGCTTGTTGGCGTGCATCTGCAACAGACGGCTGACGCGCTCGCGCTTGTCCTTGGTCGAGTTGTAGACGTACGACCCCGACTTGAGCGTTCCTGAATAGACGCGGAAGAAGGTCAGCTTTCCGACGAACGGATCGGTCGCGATCTTGAACGCCAGCGCCGCGAACGGCGCCTCGTCCGACACCGGACGCTCGGCGATGGTCTCGTCGTGGTGCGGCAGATGGCCCTTGATCGCAGGCACGTCGACCGGCGCCGGCAAGAAATCGATGACCGCGTCGAGCAACGCCTGGACGCCTTTGTTCTTGAACGAGGCGCCGCAGAGCACCGGAACCATTTTGCCGGCGACGGTCGCCTTGCGAATCGCGCAGCGGATCTCGTGATTGCTCAGCTCTTCGCCGTTCAGATACTTCTCCATCACGCTGTCGTCGTTGGCGACGGCATGATCGATCAGGTCGTGGCGCGCCTGCTCGACGGCGTCATGATACTCGGGCGGAACGTCGACGATCGTGAACGTCTTGCCGAGCGTCTGCTCGTCGAAGATGTACTGCTTGCGCTCGATGACGTCGATGTGACCTGTGAACAGCTCGCCCGAGCCGACCGGGAGCTGCAGCGGAAACGCGTCTTTCGATAAGCGGTCGCGGATCATCGTCATGCAGCGCGTGAAGTCGGCGCCGACGCGATCCATCTTGTTGGCGAAGATGATGCGCGGCACACCGTAGCGATCGGCCTGACGCCACACGGTCTCGGTCTGCGGCTCGACGCCGGCGACCGAGTCGAGGAGCGTGACGGCGCCGTCGAGCACGCGAAGCGAACGCTCGACTTCGACCGTGAAGTCGACATGGCCGGGCGTGTCGATGATGTTGATGCGGTATTCGACGCCGTTTCTGGTCCAGAAGGCAGTCGTCGCGGCGGACGTGATCGTGATGCCGCGCTCTTGCTCCTGCTCCATCCAGTCCATCGTCGCGGTGCCTTCGTGCACCTCGCCGATTTTGTGCGCCTTTCCGGTATAGTAGAGAATACGCTCGGTCGTAGTCGTCTTACCGGCATCGATGTGGGCCATGATGCCGATATTCCGATAGTGGTCGAGCGGGGTTACACGGGGCATTTGAGTGCGGTAACTGGCTACTGGTTGCTTACTACGAAATCGAGGCTTCCACCAAGCAAAACGCGGGTGGACCTGACGCCCCAACTGGAGCCGGTATCCATCCGCCATCGCCGGGTGTGCTCGTCACTGCTGCGCGAGCGGGGACCCAAGGCGCGCCGTTGAAGAAGGCAGATCCGTCGCTTTCGCTCCGGTCCGCCGCCGACGGCGTCAAATTGTCCTGCGTTGCTTTTCGGGAGCTACCGCACTCGCTCGAGTGCGAAAGCCGGAGCAGGCCCCTGCGTCATGCAGGCCCATAAGTGTCGGCGCGCAGCTCGCCGATGCTGTCGCTACGAAGGCCGAAAGCCCGTAGCCCCTTGAATTTATTGAGAATCAGACCCGTGTCAACGGGCTCACCCGCGCTTCGTCCAGATCGCGACCGCACCACATCGCAAATCAGGTTCGGCAAACTCCGACGGCATCTCCGAGAGCCCACGGAACACCTCGATGGCCGAGATGGTCCCGAGCTGCATTCCGCCGAGCCCATCAGTTATGGGATCGATTTGACCCGGGAGATCCATCCGATGCCCGTCCACGAACCAGCCCATGTGGCACGATGCGCCGGGGGCCAGTCGCGAGGACAACCCGTTCATCCCGGCGCTGCGCGTCATCTGCATGGTCGACGTCGACGCCGGGTTGCCGACCGACAGCCCCGGGATGCTTTGCAGGAACTCCCCGAGGGTATTCGCGTTCGCTTTGTCGAAGTCCTTGCGCGAGTAATGCAGCCCGGTGCCCACAAGCTTGCGGTACTGGAATTCTTCGGCATCGACCGACTCCATCCCGTCCGCCGTGAGGCCGTTGGGCCTGGGCGACGCGCCACCTTGTGGTCTGACATGCTCGACGACGGCGATCTGATGCCGCGGGTCGCCGGAGGCGGCGATCGGAATGTTCACCGTGAACCGTTCGCCGTTTTGGGCGGTGACCGGCGCCGAGAGCACCGACGTATAGCCCGGCCGGACTGCGGCGATCTGGAAGGTGCCCGACGACGTCTTGAGACTGAATTGACCGAGCGTATCGGTCGTCGCATGGACGATGGCTGCGTCGGTCGATGGATCTACGAGCATGACTGTCCCGCGAAGCCGCGCACCGTTGGCGTCGTCGAAGAGCACACCTCGAACGATGACTTGAGCGCTGGCTGCCGACTGCGCGGCGGCAGCGAGCAGGATGACGCGCGCGGCGAGCGACGCCCGCACGATGTATTGCAAGCCCATGATGCACCCCTCTGACAAATGCTCCGGGCCCATCTTGAATTGCGACCTGCAATCCATCGTGCTCAACTACCGGCGCACCGCGGTTCACCCGTGGCCCCGGCTCCTCCCCACACGCCGACCCGGTGCTCGACGCATAAACGAGGATCGTGCCACGGCGTTGGTGACTTTCGAATTTCCGTGAGAAAAATGTGACCGACTCATGCGCAGCCACGCGAAACGTGCGCGAGCGCACGATCGTCTAGTGCGCTGCGACCGATCCCATCACGCGGTGATAGACGTTGAGGTACTTGGCCGCGGATTGTTCCCACCCGAAATCGCGCGACATCGCGGTGCGGATCATCTCGAGCCAGCCATCCGGCTCATCGAACTGGTCGATCGCGCGCATTACCGCTCGCGTGAAATCTTCGGGCGTGTAGTCGTCGAACAGAAAGCCGGTGACGCCGTCCTCGATCGTGTCGGCCAACCCGCCGACGCGGCGCGCGATCGGAATCGTTCCATAGCGCTGGGCCCGCATTTGGGTCAAACCACAGGGCTCGTACAGCGACGGCATGAGGCACATGTCGGCGCCGGCCAACAAGCGATGCTCCACGTCGTCGCTGAATTGCAGGTGGACGACGATTCGGTTCGGCGCGCGACTCGCCATCGCCGCCAGCGCCTCCTCGTACCGCGGCTCGCCGCTGCCCAAGAAAATGAACTGTGCATCGAAGGCGAAGTAATTCGGATTGCCGAGGATGAGATCGAGCCCCTTCTGCGCCACCAACCGCGCGCTCATCGCGACGATCGGCATTTCGTCGGTTGGACGGAGACCCATCTCGCGCTGTAGCGCCTCGCGGCATTCGATCTTTCCGGAGAGCGACGAAGAGGAGTAGTTGGCGGAGAGCAATGGATCGGTCGCGGGATTCCACACGATTTGATCGATGCCGTTCGCGATGCCGACGAAACGATCGCGAAGCGACACGAACACGCCGTCGAGGCCGAAGCCGCCGGCCCCGGTGCGAAGCTCGTGGGCGTGTGTCGGGCTCACGGTCGTGACGGCGTCGGCGAACACGAGACCGCCCTTGAGCAAGTTGACGCGACCGTACCACTCGAGCTGTCGCCAATTGTAAAGCGCCGCGGGCAGCCCGAGATCCGCCATCGTCGTCGGCGGAAAGTGTCCTTGATATCCGGCGTTGTGCACGGTGAGCACGGTCTTCACGCGGCGGTACGATTCGTCGGCCGCGAAGCGCGTGCGGAGATAGACCGGGGCGAGCGCGGCCTGCCAGTCGTGTGCATGAAGCAACACCGGTTCCGAACCGGCGATGGCCGGCAGCGCCGCGAGCGCCGCCATCGTGAAGCACGCATAGCGCCGGGCGTTGTCCAAGAAGTCCGAGCCCGGTGGGCCATAGATGTATGGACGCGCGAAGTACTGATCGCATTCAATGAAGAAGATTCGCGTCGCGGCCAGCGGATGGTCGGGGTCGGCGTTGAACCGCCACAGGCGAACCGTCTCGGAACGCGGGCCGACGCGTACCTGAAACGGCGCACCGGCGGGCTCGATCTTGGCCCCCGTCGCGCGCACGGCGTCGTACAGAGGCATGACGATCGCTGTCCAGAGACCAGACGCAGCCTGAAATCGGGCGAGGCTGCTTACGGCTTCACCGAGTCCACCGCTTCGGGCGAATGGCGCGAGCTCCGCGGCGAGATGTACCACGCGCACCGCTCGACCGTCGCCCGTCTCGAGCGGCGATGATGAAGGAGACAACGGCCTGGGCGGCGCAGCGAGTTTTGGCATGACGCTCGGGTGATGGTCGGCCACCGTCGTGACTGTCGCACACAATACGCCGCGGCGTGGACGAACGCTACGGATCGCACTGCCAGCGCGGCGATCATTCCGCGGGCGTGAATCGGCGCGTGAACGACGAATTCGGCTTCATCGTAGGCACGTACAACGGAACACGCCCCGTTGAGGTAGGTGCCTCAACGGGGCGATGAGTTGCTGGCGTGCGAGAAAGCTGCTAAGAATCTGCTAAGAGGTTAGGACACGCTGCTACCGATGGATCCGAGCCGTCATTTTCCGTTCGCGACGCCGACACCTCCTGCGACGGTGATGAAGGCGTGCATTCCGATCAACTCGTGCGGATCGCAGACGACTTCGTAGGTCCCGTCGACGAAGCGGGAATCGACGACGAGTGAGTAGGACTGGCCTTTCGCGGTGAGGTATTGGCTCATGGCGGCTGAACCGAGTTTTGCGCCCTTCGGTTCTGTCTTGAAGTGCACGTTGTGCATCGTGGACGCGGATTGAACGAACCGCAGGGTGTCGCCATGATGGGCCGTGACGGTGGCCGGCTCGAACGCAAACGGCATCGCGCCCGGTCGCTCGACGAGCTTGATGACTATGGTGTGCGGTGCCGCGGCGGCCGGAGCGTTGGCGGCGTCCGGATGCGCGGCGTCCTGAGCGAGTAGCGGCGTGGCCCCGGCCAACATGGACGCCAACGAGCCGAGGACGACGAAACGAATGCGTGACATAAGAACTCCCATTAAGCGATCGACGATTGCAGCCTGTGAATGCCTGGTTGGACCTGAACGAAGGATGTGTCGCCGAGGGTGCAGATTCTGTCAGGTCCGTCTTGAAGTTTTGTCGGGGGAATGGTCAGACGGGCGCGTCTGAAAAATCAGGGTTTGCCTTACACGTGACGCGCCGGTTCTCCGACTGCGAAACGCACAGTTTGACGCGATGCTCGACGCGTTAACTGTTCCCTCGCCGCGCTTGTGACTGCGGCCCCATCCCCGGGAGGATACCTCATGGTCTTCCATCGTAGCAAACGTCTCGTGTCCGCACCCCGATTGAGCGACTGGATCAGTGGCGTCTCCGCATCGGTGCTCATGGCGCTACCGCTGGCTCTCAGTCCGTTGGGACGCCTGCAAGCCATGAGTCTTCCGACCCCACCGCGCGTGTTTGCGTCGCCGGTTGGCTCAATCGATGGAATTCCGGCAGATCGCACCGTCATGCCCGCTTCGCTGGCTCAGGCGCTCGCGGCAATCCACAAGAATGTTCCAGCGTACTCCCGTCAGACTGGGCTGGCGTGCAGTTCGTGCCACTATCAGTTCCCGCAATTGACGCCGTTCGGAAGACTGTTCAAGCTGAACGGCTACACCCTGACTGGCCTCCAGACGATCGGCCAACCGGGCGATTCCGCCGGCAAAGAATCGCTCAAGCTCGCGCCGATCCCCGGACTTGCGGCGATGGTGGTCACCTCGCTCACGCAAACGAGCAAGAGCGTGCCCGGTACCCAGAATGGAACGGCGTCGCTTCCGGAGCAGTTCAGCCTATTCGCCGCAGGCGCGATCACGCCGAACATCGGCGCCTTCACCCAGTTCACCTACGCTGCGGCCGACGGCTCGTTCGGCATCGACAACATCGACATCCGCTACGCCAACCACCGCTCGCTGGCGGATCGCGATCTCATCTACGGGCTCACGTTGCACAACAACCCGACGGTGCAGGATGTATGGAACACCGTACCGGCGTGGGGCTATCCGTTCATGAGCTCCTCGAGCGCCCCGTCATCCATCGCGAGCACGCTGATCGACGGCGGTCTCGGCCAACAGGTGCTCGGGCTGGGTGCGTACTCCCTCTACGACAACCTCCTCTATACCGAATTCACGGCCTACCGCTCGGCGCCACAGGGCGTCGCTGCGCCGCTGGATTCCTCGGCGACGAACGTCGTTTCGGGTGTGATTCCGTACTGGCGTGTGGCGCTCCAGCACGAGACGCCGTCGACGTCGCTCATGCTCGGAACGTTCGGGTTCAACGCGCATCTCTTCCCGCAGGGCGTCTCCGGTCTGCGAAATCACTCGACCGATGTGGCGGTCGATGCCCAGGTCGAACAGCGCGAGGGGGCCGCGACGTGGATCGGACGGGCGAGCTACATCCACGAGCGACAACAATTGTTCGCCACGCAAGCCGCCGGTGGCGCGGATAACATCGAGCAAACCTTGGCGACGACGCGAGCAAGCGTCGCGTACTTACCAAATCTCCGATACGGCCTCACGCTCGGCTATTTCCAAACAACGGGTTCGACAGACGCAACGCTCTACGCGCCCGAGCCGGTCGTTGGAAGCAGCACGGGACGCCCCAACACCGCAGGAGCGATCGGCGAGATCGATTACAACGCGTGGCAGAACACGCGGGTCGGCCTGCAATACGTGGCGTACAACAAGTTCAATGGATCCTCATCGGCGTACGACGTCGCCGGCGGGCGAAGCGCATCGGACAACAACACGTTGTACCTGTATCTGTGGTTCGCGTTCTGAGATCGCGGCGCGACGCCTGAATTCCTGAACGAACGAAGAAGCCCCGTCGAGGCAGCATATCTCGACGGGGCTTCTTCGTTGTGAACGATCGGGAGAACTTACCAGCGATAGTGCGCGAATGCCTTGTTCGCGTCCGCCATGCGGTGCGTGTCTTCCTTCTTCTTCACCGCGTTGCCTTCGCCCTTGGACGCCGCGATAATCTCGGCGGCGAGCTTCTCGGGCATCGATTTCTCATTGCGATCGCGCGAGTACGAGATCAACCAGCGCATGGCGAGGGCCGTGCGTCGCTCCGGGCGCACTTCGACCGGCACCTGGTACGTGGCACCGCCGACGCGGCGGCTCTTGACCTCGACGACCGGCTTGAGGTTGGCCAGCGCCTGCTTGAAGATGTTGACGCCGGGCTGACTCGTCCGCGACTCCACGAGGTCCATCGCGCCGTAGAAGATGCGCTCGGCAGTGGACTTCTTCCCTTGGAGCATCATCGCGTTGATGAACTTGGAGACGGTCTGGCTGTCGTAGCGCGCGTCGGCGAGGACGGGGCGCTTTACGGAACTCTTACGCCGGCTCACTTCTTACCTCCTGCACTGCCCTTGGGCTTCTTGGTGCCGTACTTGGAGCGGCTCTGGTTGCGGCCGTTGACACCGGAGGCGTCGAGCGAGCCACGAACGATGTGATAGCGAACACCCGGCAGGTCCTTCACACGGCCGCCGCGCACGAGCACGATCGAGTGCTCCTGCAGGTTGTGGCCTTCGCCGGGGATATAGGCGATGATCTCGAAGCCGTTCGTCAAACGGACCTTGGCGACTTTGCGCAGCGCCGAGTTGGGCTTCTTTGGGGTCGTCGTGTACACGCGGGTACAGACGCCGCGGCGGAACGGATTCGACTTGAGCGCCGGCGACTTTTCCTTCTTGAGGACGTCGCGTCGGCTGCGACGAACGAGCTGATTGATCGTTGGCATGTAGGACGGAAGAATGCTGAACGGGATAGCCCCGTGGCTGCACTTCCCTCGGACCGAAAGTGGCCGGGGGAGACTGGGAAAGGTAGACGACGCGCCTGGATGCGTCAAGTGTATGTCAGTCCGGAACCTACGGCGCTTTCACGCCCACACCGAGAGCGAGCGGCACCGATGTGAGTGGGCGTCGACCCGACCGCAGCGCCAGCAACCGTCGACGTCACGGTCATGTCGCCATGAGCGCTGAAACCGTGTAGAAGCGACCGCCGATGAACGACACGCTTGCTTGACGTGCTAAAGAATATCTGAAAGCACCGCCGACGGCAGCGCGTCGCGACGACGAACCGCCGCCTCGAACGGGCCCAAGAGGTGCGCGATGCTGTTGGCGTAATAGCTCACCAACTCTCGACCGCGCGGCAGCACGACGTAGCCCCCGCCCTCTTCGGCCAACACCCGCCGCATACGCAGCATTCGCCACGCACGATCGAAAGTCTCCTCGATGCTGCGCTCGCGACGGACAACGCGTCCGTTGAGCTCGACCAGCGCGTTGCGCATCTCCCGCATGCGCTCGAGGAGGTCGGCGCGAGGAAGAAAGTCTCGATCCATACTTTGGATCGCCGCGCAGGCGAGTGGCACCGGTGTCACCGGAACAAGCTCGCCGATGCGCGACATGACCTCGTCGCAGAGTGATTGTACGCGAGCGCGTCGCTCGGGCTTGGCCAACTCGAACACATCCGGGTTCCGCGCGAACCACGGCTCGAGCGGAATGGGCGCGCCCACCGTCACCGCCGCGCGGCCATAGCGCTTCCATCGCCGCGTTAGGAGACGTCCGGCATTCCATCCCAGATACCGCGTCACCTCGACGAGCTGCTTGCGCCGCGGGGGACAACCGCGCCCCTCGCGTGAGGCAAGCTCTCGCAGCAGCGAACGATCCTCGAGCACCCGATCATAGTTGACGGCCACGGGCACGACGAACATGCGCGGTCGATACGTCGGGTCGCGCGCGATGCCGAGCACGTAGTCGAGCAGGCCGATCTTTGGCGACTTGAGCAGGCCATCGCGGGTGAGACCGCCCTCGAGAAAAATGCCTTGCGTCACGCCCTCGCGCGTAATGAGCTGGACGTATCGCTCCAGCACCGCGTGATACAGCGGCTCGCGGTAGCGACGACGGACGAAGTATGACCCGAAGGCCTTGAAGATGGTTTCGAGCGGGAACGCGCGCGCCCACTCACCGACCGCGTACGAGATCGCGACCTGTCCGGCGAGCGCGTAGCTCACCAGCATGTAATCGGCGTTCGAGCGATGATTGATCAGGTATACCAATACCGAATTGCGCGGGAGCCGGTCGAGCGCGGAGTGATCCTCATGCTCGACCGACACCTTGTAGAACAAGTTGAGTAGACGCTCGGACAGGCGATATCCGATCTGGTAGTACGCCACGACGTTGAAGAACGGCACGATCTCGTGCACGTACTCGTCGACGCGCTTCCATGCGACGGCCTCCGACACGCCCGTGGAATCGGCGTGCGCGCACACCGACGCCGCGATCACCGGGTCGGCGAGCAGACGTTCGCGCACGGACTTCCGGCTGGCCAGCTTGAATCGGTCGACGCGCGCGCGGAAGCGAAGGAGCGCGCGACGACCCGAGCGGCGAGCGTACCACCCGCCACCCAGAACCAACCCCACGATCGCGAGTCCGGCGATGATCCAAGGATTCACGCCGAGACCATCGCGGGCCTTGCGGCGCCCGTCAAGGCTCAGCGCGCGGCGGCATTCGAGCGTCAGCCTCCCACTTCACGGCTGAGCAAAAAAAAATGGGGTGAGCTCATCGCTCACCCCATTCTCTCGATCGTGACGGCCGATCAAGTCTCTTCGCGAACGGTAGGCCGTGGAAGCGGCGCAAACGGCGCCTCGTCCTCGTCGGCCATCGAGAAGACGTTCGGCAACTCCGCCGCCATCGGCGGGAGCGCCTCGAAGCCCTCGGGCTGCGCGATCTCGATCTCGACATCCTGGTAGCGGTACATACCCGTGCCGGCCGGAATGAGGTGACCGATGATGATGTTCTCCTTGAGACCAAGGAGATCGTCCTTCGCGCCGCGGATCGCCGCGTCGGTGAGGACTCGCGTGGTCTCTTGGAACGACGCCGCCGAGATGAACGATTGCGTCGTGAGGCTCGCCTTGGTGATGCCGAGCAGCAACGGCTCCGCCGACGCGGCCGTTTCCTTCTTCTTCTTGGCGCGGTCGTTCTCGTCGCGGAAGACCTGACGGTCGACGTGCTCCCCCTCGAGGAACTCCGTCTCGCCCGGCTCCATGACGCGAACCTTCTGCAGCATCTGCTTGACGATCACGCCAATGTGCTTGTCGTTGATCTTCACGCCCTGCAGGCGGTAGACCTCCTGCACTTCGTTGAGCAGATACTCCTGCACCGCGCGCGGTCCCTTGATCCGTAGAATGTCGTGCGGATTGACCGGTCCCTCGGACAGACGATCACCGGCCCGCACGCGATCGCCTTCGTGCACGCGCAAGTGCTTCCCAGCGCCGACCTCGTACAACTGTGCTTCACGCGTCTCGTCGAGCGAGCCGTCGTGATTGATCGGTGCCACATAGATCTCTCGCTTGCCGCGCTTGATGTCGCCGAACCGCACGACACCATCGATCTCGGAGATCGTGGCAGGATCCTTGGGTCGACGCGCCTCGAACAACTCGGCAACTCGCGGCAGACCGCCCGTGATGTCGCGCGTCTTGTACGCCTCACGTCCAACCTTGGCCAGCGTGGTGCCTGGGTAGATCTTCTGGCCATCCTCCACGGTGAGCTGCGCGCCCGCCGGGATGATGAAGTCGCGCACGCGCTTTTCCTTCCCGCCCTTCTCCTGAATGATCTCGATGTGCGGGTGGAGTTTCTTCTCGCGATCTTCAATGATGACGCGCTGACGAAGACCGGTGAGTTCATCCAACTCCTCGGACACCGATTCGTCCTCGACGATATCGACGAAACGCACCGTGCCGTCGACGTCGGCGAGAATCGGGTTCGTGTACGGATCCCAGGTGAAGATCACCTGGTCGCGCTTGACGTCGGCGCCATCCTCGACCATCAGGATCGAGCCGAGCGGGACCTGCAAGCGCGCGGCGACGTTCGCAGCGCGATCGGCCGACGACTTGATGAGGATCTCGCCTTCGTACGAGGTGACGATGCGCTGTCCCTCGGGGTTGGTGACGACCACGAGACGATCGCTGTAGGCGACCGTGCCCGCGACCTTCGACTTGCGCGCCGTCTGCTCGGCGATACGAGCCGCCGTTCCACCGATGTGGAAGGTTCGCAGCGTGAGCTGCGTACCCGGCTCGCCGATGGACTGCGCCGCGATGATGCCGACGGCCTCGCCCAAGTCGACGACGTTCATCGTCGCCAGGTTGCGGCCGTAGCACATGCGGCAGAGACCGCGCTTCGCCTCGCAGGTGAGGACGGAGCGGATCTTGACCGTCTCGATTCCGGACTCTTCGATCTGCTGCGCCTTCTCTTCGTCGATGAGCTGCCCGGCTTCGACCATCAACGTGCGACGGCCGGCCTGATCCAATTCATGCGGATCCTCGACGTCCTCGGCGGCAAAGTTGCCGACGATACGCTCCGAGAGTGGCTCGATCACGTCTTCGCCTTCCTTCAGCGCCGACACCTCGAGACCCTGAATCGTGCCGCAATCTTCTTCGCTGATCGTTACGTCCTGCGCGACGTCCACGAGACGACGCGTGAGGTAGCCGGCGTCCGCCGTCTTGAGCGCGGTGTCGGCCAGACCCTTTCGTGCGCCGTGCGTCGACGTGAAGTACTCGAGTGGCGACAGACCTTCGCGGAAGTTCGACTTGATCGGGCTTTCGATGATTTCGCCGATGCCGCCGGTGAGCTTCTTCTGCGGCTTCGCCATCAGTCCGCGCATACCCGCCAGCTGGCGGATCTGGTCGCGGCTACCGCGTGAGCCGGAGTCGAACATCATGAACACCGGGTTGAATCCGCTCTTGGACTCGCGCATCGCCTTGACCATTTCGTCGGCGATGTCGGAGTTCGCGTGCGTCCAGGTGTCGATGACTTTGTTGTAGCGCTCGCCGTTCGTGATGTTACCAGTCTGATAGGCACGCTGGAAACGCTCGACGCGTTCGGTTGCCTCGTCGAGCATCGCCTGCTTTGCCTTCGGGATCTCGAGATCTTCGATACCGATCGAGACGCCGCCGCGGGTGGCGTTGGCGAACCCGAATTCCTTCAACCGATCGAGGAACTGTACGGTCTCCGCCAGTCCAGCTTTGCGATACGACTCGAACACGAGCTCGGACAGTGCCTTCTTCTTCATGTCCGTGTTCTTGTAGCCGAGCTGCTTCGGGATGATCGCATTGAACAGCACCCGGCCGGCCGTGGTCTTCTCCCAACGACCACCGGCTTCGTCGCGCACGAAGTACTGCAAGGCATCGTGGCGCGTAAGGCGGTTCAGCGCGAGCTCCATCTCGATCTCCGCGACCTGCGTGAATCGGCGGAGCGTCTTGACGTCGACCGTGTTGAAGTTGACGGGCGCCTTGGTCGCGAAGTAGCAGCCGAGCACGATGTCCTGGCTGGGCTCGGCGACTGGGCGGCCGTCGGACGGCTTCAAGATGTTGTTCGACGACAGCATGAGCAGACGCGCCTCGAGCTGTGCCTCGAACGACAACGGCACGTGCACGGCCATCTGGTCACCGTCGAAGTCCGCGTTGAACGCGGCGCACACGAGCGGGTGAATTCGAATGGCCTTTCCTTCGACCAGCACTGGCTCGAACGCCTGGATG
>DASVYG010000276.1:0-1666 GCA_036392315.1 Gemmatimonadaceae bacterium
CCCGACTCAGTGGATGCGACTGACCGACAGCACGAAGGTCGCGATTATGGACTCCGTTCGCGCGCGCGACGCCGCCATCGGATTGGGCCGCGACGACAGCGCGCTACCGCTGGCGCAGCGTCGCGTGTACGTCGATCCGTCAGACCTGCCTGACTACCGCCCGCCGTTCCTGAGCGGATTCACGCGAGCCGATGCGGAAGGCAACGTCTGGGTGCGGGTCAATCGAACGGCGCCCTCGGCCGGCGTCCTGTACGACGTCATCGCGCGGAACAGTCAGCTGATCGATCGTGTAGAAGTCCCGAACGGCGAGAACGTGATCGGATTCGGTCCAGGCGTTGTCTATCTGATGTCACGCACAGGCGCGACGGCGCGGCTGTCCAGAGCGAGCATTCACTGAAGAGGATGAAAGGCCATGCGGCAGAGTCGTCCAGCCGCCGTCACCGTTGTCGGCGCGCTCATGTTGTCCGCGCTGACCGCGCTCGTTTCCACAGCCTCGGCCCAACACAAATCCGCGGCAGCCGATTCCTCGCTGACCAGTGCCAATCGCGCACGGCAGGCGCTCAGCCGACTCACGTTCGGCGCGCGTCCGGGCGATCTCGCCGCCGTCGAGCGCGTCGGCGTGAGAACGTGGGTGGAGCGCCAGCTTCATCCGGAACGCATTCCGGATCGGCTGGCCGATAGCGTGCTCGACCTGCTCGACATCACGCACAAGTCAGCGTTCGAGCTCATCGCCGACCACCCGCAGGCCAACGAGGTCGGCCTGGGGCCGCTGCAACTGCAACAGCAGCAGCAACGAGATACCGCCATGATGCGAGCAAAGGTGGCGGGCGACACGGCGAACGCAATGGTCGAGTTGGCGAGCCTGCGGGCGCAAGCCGAGCGTACGAAGCTTCGGGAGACGGAAGCCGCCGAGCTCGGGCGAGCCCGCGCCGCAGCGGCGCGCGAACTGCCCGTATCGGTCCTCCTCCGCGCCGTGCTCAGCGAGCGACAACTGCTCGAGGTGATGACGGCGTTTTGGGAGAATCACTTTTCCGTGAGCGCGGACAAGATGCCGAACCAGTTCGCGCTCGTCGATTACGACCGAACCATTCGCGCGCACGCGCTCGGAAAGTTTCGCGATCTGCTCGGTGCGGTCGCGACGAGCCCCGCCATGTTGTTCTATCTGGACAACTATCAGAGCACCGTCGACAGCCTTCATCCCACGGCCACGGAATGGCTGATCGAGCAGCGCCGGGCGGCGCATCCTCCGCTCGGCGACACGTCGCTCACGCACGTCGTGAAACGTCGCCGGACAGGTCTCAATGAGAATTACGCGCGCGAGCTCATGGAGCTCCATTCGCTCGGCGTCGACGGCGGCTACACGCAGCAGGACGTTCAAAACGTGGCGCGCTGCCTGACCGGCTGGGGCATCGAAAACATTTTCGCCGGAGGCACGTTCGCCTTTCAGCCCGCGCTGCACGACGCGGGCGAGAAGGTGGTGCTCGGCGTGCACATCCCCGGCGGCCGCGGTATCGAAGACGGGCACCAAGTGCTCGACATTCTCGCCCGTCATCCGTCGACAGCGCATTTCATCGCGCGCAAGCTCGTCATCCGTTTCGTGAGCGACAGTCCGCCTCCGTCGTTGGTCGACCGCGCCGCACGGACCTACCTGCGCACCGACGGCGAC
>DASVYG010000277.1:0-8750 GCA_036392315.1 Gemmatimonadaceae bacterium
GGGGCCACGACGCCGTTGGCCTCGATCACATAGGGCACGTTGGCGCGACGCGCCTGCGCCACGGCCACGGTCGCGGGCTGACGTACGGGACGATCCGGCTTTTTCGCGCAGGCCGTGAGGAGAAATGGAACGAGTAGCGCACTAGCACAAACCAGCAACGATGCGCGACGATCGTCGAGTCGCAATCCGGTCATCGGTGAGGAATCAACGTTTGGGTACACAGCCGCGCGAGTGAGCGCGTGTGGTGGCGGGCTCGAGGGCCTATGAACGAGGGTGGTCGTGCAAAATCGATCGCAAATCACCCACGAATCTAGTACGCGCAAGTGGTTCAATGCGTTCGAATTCCGCCGGCCGGATCACCGATGTTCCTCTGGCCCCCACATTTTCCCATCCCAGCACCGTTTGCGGGGTCGTTTGGCGGACCGCTGGGTATGACAAAACGAAGGATCTGCCATCGTTTTCACGACGGCAGATCCTTCGCTCCGAAGCCTTCCCTCGCTACGGCTTCTTCTTGTCGATTTCGGCCTTCTTTCTGGCGGCCGCGCTGTCGATCTTGGCCTTCTTGGCGTCGGCGGCGCTGTCGATCGCCGACTTCGCCGCATTGGCCTTGTCCTTCACGCTGTCCTTATTGACCTTGCCCTGAATCGTATCGGTCGTGGTCGTCGTGGTCTTGATGACCGTGTCAGTGGTCGGGACCGCTCGGCCAGCGACCGTATCAGCGGCGCGCATGGTCGTCGTGTCCGCAGCCGACTGCTCCTTGTTGCCCTTGCACGCAGCGGCGCTGAGTACTGCAGCGACCGCAAGCAGGGCCGACATCGTTCTGTTCATTTCGCCTCACCTCGGAGCCTGGGGAAACCTGCCCTACTCTCCGGATGTGGTAGGCAACCATCATACCAAGCTATCCAACCTCAGCAGATTCGAGCTGAATCGAGCTGAAGCAGCGGGCGCAGCTCTAGGGAGGCCGTCGCTCAGTTCGGCGGCCGCTTGGCCCAGTGCGGTGCCGTCGTCCAGCTTGCGACGTCGAACAGGGCGGGCGACAGATCGACGTTCGCTTTCCAGTCCGAGTACTCCTCGAACTGCCGCGGCTTTCCGTTCGAGTACATCTCGATTTTTGTCGCCAGCCAACCGCCGCCGAGCTCGACGTAGCCTTCCAGGCGGATGTCGAGCACTGGAGAGCCCGGCGCCGGGCTCAGAATCATCCTTACGACCACGTTGCGGTCGACGTCGATCCAGAACTGCGGCGTCGTCGTGTCCGCGGGCGATGCAACACCCACGATCCAGACCGCTCGATCGTGCCGGCGTCCGCTCGTCACACGCTGCATGTCCACGTGGGTCGTCTCGAGCTCGCGGATGGTGCGGTCGACCGGCTGCATGTACACACCTTCGATCATCGGCAGAAATTCGTTTCCGCCCGCGCGCGCGGCGACCAGCTTGCCGCCCTGGACTCTCCACGTCGAGTCGGCCGTGTAGAGCACGCCGTTGCCGGCAGCGAGATCACCAATGTCGATGCGCAGCTGCGCGCCCACCGGCGCCGCATAGCGCAGGCTCTCGTGCCACGTCGAGACGACCGGCTCCTTGTCGGGCGGGAATTGCGTGGTTTTCTGCGTGAACGTGAGCGTCGAGTACCACTTCCCGGCGTAGGCGTCGTGCATGCGCTGCAACACCTCGGCGCCATTCTTTGGCTCGGGTCCGCTCGTTTGACTCGAGCGGCGGTAGAAGAGCTCGTAGCCCACGGTCCATGTCTTCCCGCCATCGGTCGACTGCTCACCGAACTGTCGCACACGGCCGTCGGCCAGCGGCGCGAAGCTCAGACGAAGGAGCGTCTCGCTTCCGCCTGCCGGACGAGACACGGCGTGAAAGACCAACGTGTCTCCGCGCCATTCGCTGTCGCGATACTCGGTGACCGCGCCGAATTGTCCGACCCAGAACTGCTGCCAATGACCGACTTCGGGATTGTATGTGTTGAGACTCTTTCCCGTCGATCCATTCGGCGCCGTCCAATTCTCGAGCAGCGCGCATCCGCCGCTTACGCGTTGCACGCTGCTCTTTCCCGCCGGCTGCCCCGCACGATTCTCGACGTTCCACTCCCCCACCCAGAAATCGAATCGCCGGCGGTTCAAGTCCGACTGGCACGGCGCCGCCACGGCCTTCGCCGCCGCCGGTTGCGAACTTTGCGCCCGCACCGCCGGCGTGATCGTGCACATGAGCGTCAATACCGCGACGACCGGGATCGAGCCGCGTTCATCCGAGTGCGTCATTCGTCCTCCAGGTTACGATG
The DNA here is from genome assembly GCA_036392315.1 of Gemmatimonadaceae bacterium. GTDB lineage: Bacteria > Gemmatimonadota > Gemmatimonadetes > Gemmatimonadales > Gemmatimonadaceae > JAQBQB01. Next base: position 2,279 of record DASVYG010000277.1, read on the forward strand.
CCGGGGTCTCGTTGCTCGGCGGCGTTCACATTAGCCGCGGAAATGCGCGGAGTCTGCGGAATACATACGGAATGGCATCAATCACTAGTCGCGATGCGTGAGCGCGTCACATTCGCGAAACGCGGCTCGGCATAATTCATTCAATCCAATCCGTGGGCCTCCGCCTCATTCCGCGCATTTCCGCGGCTAGCCCGTTCCATGGCAAACTACCAGCAAATCGCCGAAGCGAGATGAAAGGAAAGGATCAGGAATTCGTCGCCTACTGCTTCGTGACGTCGATCATGTTGTCGTCGGCGATCCGGTCGATGAGCTTGTTGTACGGATCGATCCCGGCGCGCGTCGGCTGCTGGTCCACCGTGATCGTGAAGCGCTGGTGCTCCTGCGTGAGCTTTTCGCGCTTCATGTACAGCGGCTTCTCCTCGTCCTTCGCGCCGGAGAACACCCCGATGTCGATGTAGTCGGCCAGCGCCATCGGCGATTCGACGCCGTTGCCGTCGGCCTGAACCTTTCGTGCTTGTACGTCCAGCGTGACCTCGTATTTGCCGTTCGGCAATTGGCGGGACGTCGCCGAGACGGCCTTGTTGTCGTACAAGACGATGCGATTGAAGCCGTCGTCGATCAGATACTGCAGCTCCGGCGGCGTCTGTGCCCGAAGTGCGTCGACCAGCATGCGCGTGTCGGGATACTCGGCGTTGACCGGCATCGGGCCGGTGCCGGTCGATATCGCGTCGATCTGGTTGTTCGCGTTCGCATATCGATACTGCATCAGAAAGTTGTGCAAGGCGAGATTCACCTTGTCCTCGCCGATGTAGTCGGCCAGGGTATACATGATCTGACCGCCTTTCTGATACCACACGTACGCCTCGCGCTGGACCAGCGCCAGCGGCGGCTCGTGGCGCTGCTCACCGGCGCGTCCGCGCAAGTACTGATCGAGAAAGTGCCGCAGCACACGGTGCATGTAGTCCTTGCCGTACTTGTGCTCCATCAACATGTACGCCGAGTACTGCGCGAGCGTCTCCGACATCATGTTGGAGCCCTGCACCTGGCCGCCGATCAATTGATGTCCCCACCACTGGTGCCCGAGCTCGTGTGCCGTGACGAAATACGTGAGATCCACGTCGGTCGGCTTCACCATTCTCGTAATGAATCCGATCGCCTCCGAGAACGGGACGGTGTTCGGGAACGACTGCGCAAACGTGCGGTAGCGGGGAAACTCCATGATGCGGTACTGCGTGAACTGGTACGGCCCGAATTGCGTCTGGTAGTAGTCGAGGCCCGCGCGCGAGGCCGCGAGCATGTCGTCGATGTCGTAGGCATGCGCCGGATCGTAGTAGACCTCGAGATTGACCGGCCCGTTCGGCCCATGGTGCACTTCCTTCCGCACCGCGTATCGCCCGGAGAGATACGCGAAGAAATCGAGAATGCGCGTGGAGCCCATGCTGTACTCGTAGAACCGGCGCCCGTTCTGTTCCCAGCTGCGCTGCAAATATCCCGGGGCGATCGCGATCTGGTCGCCTGACGTGCTCACGACCGTGTGGTACGTGATCCAGTCCGACGTCGCCGTGAAGAGGTTGATGCGCGAGTGAATCGAGTCGCCGCGCGCGGCCATCTCGATCAGCGGCCCCAAATGCTCCTCCCGTCGGCGGCGCGGATCGTCGATCTCGAAGTTCGCGTCGTAGCCGACCTGCGGGAAGAACCCCGAATCGAAGAAGGTTCCGTTGTAGGCGACTTCGGCCGGCTCGTTTCCGTCGCGGAATCCACGCGTGGTGTGCGACACGGCGAACGTCAATGTCAACGCCTCGCCCGGCCCCAGCGGCTGGTCGAGCGCGTAGATCGAGTAGAGATTGCGCGCGGCGCTGCTCACGAGATGAAACGGCCGATCGAGCTTGACGTTCGAGATGCTCTGGTGCTCGTCCGTGATGTGGACTTGCGAGATCGGCTCGGCGGATTTGTTCTGGAGCGTGTATCGACCGGTGCCGTCGAACGAGCGGCGCTCCGGATAGATGTTGATGGTGGCGTCGACGGCCGTGACTTTTGGCTGCGGCAGCAGCTCATACTTCTTGTAGTCCGTCTCGTATCGCGCCTGGATGTGCCGGCGATCTTCGGGCGTGAGATATTCGTTGAGCACGTGCGCGTTGTAGTAGAACCACCCGCCCGCGCCGAGCGCGGTGATCAGAAAGAGCGCCGCCGCGGGAGCGAGCCGCGGCGCGCGCGCAATCGCGAGCCGCGTTCGCGACGCGAACGAGTCCTCCGCGCCGCGCCGCGAGTAGGCGATGGAGACCACGCCGAGGAACGCCATGATCGACAGCCAGTACGTGGTGGCCCAGAAGAGCGCGGGCACGTAGTGGCCGTAGCCGTTCATGTCGGAGTAGATGTACGCCGGCACCGACGCCGGAAGGTACAGCGAATTCTGCCACCCGAAGTTGAACAGGATCGGCTGCATCACGACGAGGCCGATCACGATGCCGTGCGCCACGAACTTGTTCGACATCACGGTCTGCACGAACAGCGCGAGCAGCGCGAACGCCACCAGCTGAGGGAACGTGACGACGTAGAGCTCTTTCAAGTATTGCGTCAGCTCGTAGTGGTGATAGCCCGCCAGCGTCTGCATGAAGATGCCGACGAGCATCGTCACGAAGAGCAGCACGACCTCGACCAGCACGATCGCGGTGAGCTTCGACAACCAGTCGGTCGTCACGCTCACCGGCAGCGCGTCGTGAATGCCGTCGAAATGCGTATCGCGCTCCCGCCACACCAACTCGCCCGCGTAAAGCGTCGCGACGATGTAGAAGAACAGCGTCCCCGATCCTTCCACCGCTTGCAGCATGAGGTAGGTCACGGGCCACACGTTCTGATCGCCCGCTCGGCCCGCGAACTGCCCGTTGTTGATCGCGAATGCGATGAGGAGACCCACGATCGCCCAGAACGGGATCTCTCGCATGACGTTGCGGACGCGAAGCCGTGACAGCGACACGAACTGCGTGAAGGTGGCCCGGCGGCCAAAGACCTGGTGGACGTGCGGAATCGCGGCCGCGACTCGGGGCCTGTCGGGACGCGCGTCTTCGGCGTCCTGCAGGCGCGCCTTGGCGGCGCGCTTGCCTTGCGCTTGCGCGGTGAGTGCTTCGACCGACATCGGGAACAAGATCCACGTCCCCACGAGCGAGAGCAGACCCACGAGCGTCCACAGAATTCGATTGTACAGGAACACGCCGGGCGAGTTGCCGCTGAAATCCCACGGCAAGAGCTGTGTGTTCTTCTCGATCACGGTCCAGTACCGCGACACGTTGTCGACGGCGATGAGTCCGACGGGATCGAGAATGCCCGACCAGAAGTGTTCGAGTGAGCGGGTGGCGAAATAGACCGTCAGCCCGATGATGTACACCATGAACAGCGCGACGCCCTGCAGATACACGATGAAGATCTTGCGCGTGAGCGCGGCCGCGGCGAAGAACAGCGACCCGAGAAAGAAGATCTGGATGACGTTGATCGACAGGAACGGCTGCACGTACCACCAGAGGTGGTTGGGCCCGATGCGCGCATGATCGGCCCACGGCGCCAAGGTGCCGAGCCATGTCCCCAGCAACATGCCCGAGAACGCGAACACCGTGGTGACGTACGAGCCGGCCCAGCGCCCGCCGAGGTACGCGAGCTTCGAGATCGGCTTGGTGAACACCATCTGGTACGTGTCGCGATGAAAGTCGCGAAGGATCGACGTGCCGAAGATCGCCGCGATGATGATGACGCCGAAGAGGCTGGCGCCGAAAGCGTTGTATGAGATCGCCCATGGCCCGTTGAGCAGCACCTTGCCATTCGACGCACCGACGGGTCCGAAGCTCTCCGACGCAACGCTGAGAAACGAGAACGCGACCCACATCAGGAAATAGACGTAGGTCGAGACACTCTTCGCCCGGAACTTGAGCTCGAAGGTGAAGAACTCCCAGAACATGGCCATACCAGCCTCCTGAGAGCTCAGTTCGTGGCGTGACGGGAGACGGCGAGGAAGTACACGTCCTCGAGTCCCGACGGAACCGACCGGAATCCGGCACCCGGCGACGACGGCGCAAACACGCGGACTTCGTGTTGACCGCCGACCAGATGACTGCTCACCACTTGGAGCTCGGCTTGGATGGCGCGCAGCTCGTCGTCGGTCGACAACACGCGCGACCAGATCTGGCCGTCCAACGTCGCCAGCGTCTCAGCGGGAGCGCCCTCGAGCAACACTTCACCCGACGCGATGATCGCCATGCGCGGACAGAGCTCGCGGACGTCGTCCACGATGTGCGTCGAGAGAATGACCGTGACGTCACGCCCGATCGACGCCAGCAAATTGAGAAACCGATTGCGCTCGGCGGGGTCGAGCCCGGCGGTCGGCTCGTCGACGATGATCAGTCGGGGGTTGGCGAGCAGCGCCTGCGCGACGCCGAATCGCTGCTTCATGCCGCCCGAGTACGTCGAGATGGCCTTCTTCCGAACGTCCCACAAGTTGGTCTGCTGCAGCAGGGCGTCGATCATTTCCCTGCGTTCACCCGCCGACGCCACTCCCTTGAGGACGGCGAGATGATTCAACATCTCGAGCGCCGACATCTTGGGGTACACACCGAATTCCTGCGGCAAATAGCCCAGGATCTTTCGGACTTCGTTCTTCTGCGTGAGAACGTCGAGGCCGTCGAGTGTGATCGAGCCACTGTCGGGGTCCTGCAGCGTCGCGATCGTTCGCATGAGCGAGCTCTTGCCCGCACCGTTGGGACCGAGCAGCCCGAACATGGTGTTTCCGATCGTCAACGACAGGTTCTTGAGTGCGCGGACCCCGTTGGGGTACGTCTTGGAGAGACCGGCGATCGTGAGGGCCATCGAGGCTGATTCCGGAAAAGGGGGGCGGACCTATGTCATCCTGAGGAGCGAAGCGACGAAGGATCTGCTGTTCCCGACGTTTCGAACTGCTTGGCCGCGGAATGTCACGGAATCCACGGAATGATTCTCGTTTAGCGGTCGAGCTTCTTCTTTGGGAGCCTCAAAAAAGAAGATCCGTGGTGTTCCGTTGACTCCGCGGATTCCGTGGCAACTCTGGCCGGACTTGGTGGCTCCGACGATCTCGACTCAGGTGAGACCAGGAGATCCTTCGCTTCGCTCAGGATGACAATGGGCGACCTTCGCTCACGATGACGAGGCAGCTTGGCTCACCAGACGCTCCACGTCCAGGGAGCGCCCAGCGGCCAGTGTCGCATCCACCAACGTTTCTATGTCTTTCGACGACGTGCGAAAGTTCACGATGCACGCGCGGAGCGCGAACACCGGACCGATCACCGCGTTCGAGAGATATACGGTACCGTCTTCCTGGAGTTTCGCGAGGAGCCGCGTGTTGAGCTGGTTGAGATATTCGACGGTCCGCGCGTCGTGACGCCCCTCGCGCAAATCGGGCGGAACGTAGCGGAACGTGGTGATGCTCAGCGCCTGCGTCAGCGCCTCGAGCTCGTCGTTTGCCGCCGCCAGCCGATGCAGCTCGCGCGCGAGGGCGATGTCGTCGCCGATCATCTTCACGAAACCGTTGCGGCCGACCTGTCGCATGGTGAGCCACACCTTGAGCGCGCGAAATCCGCGCGAGTTCTGTGGGCCCCACTCGTGAAAGTTCGTCGGCGGATCCTGCGCGTCGCCGTCGAACTGATAGTACGGCGGATGAAAGCTGAACGCGCTCCGGAGCGCCTCCGGGTCGCGCACCAGCGCGCACCCCGCCTCCAGCGGCGCATAGAGCCACTTGTGCGGATCGACGGCGACCGAGTCCGCGAGCGCGATGCCGCGCAACGCCGCCGGCGCATCGGCGAGCGCCGCGGCCGGCGCGCCATACGCTCCGTCGACATGAAACCACATCGATTCCGCCGCGCACAGCGCCGCAAGCTCGGGGAGCGGATCGATCACGCCGGTGCTGACCGATCCCGCCGTCCCGACAACGACTGCCGGCTTCCACCCATCGCGACGATCGTCGTCGATCTGACGACGGTGCACGTCCATGTCGATCGCGCGTGACTCGTCCACGGCGATGACGCGCACCGCGTCGGTGCCGATGCCGCAGATGTCCGCCCCCTTCTGCAACCACGTATGGACCTCGGCCGACGCATACACCGCCAACCGCGGCGCCGCACCCACGCCGTGCGTGCGGACGTCGACGCCCTGCCCCGCTTTGGCGCGAATCGCGGCGATGAGACACACCATGTTCGCCATGTTGCCGCCACTCACCAGAATGCCGCCGCACTCGGGCGTGAAGCCGATGAACTGCGCGATCCACCGAATCGTCTGCAGCTCGATCTCGGTCGCAATGGGCGACAGCGCCCACGCACCAACGTTCGGATTCACCGCCGCGGCGAGCATGTCGGCCAGCGCACCGATCGGCGACGCGGACGACGTGATGTACCCGAAGAATCGCGGATGCCCGTTGAACGTCGAGTTGTCGAACAGCAACTCCGCGGCATCGCGCACG
>DASVYG010000278.1:0-5654 GCA_036392315.1 Gemmatimonadaceae bacterium
CTGCTTCCGCATAAGCTACGAAAACGGGGAGGATCTCGCTGGATCCGCCCCGTTTGCAATCCGTCCCGTGCGTCGGCTCCGTTTACGGGATCGACACCAGAATGATGTCGTAGATCACGGTGCTGTTCGGCGGAACGGAGCCGCTGCTCGAGCCGAAGGCCAGCGCCGACGGAATGACAAGCAGTCGCTCCCCGCCCGGGCGCATGCCTTGCAAACCCTCCCGAAGCCCGAGGATCTCATTGGCGAGCGTGGTCTGCACGCCGACGCCTTGCTGAAACACGACGGCGTTCTTCAGGTACGCGACGAAGGTCACCACGACGGTTCCGAGCCCGGTGAGCGGCGTGCCGCTCCCCAACGGACCGTCTTTGTAGTACACGCCCGATGGCGTGCGCTGCATCGTCGAGATATTGATGTTGAGACTTGGATCGAACGTCTCGGTCGCCGGATCGGACGGTTGGTCCGCGGGCTGATCGACATTCAAGTTCAAGCAACTTGTCAGCGCGATCGCGGCGACGAGCGCGACGAGCGGCCTCCGAATCGATCGCCAGCCCAATGAGACTCTTGGAGACGCAGGCACGGTCAGACTCCACCACGAAGAGGGCGAAAGAGACTAGCGAACTCGCACCATCGCAAGTTGCACCGTGGACGGCAACAGCTGACCGCTCGATGTTACCGTGAGCAACGCGTCCTGGCCACTGGGGACGGAGAATCGCAAGAACGCCACGCCTCCGCTCGCCATTTGCACCGTGTTCGCGACGCCGTCCGTCAGCAATCGCGTCGTCAACGGGAACGGCGTCGACGTGCCTCCGCCCGTGAACACACTGCGCAGGTTCCAGCTCGGCTGTTGAAAACGTGCGTCGACGTTGGCCGCGTTGTCATCCATGAAGACCGAGATCGCCCAATCGCGCATGAGGGAGCTCGGGTCCGCGCCTAGCGCGCTCGTCAGGTTCGCGAGGCCGGATGTCTTCGAGTTGACCAGGTTGAACCAGAAGCTGTTCTCCGCGCCGGCGGGCAGATGGTCGGCGGCGTAGCGCAGAAAGCTCCAGATCGCACCCCGCGTTTGCAGATCATCGTCGCCGGAGTCGGACCCGACCGGCGCCTGCGTCTCGGTTTTCGCCAGATAGGTCTGGTAGCGACGCGAATTGTTCACCTGGAAGGTGGAGTACGCCGCGGTGGCTTTCGGATCGGAGAACATCGACGCGTCGATGTTCGTGCGCGGACTTCGCCCCGATGCGCGCCAGAAATTCAGTTCCTCGGCGATGTGCGCGAGTCCTTCGTCCAGCCATTTCTCCTCGAAGTTCGTCCCGACGCCATTCACGTACATGCGTCTGGACGCGTTGATCAGATGCTGATACTCGTGTGCGACGGTGCCATTGGTGAACGAGATGACCTGCGCCTTGGAGCGCTTGTTGTTGTTGACGACGCCGGCGCTGTCGGGCACGAGCAGATAGAACATCTCCGCCACATTGCTGCCCGGGCAGGGGCCAGGCGCGACGGTCTTCGGAAACAGGTCCCGCTGGTAGAAGAAGCCCAGGACCACGCTACTCGACCCACTGGAGGTCAGCTCGTTCACCGCACGAGTGAAGAAGAGAATGACGTGGCCGTTGTTATCGATGTCGGTCGCCGCCCCAAATGCCGCGCGGTCGACCGGATCGACGAGCGTATCGAACGTCACACCGATGGACTGATACTCGGCGTCTGTAAATCCACCCGCGGGGTTGGCCGTGTCGGCGACGACGATGGCTTTGTCCGTGATCGCCGCCACGCGGCCCGTTCGTATATCGGGGTTGTCACAGAACGCGTTGGCGTTCGCGTTGAGCTTGAGAATGTCACCGACCGCCGGCACGTTCGCCGCGGCGGCTGGGTTGGCGGCGATGATGTCGCGCTGAGCTTTGAACCACGAACGCGCGCTTTGTAGTCGCTGTCCAGCCTCGACGCGTTCGCGTGTGCGCAGCCGCGATTCGAATGCGTCGTCCGGAACGAGCGGCTGGACGCCCGGCTGCACGGCGAGTGATGGAAGCAACGTAGCCGTCGGAATGGTGAGCGGCGCGATCCCCAGGCCGCGCACTTCGATCTGAGTCGTCGCGCTTGGCACGCCCGGGTTGTAGTAAGGAACCATCGCGTACTCGGCGCCGGACGTCGACGCGTGGACGCAAAAGCCCAGGCCAGAGACGTCAGTGATCACTTGGCCGATGCTGAGCTCGACCGGATTCGCTGCCGCGGTGCAAATGGATTGCCCGGGCGCAAGCACGGTGACCAGAACGCTATCACTCTTCGTTCCCGCGGTTGCAACAACGTAGGTGCCCGACCCGCGCTTCAAGGCGCGAACGAGGCCCGAGGAGTCGATCGACAGCAGCGACGGATCGCGCGCTTGCAGCGTGGGAGCCGGGCTCGTGACGTTGCCGAATGCATCGAGACTCTGCGCGGTAATACGCATCGTGTCGACCGTCGGGAGCAGGCGGGCCGAGGGCGGGCTGAGCACAATGGAGTTGACCGCGCCGGGCGTTCCAACCGCTTCGAACTTGATCTGCGTGCCCACGCCGGTCACGCTCGCGGTAACCTCGTTCTGCCCGAGGATCGTGCCGAGCGTCCAGGTTGCGGTCGCTTGACCCTTGGAATCGGTTGTGGCAACGCGCGGCGACGTCGAGCCGTTGCCTTGCGTGACTGCAAAGGCGACCGCGGCATTCTGCACCGGCCGTCCCGAGGCATCGCTCACCTTGACGATGATCCCTCCAGGGACGGCGGTCCCGACCGCGGCTGTCCGCGAGAGGTCGGTGACAGCGTCGAGTCGCGCTGGGGGATTGTTGGACGGACCCGTTCCACCGTCGCTGCCGCACGCCGCAAGGACTCCGAGCACGACGAGCGAACACCACCGTAATGAGTGACGAAAAGGCATCAACTTGAACTGTGTGGGAAGCGTGCGAACCGCTACCGTAACCCTGAGAAAGCAGTCTGTTCCAGGATGAATCCGAGTACCTAAAGGACGTTCCCGAACGTCGTGTGCAACGCGCAACAGATCATGTACTTATGGCGAGCGCTTGAGACGCCACGCGAGCACATTCGGCGAGCACGGCAGCGCCTACGAAGATGCTCTCTTCTGCGGCGTAGAACTTTGGTGCATGCGCAGGGATGACCGGACCGTTCGGCTCGCATGCCCCGATCCGGAGGAAGCACCCCGGCACGCGCTCCATGTAATGTGCGAAGTCCTCACCGGCCAGGTTGAGAAAGCCGAGCGGAACGACATTCGCAGCGCCGAGGACGGTTGACGCCGCGGTTCGCGCCCAGGCAGTTGGCATCGGCGGGTTCACGATCGGCGGCGTTCCCCTGTCGAGAGTGACACGCGCCTCCACCCCGAGCCCCGACGCGACCGTCTCGGAGATGCGCTTGACCTCGTCGAGCATCATGTCGCGCGATCTCGCGTCGACCGCGCGTACGGTGCCCGAGAGTTGGGCACGCTCGGGAATCACGTTCGACGCAGATCCAGCGTGCACCGATCCGATCGTCACGACGCCCGGCGTTGCTGGATTGAGCCGGCGCGACACGATGGTTTGCAGCGCCGAGATGACCGCCGCGAGCGCGACGATTGGATCGCGCGCCTCGTGTGGCCGTGCGCCGTGCGCACCCGCGCCAACCAACTCGATGTCGAACATGTCGGCCGACGCGGCGAGCGGACCTTCGTCGGCCACGACCTGACCAACGGCAAACCGGCGGTCGACATGCCCGCCGAAGATTGCCGCGACGCCGTCGAGCGCGCCGCTCTCGAGAATCGCGAGCGCGCCCTTCCCCGTCTCTTCGGCCGGCTGCAGGACGATGAGCACGTCGCCGGCCGCGGGAGACTGCGCCAGCAGCGCGGCCGCCGCCACAGCCCAGGTAGCGTGAACGTCGTGGCCACACGCGTGCATGACGCCCGGCACTTGCGAGGCAAACGGAAGACCGGTCGCCTCTTGGATCGGAAGTGCATCGATGTCGCCGCGGAGCGCGACGACCGGAGCACCGCGATCCCGCCCGGGAACGCGAGCGACGACGCCGGTCTTCGCGACCGTGCGAACGTCCTCGACGCCAACGTCGCGCAGTGCCGCGATCAGACGATTGGCCGTTTCCGATTCACGAAATGCCAGCTCCGGATGCCGGTGAATGTCGCGGCGCAGAGTGACGAGGCGGGAGCTGAGCGCGCCGGGAAATTGGCGCTCGACGACGGTGGGAAGCGTCACGAGCGGCCGTTGGCGGGCGTCTGACGATTCTGTCGCGTCATGAGATAGTATCCGCGTTGCAGTTGGTCGTCGATGAAGAACGCGCTCACCGTGTAACCGGCGTTGAGCCCCCACTGCATTCCGAACCGCACCGACTGGCGCCAATGCGCGGCGTCATTCGGCGCGTCGTGGAGCAACGCTTCCGCGTTCGACGGGATCTCGACCCGAATGCAGTGCGGCAAGATTGCGGCGCCGGCCGCCCCGGCGATCCACTCCGCCGTCGCGATCGGTGATTGGCGGCAGTCCGCCGAGTCGAGCGTGCGCTCCGCTTCGGCGATGCCGGCATCGATCTCGTCGTCGCGCGTTGGCCAGGCAACGACGAGGCGATCGGTGGCCATGCCGCCATGGAGCACGCTGTCGGTGACGCCGTACATGTCCTCCACGTACTCCGCGAGCCGCACTCCCAGTCGATTGAAATTCAGATGCGCGTTTCTGGCAACGAGGGGATCGAACGTCCAGTAGATCACCGAGGCGCCGAGCTCTCGGACGAAATGTCGTTGGTATTCCTTGAGCCGACGACCAAGACCGATGTTGCGCGCCTCCGGTCGTACGGCGAGCATGTCCGACCAGTGCACGATCCGTCCGCGCTCGACGCCTGTGAGCCCGAAGACGAATCCCAGCAATTCGCCATCGCGCGAGAACGCGCCCGCCGCCACGCCGCCGATGCGCTGACACACCTTGAGGATGCTGACGGGAACGACGTCGCTGAACGACTCGCCCCACGTTTCGCGCTGCAAATCGAAACACGCCTGCCGCTCGGCGTGCGTCGCGAGTGGGCGAATGTCGATCGTTGAGGGATCCATGCAGAGCCGGCGGTGGCGGAGAGGTTGGCGCTGAGAAGCTACGCGCACCCCGATCCCGCTGCTACCAGGGATTGGTCGCCGCACTCAGCCCGACGAACCAGGTGCGACCCGGCGCCGGCTCGTAGAACTTCGTCGCGGACGGTGTCGCTCCCGACGCGTTCACCGCGACGGAGCCGACATAATGTTTGTCGAACGCGTTCTGCACGCCGATGACCGGCGACAGCCAGGGACGTCCGAACACCGCGGTCCCGCCAACGCGAACATTAAAGACGCTGAATGCAGTGGGATCGTGCAGGCGACACAACGCGGTGCTTCCGGCCGAGCACGGCACCGAAAGCTGCGTCAGCGTATTGGCGTCGTTCACGAACACGCGGCTCTTGGCGATTCCTTCCGCGAGCACGAAGGCCTTGCCGACACGCCACGTGGCCGACGCCTGCACTTGATGCTCGGGAATTCCCGGAATTGTGTTTCCCGCGTACTGCGTGGTGCCGTTCAGGAAATCCCGAAAACGAAAGTGTGAGAGCGTGTATGCCGTGGAGATCGACACCGGACCGAGGTTGGCGCCCAATCCAACTTCGGCGCCGCGACGTCGCGTTCGACC
>DASVYG010000279.1:0-47684 GCA_036392315.1 Gemmatimonadaceae bacterium
TCTCTGGATCGTCGATGTGCGTCGTAGCCATGGGTCCGTGTCCTAAGCGCGCAACCAGCTCATTCCGCGATCACGCGGCCGTGCAGCATGCTCATTCCGCACGTGAATTCGTAGACGCCGGCCTTGGGCGGCGTCAGCTCGATTAGCGTGCGCTGATACGCCGGCAAGAACTTTCGAAGGTTGAAATCGGGAAAGACGATCTCTTCCGAGCATCCGGAAGTTTCTTGCCGGTCGAAGGCGAGGCGCACGGGGCGTCCGGCCTTCACGCGGATCGTCGCGGGCTCGTAGCCGCCTCGCACGACCACGGTGATGTCCTGGCGGCCGCTCGCGTTGGCCTTCGCGGTCGCGGCGCTGCGCTCGGCGAAGAAGAAATACCAGTTGACCCAGGCCACCGCGCCCAGTCCGGCAGCGATGACCAGCCAATCTGTGGCGCTGAGGGTGATCATATCGAGCTCCGCGTGTCGCTGTCGCGATATACCCTTGGGGGGTACACACGGAAACTAGATACTCCCTCCCCCTATGTCAACGCGCGCGAATGGTCCCAACGGAGCCCGCTGGGCCCGCGGGCGCGACACGACGAGCGTAACGCTCGCCCAATCGAGGTCCTCCGGACTAACCGCCGGGATATCATCGGCATCACTGAGCAGTTCGAACCAATCGGCCCGCGACGCCCAGTCGTCGGGAACAGCCAGCGGTCCCACGCGCCGCACGCGCACACTCGAGCCGGAATCCCATGCTTTGGCGGCGATGTCGACGGCGACGCGATAAACCTTCGGACCGGCGGCCCCATCGTACAACACCGCGAGCCTCGGTCTCATCTGCGCGATTCTGTCCATACCCACCTTCTCCCGTGTCGTGGCTGGATTGCCTTTCCTATACAACGAACGAGAGACGGCGAAATCGACAATTCTTCAGGCAAGCTCAGCCCCGCGTTCTTCCAATAGTTGCCTGAGGACGGACCGATGGCATCGATTCTCATTCTCGCAATAGCATCCGAGCGAGAAATTGGTCTGGTGCGAGAGCGCCGCGAGCAAGTCGAGGACCCGTGCCGCGTCCGGCTTGTTCATCTCGGCCCGGAATTTTCGCTCGAACGCTTTCCATGACCGGTCGTCATCGGCGTGTTGCGCCTCCGTCACTAATGCCTGACTCGGCGACAGATTCGGCAACCACACATCGTAGAAGTCGAGTGCGGCGAAGCGCGCCTTGGGCACGCCGCGCGGCGGGCGCCGAACGGTGCCGAGACGCAGGCCTTCGTTCGCCGCGCGCGGAGACCCGAGCCGCACCACTCGTATCGCCACGTCACGACTCGCGACGCGGAAGCCGGCCGGCGTCCCGTCGCGCCTCGTACGTCTTGAGGTGTGTATACGCTAGCGACAGCACGGTGTCGTCCAGTTTGTGAGCGCGCGCTTGCTCGAGCATCCACCCGACGACGTGATCGCTCTCGACCGGCAAACCGGCTTCGAGGTCGTGCAGCATCGAGGCGCTCCGTTTGCTCGCCGGATCGGTGAGCGTTTTGCGCCCGAACTCGATGGCTGGTGCGCGCGGTGGATGGCCGTTGCGCGCCGCGATCTCGAAGTTGACGGCGAGCGCGCGCTCGATGGCTGCGAGCCCGCCCGGCGCGGCAATGATCTCGCCAAGATTGCCGCGGAACAGACAATTGACCGAGGCCAGCACGGAGAGAAATGAGATCTTCTCCCACATGTTCTGCTCGATGTCGTCGGCAAGCTCCCACTCGATCGTCGTCGCCGCGAACGCATCGGCCAGCATCCGGACGCGGGGAGATCGCGAGCGGTCGCGCTCTCCGAAGGCGATGCGTTGCAGCGGATCGGCGTGACGAATCGCTCCGTCCTTCTCCAGCGTGACGCTGATCGAACACGCGCCGCCCATCACGTTCGCAGCACCAAACCGCTCGTCGAGCCGCGCGAGGTGCGCCATGCCGTTCAGCATCGGCACGACCGCGCAATGACCGTCCATGGCGGGCGCGATCGCATCCAGCGCCGAGTCGAGATCGTACGCCTTGCAGGTGAGCAGCACAAAGTCGTAGCCGGGCCCAAGCTCCGTCGCGAGGACGGTCTTGACCGGCAGCTCCGCGTCACCGAGCGGACTCCTGATGCGCAGGCCATCGCGCGCGAGTTGCTCGCGCCGCCTGGGTCGAACGAGGAACGTGACGTCCACGCCGGCCTGGGCCAGCCGTCCGCCGAAATATCCCCCGATACCGCCGGCCCCGAGCACGAGCATTTTCATATTAGCCTGCCTCACCCATAGCGTGGTTCAAACTCCTGCTCGGCGCCGGTACACGTCGGTGCTCAAGTATTTGAGACCTGAATCTACCAAGAGCGTGGCGATTGTTGTCCCCGGCCCCAATCGTTCCGCTACACGAATGGCTGCAACGACGTTCGCCCCCGACGATGTTCCGGCAAACAGGCCCTCCTCTCGCGCCAACCGCCGGGCCATTGCCTCCGCTTCCGCCGTCGTCACGGAAATGATGTCGGACACGATGCTTGAGTCCCACAATGGCGGGGCGTAACCAATCCCGATCCCCTCGATCTTGTGCGCCCCCGGCGCGCCGCCCGACAACACAGCGGACTCGCCCGGCTCGACCGCGATGATTTGAACCTCGGGCTTATGCCGTCGAAGGACGTTCGAGACACCGCGCAGCGACGCCGACGTCCCGACTGAGTGAACAAAGGCGTCGACGGCACCAGCGGTTTGCTCCCAAATCTCTTCGCCCATTGGGCGATAGCCGCCAATGCTGTCGGCGTTGTTGAGCTGATCCGTCCAATACGTACCGGGCGCTCGACTGATCTCTCGCGCCACCTCGATCATGTCTAAGATCAATCGCTTGGTAATTCGCCCACCGTCGCTGGCGACGAGCGTCAGCTCTGCGCCATACGCCGCCATCTGCGTGAGCTTCTCCTCGCTGAAGGCATCGGACGTCACGATCCGAAGCCGATAGCCCTTCGCGGCACACACCAATGCGAGCGACGCGCCGGTGCTCCCGCCGGTGTACTCGACGATCGTATCACCCGGCTTCAACCTGCCGTCGCCTTCGGCTCGGCCGATCATCGCCTGCGCCATCCGATCCTTCATGCTGCCGGTCGGATTCTCCCCTTCGACCTTCACGACAATCCGGCCGCAGCCCGCCGGCACCACGCGGCGCAGCTCGACGAGCGCCGTATTCCCAATCGTCTCGAGCACACTGCCCCGAACACTCGACGCGAATTCATCCCTCGACCTCGCGGCACCGGCGTCTCGTTCGCCGCTCATGCTGGAAGCTTGGCGCCGAGCACGTCCAGCTGCTCGATGACGGGTGGCACGGCGAACAGGTCCGGCGCCTTCGCCATGAGCGCCTTCGCGATGGGTCCCGTGAGGTGAGCCTGGCGCCCCGCATCGTCGCGAAACGCATCGAAGATCGCGAACGTGGTGGGTCCGAGCCGCAGCGCGAACCAGACCGGAGTCGTTGCCTCTTGGTTGGCGAGCTCGAGGCCTTGCCTCAAGAACGCCGCGACCTCCTCTTCTTTGCCGGCTTTGGCCTCCAGCCGAACGAACAGGCTGCGCGTCACCATGTGGGTCTCCTTGAGAAAGTGATGACTCTGAGCCTAGGTTCTTCCCGCGCGATTCGCTATTGGCAAAAACGCCATATTTAGTATCATACTTGCCATGCGTATCGACGTCCTCGCTCTCGACGGTGTGTTCGATCTGGGTCTTTCCGCCGTGCTCGACGCGTTTCAGACCGCGAACGAGCTGGCCGAAATGTCCAAGCTGGCTGTGCCGCGCTTCGAGGTGCGGACCGTCGGCGTGCGACGCACCGTGACGACATCGCAGGGGCTCGGCGTACCAGTGCGCACGATCGCCGCGCGAACGCCCGATTGGGTCGTGGTCCCGGCCATCGGGTTCAAGATGCCCGGCCCATTGGAGCTCGCGCTTCAACGACCCGACGTCCGCGACGCGACCGACGCGTTGCGACATTGGGCACGCCGCGGAGCGATCATGACCGCCGCATGCATCGGGACGTTCGTGATGGCGGAGTCGGGTCTCTTGGACGATCAGCACGCAACGACCACGTGGTGGCTCGCTCCGTTGTTTCGCAAGCGATATCCCGCCGTGCTACTCGATGAATCGAACATGATCGTGAAGTCGGGTCGCTTCGTGACCGCCGGAGCCGCATTGAGCCACATGGATCTTGCGCTCTGGCTTATTCGGAGCGTCAGTCCGCAGCTCGCCTCGCTCACGGCCAAGTACCTCATCGTCGACTCGCGGCCGTCGCAGTCGGCCTATGCATTGACCGATCATCTCGTGCACTCCGATCCGCTAGTTCAGCGGTTCGAGAGTTGGGCGCGAGCGAGGCTGGCGCGCGGCTTCGACCTCGACGATGCGGCCCACGCGGTCGGCGCCAGCAAACGAACGCTCGCGCGCCACATGCAGCGGGTGCTCGGCAAATCACCGCTGGCGTACTTCCAAAGCCTGCGTGTCGAGCGTGCAGTGCACCTGTTGAAAACGGGCAGCGCCAGCGTCGACGAAGTCGCCTCGCGGGTCGGGTATAGCGACGGCGCGACGCTGCGGTCGTTGTTGCGGAGCCGTCTCAACGCCGGTGTCAAAGAGATCCGGAAGGCCGCGGCGCCGATCGGCGGCCGCCGAGCCGTTCGGTCACCGCGATGATCGGAGCGCGGCTACTTCACCACGATCTTACCCTGCATCTTGGGATGGAGCGAGCAGAAATAATCGTACGTCCCCGGCTTGGTGAGCGTCGTGCTGTACCGCTGATCCGTGTCGAGCACGCCCGACTGCTTGAACTTGTTCTGTGTGTTCACGATGAGATGCGGCACGTCGTCGCCATTGATCCACGTCACCTTCGTCCCAGCTTTCACGGTGAGGATGGGCGGCGTGAATTGAAAGTTGTCGATGCCGATCTCGTTCGCGGCCAAGGTGATGGTCTTTCGCTCGCTCTTGCGACGCATCATCGCGTCGTGCGACGCAGCTTCGAAATCCGGCGGTTCGCCGGAGAGCGTCGCATCGACGACCGCGAGCGTGCTTCGTCCGGGGATGAACGTGACGTTGGTGATACCAAGAACGCTCTTGAGGCGTTCGGGTTGGACCTTCATCGGTCCGGGCGCTGGTGCGGTGCCCGGTGTTGGCTGCGGGAACGCCGTCGACATCGCCGTGTGAAACGACACGTGGCCCTCGACCTTCTGCATGATCTGGTGAATGTGCCCATTCAGCACGGTGACCGAGCCAAACCGTTTCACGAGATCCAGCGCTTGCTCGGAATCATCGGTCCCCCAGCCCCACTCCGGATACACGGTCCAGAGCGGCACGTGCGCGAACACTACGATCGGCGTGCTGCTCGGAAGACCCGCCAGATCCTTCTTGAGCCAGGTGATTTGGTCGGCACCGAGTGAGCCCAATCCGCCGGCCTTGAGATTGAGCACGTTGACCAGCCCAACGAAGTGCACGCCGCTGTGATCGAAGCTGTACCATCCACCGCCTTTCGTGCCCTTGCCGTATCGCTGAAGGTACGAGACGCCGTTGTCCGTCGCGACATCATGCTCGCCGGGCACGTAGAAGACCCGATCGCTCTTCAAGCCCTTGAGCACTTCGTTCGCGGTGTCGAACTCGTCGGCTTTCGCGAGCTGCGTGATGTCTCCGGTGTGCAGCACGAGTGCCGGGTTCTGCGGCAACGCGTTCACTTTGGCGACCGCCTCCTGCAGCGTCGCCGTCACATCCTTGTTCGCGTCCTTGTTGAATCCGATATGGCTGTCACTGATCTGCACGAAGAAAATGCTCTTCCGCTGCGTGTCGGTGAGAAATGGCAGCCGGCTCACCGGGAAGGACGTCGGAACGCCGGCGACCATTCCCCATACTGTCGCCGTGCCCGCCCATGCCATGCAGCGCAGAAATCCTCGACGGTCGACGCCGTCGTCGCTCCGGTCGTTGGTGATGTAATTGGACCCGCTCGGACGAGTATTGCCGTGCTCGTCGAACCGGTCGGCGTCGCGATCGCGATGGGTGCTCATCGGTGTCGATTCTCCCTGGATGTTGGCCGAGCTTCTGGGCTCTGCATCCAAGACCGACGGCCGACGAGTTTTATTCCCAACCCGGCGCCACGAGGCAGGGTCGCCTAATTTTCGGCATGAGCGCCACGCGCATGAGTCAACGCGTTCATGCGCCTCGCGCAATGGTCTGTCGCGCGCTAGTCGACGCTCGAAAGCTCGCCGCGGGGTGACGCCCGCGTGGTCACTCGCTCCGTAGCGCAGTCATCGGATCGACCGCAATGGCGCGCCGGGCCGGCACCGTCGTAGCGACCACCGCGATGGCGACCATCACCAGCGCCGCGCCGGCAAACACCGGCACGTCGCCCGCACCCACGAGGTAAAGCATCGATGAAAGCATGCGCGAAACCACCAGCGCCGCCGCGATGCCAACGATGAGCCCCATGCGAAGCAGCCCGCTGGCCTGCGAAACGACGATCCGCAGTACGTCGGTCGGCTGCGCGCCCAAGGCGATGCGCACGCCGAGCTCTTTCGTCCGTTGCGCCATCGTGTAGGCGACGACCCCGTACAATCCGATCGCCGCGAGCAACGATGCCACGCCGGCGAGCAACACGAGCAGACGGGTTGCCGTCTTTTGAACCTGTAAGGGCCCCTCGATGTACGTCGAGAGCAGCATGCCGTTGAATACCGGCACCGCCGGATCCACCTCTCGCACGGCTTGCTGTATCGTCTTCACGGTCACATCGGCCCGTCCAGCCGTCCGAGCCAAGAAAGTGTAGCCGTATTCCGGGCGATACACCTGCCGAATCGGGACATAGAAGTACGGCGTGGCCGGCTCGGTGACGCGGTAATACTTCGAGTCCTTCGCGACGCCAACGATGGTGAACCATCGACCCCACCCATGCACGCGGACGCCAAGCGGCGCCCGCCCGGCGAGGAAGCGTCGCACGAACGTCTCGTTCACGATCATCACCGCGGTATGAGCCGAATCATCGCCCAGCGAGAAATCGCGACCGGCAACGAGCGGAATGCGCACGACGTCGAAATAGCCCGGCCCGATGGCCGCGCGATAAAGCTTCATGTCCTCCGCCGGTCGCGGACTGTAGCCCTCGACCTCCAGATTCTCCCACGATCCCGACCCGACGCTCAGGGGCACGTAGTCCGTGTAGCCGACCGCTGAGATGCCCGGCTCTCGCCGAATCCGGTCGGCGACGTCGGCGAGAAACGATTCGGCGTGCGCGGAGTCGTAGCCCGCGAGCGTGACGCGGACGGATCCCATAGCGACGTGATCGGCGTCGAGCCCCGGCGACACCGAGTGCATGTTTCGAAAGCTCGAATAGAACATTCCAGATCCCACGAGCGCGACGACCGCAAGCGCCATCTCCGCCGTCACCAGTACACGCCGCGTTCGCGTGGCCCGCACATTCCCGACCGCCCCGCGACCGCTACTCAACGCGTCAGCCAGCGCGTCGCGCGAACCGTGGAGTGCGGGGGCCATCCCAGCGAGGAGCGTCGCGCTCGTCGCGAGCAGCGCCGCGAACGCCAACACGGATCCATCGATGTGCGGCGCGAGGAGCGCCGGCGCGGCGAACGAAGGGACCAGGACACCGAGCGATCGCGCCAGCCACACCGCGCAAAGCACGCCGAGGGCGGACCCGATCACGGCGAGCATCGCCGTCTCAGTGAAGAGCTGCCGCAGCAGCCGGCGACGCGGCGCTCCCAACGCCAGTCGCAGGCCCAACTCACGGCTACGAGCCGTGGCGCGCGCGAGCAGCAGATTGGCCGTGTTGGCGCAAGCGATCAACAGCACGAGCCCGCACGCGGCCAGCAACACGATCAGCGGAGCCCGCAGCCCGTCTTGCATGCCCCAATGCGACCGCCAGAGCGGCATGAGTAAACCGCCCATCCCCTCGCTCACGTCTGCGTTCGCCTTCGCCATGAAGCGCGTGAACGACTCGACCTCGGATCGAGCCGCGTCAAAGCCGACGTTGCCGCGTAGACGCGCCAACACGCGGAACGTTCGTGTGCCGCGATCCTTCAACCACCACCCACCTGTGGGAACGATCTGGCCAAGCATGGCCGCCGGGACCCAGACATCGAATTGCTGGCCGGCCATCGAGCCATGAAAGTCGCGCGGCGCAACACCGACAATTGTGAACGGAAACCGGTTGATGCTGACCACCGTCCCAACAGCAGCGCTGTCACCGTGCCAACGCCGTTGCCACAGATCGTAGCTGATCACGACCGTCGGCTGGGCTCCCTCGGCCTCGTCTATGCTCGAGGGGAAGAATCCGCCCAGCGCCGGACGCACGCGCAGGACGTCGAAGAAGTTCGCCGACACGAGCTCTCCCCAGACACGTTCCGCGTGGCTGTCGACGCCGAGCGCGACAGACGTGGGAAAGGTGGCGGCCAGGCCGTCGAACGACTTCAAGTATTTTCGAAAGTCCCGGTAGTCGAGCCAGGACGTCGGCGTCCAACTCCCCGACGACGTCGTCGTTTCGATCGCCATGACGCGAGTGGCGTCGCCCGCGCCGGGCAAGGGATCGAGAAGAATTCCCCGCGTCCAACTGAACACCGTTGTCGTCGCCGCAATGCCGATGGCGAGCGTGGCGACGATAATTCCCGACAGCACCGGAGTGCGACGGATTTGTCGGAGCGCGTATCGCGCATCCATGATGATCGACTCGATCGTCGGCCATTGCCACGTCTCACGCCCCTGCTCCTCGATGTGAGTCACGTTGCCGAACGCGCGCTTGGCCGCATATCGTGCGTCGATCGGTGACATGCCCCGTGCCACGAGCTCGGCGGTCTTCTCGTCGATGTGGGCCCGAATTTCTTCGGCGAGGTCGTCGTAAGCCTGTCGGCGACGAAGCATGCGATCGAGCCATTGGATCCGCGTCATGTCTCACCTCCCAGCGCGAGCACGAGATTGATGCCGTCCAGCATGCGCTCGAAGCGCGAGACTTCCTCGCCCAGATGCCGCGTGCCGGCTCGGGTGATTCGATAGATCCGCACCCGGCGGTTGGTGGCCGACACGCCCCACTCGGCCTCGACGAGTCCGTCCTTGAGAAGACGCTGAAGCGCCGGGTACAGCGAGCCTTCTTCGACTTGCAGCAGATTGTTCGACGCTTGCTGGATGCGTTGCACGAGCGCATACCCGTGCATCGGCTTCTGCTTGAGCAGGCGTAACACCATCATCTCGAGCGCGCCGGGAAACAAATCACGCGTGCTACTGTCGGACATCGCCGAATACCTCGCATCTTCGATCCGTCCACCCACCGATCACTCAAGGCATAGAGTAAAATAGGGTCTGCCACGCGATCGTCAATGGCCAGTTTCCTGACAACGATCGAGACTTCGACCACGCACGCCGGTGATGGCCATGCCCGACCTCGTGAGAATACCGAAGCGCCTTGCCGATTCCTGCCACGTATCGCCGGAGCGCGAGGATTGGATGGCGCGCCTTCCGACTTTGCTACGCGATTTGGCAGACCGTTGGGCACTGACACTCACCGCGCCATTCGATTCTGACGACGTGAGTTGCGCATGGGTGGCGGTGGCAGCGCGCGAAGACGGCAGCTCCGCGGTCCTGAAGGTGGGGATGCCACATATGGAGGGCGAACACGAAATCCAAGGCCTTCGATTCTGGGACGGCGACCCCACGGTACTGCTTCTCGAAGCCGATGAGGCGGCCAACGCAATGCTTCTCGAGCGCTGTGAGCCGGGAACGAGCTTGCGTCACGTGTTCGAGCCCGACCAGGACGCGGTGATCGCCGGACTGCTCCGCCGTTTGTGGCGACGACCGCCGCCGCCTGACAATCCGTTCCGCGCGCTGTCCACGCTCATGTCCTCCTGGCGCGACGAAGTCATGGCCGACGCCGCTCGATGGTCCGACGCGGGGCTCGTTCGCGCCGGACTCGAGCTCCAGCGCGAATTGTCGACGACTGGTGCATCGACGGTAGTGCTGGCTACCGATCTGCACGCCGGCAATGTGCTGCGCGCACGACGACGGCCGTGGATGGTGATCGACCCAAAGCCGTTCGTTGGAGATGCCGCATACGACGCTACGCAACATCTGCTGAACTGCCGCTCCCGACTACGCGCGAGACCGGCTGACACGATTCGTCGCTTCGCGGATCTCCTCGACGTCGAACACGAGCGAGTTCACCTGTGGACCTTCGCTCGTGCGGCGGCAGAGCCTCGTCACGACTGGAGTCACGAATCGATGGAATTGGCGCGCGCTCTGGCTCCGTGACCGCCCGACGGCGAAGTGGCCGCTCGGCGATTCGTTCACCGTTCCGCGTTCGCGTCGAGACCAGCACGTATTACTGTCAGTAACGAAGGGCCACGACGGGATCGACCTGAATCGCGCGGCGCGCGGGCAGATAGCATGCGACGACCGCGATTGCCGTGAGTGCGATCGTCACCGCGCCGAACGTCAGCGGATCGGTGGGACGCACGCCATACAGCAGGCCAGCCATTGAGCGCGACACGGTCAGTGCTCCGGCCAATCCCACGCCCGCACCGGCGATCGCGAGAGCGAGTCCCTGCTGTAGCACCATTCGCATGACGTCTCCGCGCTGCGCACCCAGCGCGAGCCGCACGCCGATCTCGTGGGTGCGCTCGCTCACCATGTACGAGATCACCCCGTAAATCCCGAGCCCGGCGAGCAACAATGCCGTGACCGCGAACAGCGCGATCATCTCCATGGAGAATCGGCGCACGGCGAGAGAGGCGGACACGGTCTCATTGAGCGTCTCCGCTCCAAATACGGGAAGCGCCGAGTTGATGGACTGCACCTGCTCGCGCACTTGGCGAGCAACGGCGGCGGTCTCGAAATGTCCGCGCAGGAAGATCGCCAGATGCTTACCCCTGGCTTGATACAGACTCGCGTAGAGCTGAGGCACTCGCGCGCTCGCCAGCGACTCGGTCCGCGCATCGGCAATGATTCCGATGACGGTCGTCCACGATGTCGCTCGCGGCGACAGCTTCACGCGCTTCCCTACCGCGTCTTCATTTGGCCAATAGGTTTGCGCCGCCGTTTCGTTGACTACGGCGACCGACGGTGACGTATCAGTGTCAAAGTCATTGAACAAACGCCCTCGCAGCAGCGTCATGCCGAGCAGGTGAAAGTATTCCGGCGTTACCTCCGAGCCGCTGACGAACGTCGCTTGCTCGGCTTGTATCGCACGCCCTTCGAACAGGATCCGCAACACGTTCTGGTCTTGTTGCGGGTGATCCAATGGAACGGCGGCACCGCTCCCGAGCGCGACATCCTGGACTCCCGGCAGCGTTCTGCCGCGACGAATCACTTCGCGGACGAACGGCGCCTCGTCCGCCGCAGACGCGTACAGGTCCTCCTTCGGATCGTTCGGATAGGGTAAGCGCGTGCGAACGACTGCCACGTTTCGTGGATCGAACCCGAGCGGCGCATGCAGCAGCTCCCAGAAGCTGCGCAGCAGGAGCGTGGCGGCGATCATCAACACCAACGAGAGCGCGAACTCCGTGATGACGAGCAGGCGGCGCATGCGCCGTTGTTCGCTGGAGCCCGTCGAGCTGCGTCCTTCCTGCTTCAGCACGCGAGTCACGTCCTGGCGCCGCACATGCAACGCGGGAGCAAGACCAAAGATCGTGCCCGCAGCCAGCGACACGCCGAACGCGAAGAGCAGCACGCCCCAATTGATCGAGATGTCGTTCAAACGCGGCACACTGTCCGGCACGAGCCGCACAAGAAACCCTTTCGTGGCGAGCAACATCGCGACGCCGAGAATTCCGCCGAGCCCCGAAAGCACCATGCTCTCCGTGAGCAACTGGCGCGTCAACCGCGACGGCGCGCCGCCGAGCGCCTGGCGTACCGCCATCTCGCGTCCGCGTGCAGTGGCACGGGTGAGCAACAGATTTGCGACGTTCGTACAGCCGATGAGAAGCACGACGCCCACCGCGCCGAGCAGAAACAGCAGTGGCTGTCGAACGTCGCCGACCACGCTGTCCTTGAGCGGAACCAGGCGCACGCGCCAGTCGTTTGCTGCCGGATAGTCGGCCGAGTATTGCTGGCGCAGCCTTTGAACGAGCACGTCGACTCGCTCCTGCGCCTCCGCGAGCGTCAGGCCGGCCTTGAGCCGCGCGATTGCTCCGGCAAAATGATTGCTCCTCCGTGCGAAATCGGTAAAGGGCGCGCCGGAGTAGCCAAACGCCGGCCACACCTCGGTGCTCCGCTCTTCCCTCGATCGTCCGGGCGCCTGAAATCCGGGCGGCATGACCCCGATAACGCGATAGGAATCGGAGTCGAGCTGCACGACTCGGCCGAGAACGTTCGAGTCGCCACCGAATGCCCGCTTCCACAGACCATCGCTGATGACCACTTGCTCATTGAAACCGGGCGTCGCGTCGGTGGGACTGAACACGCTACCCAACTGCGGCTTCACGCCGAGCAGGGCGAAGTAATTCGGCGCGACGATCAGCAGCCCTACGCGCTGCGCTCGAGAGAGACCCGTGAGGTTGTTGTCGTCGAACCACGTCGGCGAGACATATGCAAAGACGCCGGAATGCTCGAGGTCGCGCCACTCCGGCGTCGACATCCCGACGTCGCGGGCCCCGACGCCAACGAGATCGTCCTCGATGCGCACGAGCTGCTCGGCGTGCGGGTACGGCAGTGGATGCAACAACGTCGCGTCCACGACGCTGAAGATTGCCGTGGTCGCTCCGATGCCTAAGGCAATCGTGAGGACGGCGACGGTCGTAAAGCCGGGTGCATGGTGCAACATGCGCAGCGCAAACCGTACGTCTTGACTGAAGCGCTCCATCCACATGCCGCCCCCACCCCACGTGTCGCGCGCGATCTCCTGCACGAGTCCAACGTTGCCGAACTCGAAGCGCGCGTTGGCCGCGGCGTCCGTCGGCGACTCGCCGCGCGCGATGCGATCGGCTTGCGCCATCTCGAGGTGCGCGCGGAGTTCGTCGGCCAGCTCCTCGGTTCGACGCTCACGAACCCAGGGCAACCAGTCAAGCAAACTCATGGTTCCTCCGCGATCGGAGGTAGCATCAGTGCCGCAATGGCCTCCGACAGTTGTTCCCATCGCGAGCGTTCGGCGGCGAGCCGCGCGCGGCCCTTGGACGTCAAACGGTACATGCGCACACGTCGATTGTTGTCCGAGACGCCCCACTCGGCGGCAATCGCCCCCTGCCGCATTAGGCGCTGCAGCGCGGGATACAGCGATCCGGTCTCCACCTGAAGCGCGTTGCGCGACTGCGCACGAATCATCTGGACGACGCCGTACCCGTGACACGGCCCCCAGCGGAGCGTTTGCAGCACGATGAAGTCGAGCGTGCCTTGCAGTAGTTCGATCCGAGACGTCGGCGGGTCGTTGCGCGGCATGAGAAGTCTATTAGGTAGACGGTCTACTTAGCGATAGGTAGACTGTCTCCCTATCGGCCGCGTGTCAAGTACCGACCCGTCGGCGGCCTCACGCGGTGTCGGGCAACGCGGAGCCGTTCACATTGCTCATCGCGAAGCTGGGCTACGAGGCGCCGGCGGCCCGGAGTTGGCAGACCGGTTCGAGCGGTACTGAAAGCGGCGTGCGACAACCGCGACGGTGTCGGATGGGCCGCCATCCATTACACTACGGGTGACGGACTCGTCTCGGAATCGCCCTCCAATCCGAACACGGAAAATGGGATCCACCGAAGTCCTTCCCGCCCGGCGGGACCTGCGCGACTTCACGACCGACACACGCTTGCTGCCGCTCACGGCAATGGCCATCGTGATCGGCGCGATGAGCGCGTTCGTCGCGTACGCGCTCGTCTGGCTGATTGGCGCAATCACCAACCTCGCCTATTACCATCGCTTCTCGTCCAGCCTGGTTTCGCCGGCAGCGAACGAGCTCGGCTGGTGGGCCGTGCTGATTCCGATGGTCGGCGGCCTGATCGTGGGACTGATGGCCCGGTACGGCTCCGAGCGTATTCGCGGGCACGGCATTCCGGAAGCCATGGAAGCGATCCTCATCGGCCGAAGTCGAATGGACGCCAAGGTGGCGATCCTCAAGCCTGTCTCGTCGGCGATCTCGATCGGCACTGGCGGGCCCTTCGGAGCCGAAGGTCCCATCATCATGACGGGCGGCGCAGTCGGCTCGCTGTTCGCGCAAGCGTTTCACATGTCGCCGGCCGAGCGAAAGACACTACTCGTCGCCGGCGCGTCCGCGGGAATGTCGGCCATCTTTGCGACGCCGGTCGCCGCCCTTCTCATCGCCGTCGAGCTTCTGTTGTTCGAGTGGAAGCCACGGAGCTTCGTGCCCGTCGCTGCCGCCTGCGTCGTCGCCTATCTCCTGCGCACTCCATTGCTCGGCGGGGGACCGATCTTTCCGGTTGCCGCGCACAATGCGCTCAGCGCGTCCGAGCTCGGAATTGCGCTCGCGGTCGGCGTCGCCGCGGGCCTCGGGTCGGCTGTGCTCACCGCGCTCGTGTATGGCGCCGAAGACATTTTCGCGAAGCTGCCCTTGCACTACATGTGGTGGCCGGTGATCGGCGGCGCGGTGATCGGCGTTGGCGGACTGCTTCAGCCGCGCGCGCTCGGCGTCGGCTACGACACCATTCGCGATTTGCTCGGCGGCCACTTGATCGGTGCATTCGTCCTCGGACTCCTCGTGACGAAGGCGGTCATCTGGAGCGTCGCGCTCGGATCCGGGACATCGGGCGGCGTCCTCGCGCCACTCTTGATCATGGGCGGCGCGCTCGGCGCCATCGAAGCACGATGGATCCACGTTGGCGATTCGGCGCTTTGGGCCATGATCAGCATGGCCGCGATGATGGGAGGCACGATGCGGTCGCCGCTGACCGCCATCGCGTTTCTTTTGGAGCTCACGCACGACGTCGAGCTTCTACCAGGCCTCCTCGTCGGATGCGTCGCGGCGCATGGCATCACCGTGCTGCTGATGAAGCGATCGATTCTCACGGAGAAGGTCGCGCGCCGGGGTTATCACGTGGTGCGAGAATATTCGGTGAGCCCGCTGGCGCGCTTCCGCGTCGCGGACGTGATGGAGCGCGACGTGCCAACGATTCCCGCTGACCTCTGTGGCGCCGACATTGTCCGGCGTCTGTTGTTGCAGGACCCGGTATTCGGCCGCCGGCATTCATGGCCGCTGGTCGACGAAAACGGCGCGCTCGCCGGTATTCTCACGAGGGGAGATCTTCTACAAGCGTTGAACGACGACGAAGAGGACGATCGCTCGATGCTCGAGATCGGCACGCCGTCGCCGGTCGTCGCGTATCCCGACGATCAGCTCGAGGACGCGCTGAATCTCATGCTGCGCTCGAGCGTCGGCCGCCTGCCTGTCGTCGATCGCAGCGAGCCGGCGCGGCTGGTGGGAATGCTCAGCCGAGGCAGCATCGCGACCGCGTATCGGTCGGTGCTCGAGGAAGAGGACGCAGTCGAGGCGAGTCCATTCTCGTCGCGCATCCGGCTGCTCGGCCAACGCCTGCGCCACGGAACAGGGGCCTCGGCACAGTGATGGTACGTGGCTCGCATTGATCGCGGCGCACCTTCTGGCCGTGTGACATCGGGCACGCGTCCACTCGGCGCGATGTAGTTTTCCTGAATGAACCGCTACGTCCTATTGCTCGGCCTGGGCGCGCAGGGGCGAGCGGCGCTCCACGATCTCGCGACCGGCGACGATGAGACGCACGTCATCGTGGCGGATACCGATCCGTCGATCGACACATACCTCGAGCGCTATCCGCGCGGGCGTGTGTCGGCGCACCGGATCGACGCCCGCGATGAACGGGCGGTTGCCGCCTTGATGCGCGGCGCCGGCGTCGTGGTCGAGGCGCTCCCCGGACCGCTCGCGCTCACGACGGGAAGGCTCGCCGCGCGGTGCGGCGTGAGTCTCGTGAGCAGTATGTACTATCGCGATCCTCAAGAGCAGGACGCGCAGCAGATTGCGGCAACCGAGCGAGCGATTCGCGAGTTGGACGCCCAAGCGAAGGCCAAGGGCGTGGTGATTCTCACCGAGTTCGGCCTCGACCCAGGCCTCGACCTCATTCTCGGTGCCGCGGCGCTGGCCGAGGTGGACCACGTGGACGAGTTCCACGCGTACGGCGCTGGCATCCCCGGGCCGAACGCGCGAAACAATCCGCTCATGTACAAATTCTCATGGTCACCGATGGGCGTGATGCGGTCCTATCGGCGACCGGCGCGGATCATCACGCACGGCGAGGTCGTCGACATCGATCCGACGGCGCTGTTCGAGCCGGGCGGTCATCATCTGCTTGACGTCGACGCGATCGGCGCTCCTCTGGAATGCTATCCGAACGGCGATGCGGTGCACTACGCCGAGTTGTTCGGCATACGCGACAGCGTTCGAGAGATGGCGCGCTACACGGGTCGGCTGCCGGGGCACTGTGCGTTCTGGAACGTGATGGTGAAGAGCGGCTTCCTCGATCCCTCTCCCGTTTCCATCGGCGACGCACGAGTCTCGCCGATGAGCTTTACGACCTCGGTGCTCTCCTCGCAGCCGCAGTTCCAGTATGGCGACGACGATGCGGACATGACGTTCATTCGCGTGGACGTGCGCGGAACGCGCGGACCCAACGCCGAGCGCGTGCGAGTCGTCTACGACCTGGTGGATACGCGCGACTTCGCCACCGGATTCACCTCCATGCAGCGAACGGTGGGCTTCACCCTCGCGCGCGGCGCGCGCCTCATCCTCGGCGGCGAGTTGGGCCGGCACGGTCTCCTCACACCGCTCGACGTCCCATACGCGAGCGTGTTTCCGGCACTCGAACGGCGCGGGATTCACGTCGAACGGCGCGAGCTGCCGTGGCAAGTGTAACGGAGGCCATTTTCCGACAACGAACGATGGGACTCGATTTCCGGCGGCCGACTTCGATTCGAGCGGTGCCGGTACCAGCCGTTGGTGGCGGGCGGGCGTCACCGCGGCGCTGCAAATTCTTTAGCTAGCGCCGCCACCAGCCCTCGACATCGCGACCGCGTGATCGCGAACGTCCGTCGGCCACGTTTGCACCGCGGCCTCGAATCGGACCCGATCACCCGCGAACAGTGCGCGGCTCGCTTCTTCGAAGCCCGCGAAGTCGCCGCCAATGGCGTGCATGAACCGATATGCGGCATCGCGCGCCTGCCTCGCCGGCTCGTGGGCAGCCCCCGCTCGTCGTGCTTCCTCCACCAACTTTCGCAGCGCCACCGACGCGCCGCCCGGCTGCTCGGCCAGCCAGGCCCAGTGCCGCGGCAGGAGGGTGACTTCGCGCGCGACCACGCCAAGCTTGGGACGCCCGCGACCTCGCGAGGCGTCGGCGGTGGATGTCGTTTGCATGGAGTCGACCTCCGCGGGGAGCCGATCGACGACGTCCTGATCGGTGCCGCGGGTATCGACGTCGATCACGCAGCCCGTCACATCGTCGAAGACGAGCAGCGGACCAGCGGAGCCGCCGGCGGCGGCTCGCTTGACGGCGACTGCGACGTCGCGGAGTAGGCCGGCGGCCAGTCGGCGGTGCCCGTCGAAGGCCGTGCATTTGGTCGATGCGGCCGGCTCTGGGTGGCGATCGACCGTGGCGAATCGACGACCGGAACTCATCGCGGCAGCCGCGGTTCGGGCATGTAGCCTCGCTCGCCGAATGGCTGTAGTCGCTCGAGCCAAAGTGCTTCCAACACACGGAGGTCGTCCGCCGGCTCGTAGCCAGGCTGGTCGGGAGGCACGCTGAGCGTATCGAGCACCTCGAACGTGAACGCGCTCGCGCCCAGTTCGTTCCAGTCGCGTTGCATCTGCTTGTTGCGGTGCCCGCCCAGCTTGAGCTCCGCACGTTCGCGGTTCAAGATGGATGGCAGGTCTCGGGATTTTCCGACCAGCGACTTGCCATTCACGGTGTTATGGACCCGGTACACGCCCATGGGGCGAGGGGTCTGCTTGTATGCTCGAATGAGCTCTCGTCGGTCCATCCTTGCGCCTAGGCTGGAGTGCTGGCGGAAATATACCCGGGTAAAATTCTGCGTCAACGCCTGACGACGCGATGAGGCGCTCCTCTGACCAGCACTCAACCGTGGGAGGCGGACTCTCTTTAGGACTTGGCTTTCTTCGAAGGTTTCGACTTGCCAGACCTGTTGAGCATGACCGCTTGGCGAACGAGCGCCTTGAACGCGGACGCGTCGACCTCTTCTCCTTCGTGGATGTCGATCGCGCGTCGCGTGTTTCCGTCGAGACTCGAGTTGAAGAGACGGGCCGGATCCTTCAGAGACGCGCCCTTGGCGAAGGTGAGCTTCACCACATTCTTGTAGGATTCGCCCGTGCAGATGATGCCGTCGTGCGACCAAACCGGAGTGCCCATCCACTTCCACTCCTCCGCAACGTCCGGGTCTGCATCCTTGATGAGCTTGCGCATTCTACTGAGCGTTTCGCCGCGCCAGTCCCCGAGTTCGACGATTCTTTTCGAGATGAGCTCCGATGCCGACTGGCCTTGGCTTCCACCCGACTGTTTCATGTTCTCATCCTAGGAGGTCCAGTTGCCGTGCAGAGATTTGTGAGACCATCGACGTCAGACCGATGGTACCGCCGGCCGGATCCCGGGCCACGCTCCGCTGATCACCCCTGCCAGCGGTCGAGGGCGGTGATCTGAATCAGGTTGCCGCACGTGTCATTCAGCATTGCGATGGTAGAGCCGGTCACCTTGGTCGGCGGCGTGGTGAACTCCGCCCCCAGCGGTTTCATGCGGTCGTATTCGCGTTGCACGTCGTCCGCGTAGAACATGGCGGCCGGCTGGCCCTGCTCGAACAGCGCCTGCTGGTAGGCCCGGGCAGCCGGTTTGTCGTTGAGTGCCAGCTGCAGCTCAGTGCCGTCCCGCTCTTCGGGTGAGGCAACGGTGAGCCACCTGAACGGTCGTTGCGTGAAGTCCGCCTTCTTCACGAAGCCCAGAACTTCGGTGTAAAAGCGCAGGGCTTTGTCCTGGTCGTTCACGTAGATGCTGGTAAGCTTGATCTTCACGGCGATTTCCTCGTGTCAGGTTGTGGAGTGTGCGTCGTCGCTTCGATGCCGAATTGCTTGGCGTACTCCGCATTCAGGCGTCGCCAGCCGTCGAACTTCAACGCGTCGCCGGCGACAATGCGGCCGATGGGGTGACCTGCGAGAAACCGGTCGAGCACGTCGAAGCAGATGTGCCAGCCAGCCGCGCCCATCGCCACGAACCGGCGGCCGATGTTGTGCCAGAGCGTGAGACGCGTGCCGATGGCCACCGGCTCCAGCTCCCACCGAATGTCATTCCCACCCCAGCTGTACTCCAGCAACCTCGGAGCCTCGGCCCGCTTGACGCTCGTCTCTGAGACCTGCGGAGTGGGCGCCGCCACTGTCGAGAGCTTCACGGCACCGGTGGTGCCGAGGTTCCGATCCGCATCGAACGGTGCCCATTCGCGTAGCTGTGCCGGATCAGTCAGGGCTTGCCAGACCTTTTGCGGCGGATGACGCAGCTCTCGCACGAGAACGAGCGTCCACCTCTCCCCATCCTTTCGAGCCTCAGCGCCAAACGCGGCGCCGGGCGCGTACTTCTCGCGGCTGCTCATCGTTTCGTTCGCTTCCTGGGAGACGTCGGTTCCATGCGATCGAGGTGCCGTTCGAGCGCGTCGACACGGGCAGACCAAAAGCGCCGGAAGGGAGCGAGCCAGGCGTCGACCTCCGCGAGCGGTTCGGGTCGAATCCGGTAGACGCGCCGCTGCGCGTCCACGCGTGCCTCCACGAAGCCGGCCTCTCGGAGCACCTTGAGGTGCTTCGAGACGGAGGGCTGCGACATTCGAAGTTTGTGCTCGATGTCGCCGACGGACCGCTCTGAGGAAGCAAGCAGACTCAGGATGGCCCGACGGTTCGGTTCCGCGATGATGCCAAAGGCAGATTCCATGACAGCATATATACTCAATTGGTTATATGCCTGTCAAGACATTTATACTATCCGCCTGAACCCGGCCGCACGCACACGCCTGCACGAAACGCCGTCACCGCGTTGATCCGCCTGTGGACCGAGTTCGCACGAGATCGCCGACAAGCACCGCCGCGGGATAGAACACTTCCTCCTCGCTTCGCGCGTGCATCGCGAGCTGCTCCGCCAGCCGTGCAACCGCCGCGTTCTTCTCGGCGCGCGCGGATTCGCCCAGCCGCTCGGTGGCGGCGCGAATCGCCTTGTGTTCTTCCAGCATCCGTGGCAGCTCGGCCCCGAGAGAATCGGTCATCGGCAACACGTCGCGCATCCCTGGCGTGAATTCCCCACGCGAGAGCGGTTGCAGAAGTCCGAGCGGGGGCAGCGCAATCTGCTCCTCACGCACGAAGTGCGGCTGAAGGATCGCGGCGAGCTCCTTCGCAGCCGCGCCGACGCGGCCGGGTGCCTTTGTTGCGGCGGCGAGCGCCGAATGAATTTCCTCGTGCTCGGCGCGGATCGACGCCGGAATGTGAATCGTGGGTTGCTGCATGTGACCCTCGCTGGTTTGGGCGCGCTGGGCCGAGACTCCTGCCGCCGTCATCGTCATCAGCGCGGCTGCCGCGACAGCGTTAGATCGGATCTTCAATGCACAGATCATGAATGCCCCCTTAGCGTGCCGAGCGGCGGTGGTCGTACTCGCGTAGGCTCTCGTACGTTCGCGATGAAACCCGTAACAGACGGAAGATGCCGCGCGGCATTCAGATTACCCGGCCGGTTTCATTCGAGCCTCTCGCGCGACTGCGATATGAAATCTCAGTCTGGCGGGAGAACCCGGTATCAGGCATCTGCCGGATTGCCATTGCGATTCACTACAAATCACGGTCACCGGCTCCGCCCAGGGATCAGTGCGGAGCACACGCGCCAGGAGTCGTGGTACCTTTCCGGCGACCTCAATGATTCATCCAACCGTGGCGAACTCAGCGTGGGCAACCGCGTGTTAATCGAGCAGGCGCCATGAGCGTGAGCACTTCCAGCGGTATTGGGCCAGTCGGGTTGTCCGCGGCCGAGCGCACGACGCTCGTGCGGCGAGGGCAGTGGCTCTCGCGACTCAGCCTGCTCTACAATAGCCTCGAGGGCATAGCCTCAATCATTGTCGGCGCCCTGGCCGGCAGCATCTCATTGGTCGGCTTCGGCATCGACAGTGTGATCGAAGTCTCATCGAGCGTCGCGGCACTCTGGCGACTCCGCGCGGACGCCGATCCAGTGCAACGCGCGCGTGTCGAGGCCGTCACCGCCCGTGTGATCGGCGTCTTGTTCCTCGCGTTGACGCTCTACATCCTCGTCGACGCGGGGCAGTCACTGTACGCGCATGAAGCGCCCGAGCGCAGCCTGGCAGGCATCGTCATCGCCGCGCTCAGCGTCGTCATCATGCCGGTGCTGGCGAGGGCAAAACGGAGGATCGGAGTCGCGCTGGGCAGCCGAGCGCTGACAGCCGACGCGATGCAGACGAGTCTCTGCACGTGGCTCTCCGCAATCGTACTCCTTGGCCTTGGGCTGAATGCGCTGTTCGGGTGGTGGTGGGCCGATCCACTTGCCGCGATGTGCATGACGCCGATCATCGCGAAGGAAGGCATCGAGGGAGTGCGCGGAGAGGAACGCTGCGAGGACTGTCGCTGAATCGTTGCGACCGAGGTCGTGTCTTCGAGACGATAGGGCTCGAGCAGCCGAGCTTATGCCGTCGTAAACGTGAAGATCATGCCGTATCCCCACATCCCGCTTCCCGGCTGCCATCCCGAACCCATCATGCCGCCGTTCCCCATCATTCCGCCCATCGTCCAACCAGTCGGCGGCGCTTGTCCGCCGAGGTATTGCGCGCACCAACCGAAGTCGATCGGCTGCCCATCGATGTCCTTCAGGTTCGGCGACAGGTGGATGACGTAGGAGGTCTTCGATTTGAGCGGAGCCGCCGGCGTGAAGGTCAACATGCGGTGATCGGCTGACCACACGGCCGAGCCGGCAACCTGCGGACCGCTCACGCTCCCTTCGTGCAGCAAGACGAGAAACTCCATTCCGGTCATCATCGAATGATTGAACGTGAGCACGATGGATCCGGACGGACTCACATTCGTTGCGTTGTTGGCCGGTACCACGCTGCGCGCCACGGCCGACGCCGGGTTGGCTGGCGTGTCCCCGTATGGGGATACCGCGGTCGCTCCGGAACACGCACACAGGCCGACGACTGCCGCGAACGTTATTCGGCGAAACATCGAGTTTGACATTGGCTCAGGCCTCCCTGACGCGTTCCCGGCGGAGCTTCCGGCCGGGATCGTTCGAGCGTCGCCACCAACCTGCTGGTTCAATCCCGGCCGCGATGTCGGAGAAGATCCGGAAGTTGATCAGCAGAAACGATCGCGCGACCGTCGGAAGACCGTCCTCACGAGCCTCGCGCACGGGTGGAACCATGATGTGCCGCACGATGAGCGCGCCAAGGGTTGGCGCGCCATCTACGTCGTTCGGACCTCGATGCGATAGCGCAGCCAGACAACGTCGTCGGCACGCCGCTCGACGGCCAGGAGGGCCAGCCGTCGCGGCGTCGTCTCGCCCTCGATGTCGAACAGTGTCGCCATTCCCGCGCGTCCGTCGGCAACGGGAGCGACGAGCAAGCTGACCTCGTCGATCAAGCCCGCGTGCAACATACCGCCGTTGATTCGGCCACCACCCTCGAGCATCAGCGTCCGCACGCCGAAGCGCGCGCCGATCTTCTCCAAGGCGAGCGGCAGCTCGACATCGCGTGCACCTGCAAAGAGGTACGAGACACCACGCTCGCGCAGGAACGCCACATACTCATCCGACACGCGTTCACACAGAATCGCGACGACGTGATCGCCGTCGATGTCGTTCGACTGCCAGGCGAGGCGGCCGCTCGGATCGATTGCGAAGGCGAGTGACCTATGCTCGCCGGGCGCGAGGAAGTCTTCGCGCGGCGGCCCGACGTACTCGCGCGCAATCTCTGCGTCGGAACGCACGCCTTTCGCGAACGGTTCCATCGTCACCCGGCCGCAGATCCATCCATCGGGCTGGTAGCTCGCGTGTACAAGCTCGTACTGGCGACGAGCCTCGGACGAGAGCGGCCATGCGGCGGTCACGATGCGGCCGTCGACCGAGGCGAGCATGTGACAGATCACACGTGGACGACTTGACGATGAAGTCATCGGACCCCCGAGCCCGCCTCATACTGCTCGTCGCTGACTTTCTCCATCCACTCGACGGCTTTGCCGTCCAGTGCTTCGGCGACGGCGATGTGCTGCATCGCCGTCGTCGGCGATGCACCGTGCCAGTGCTTCTCGTCGGGCTCGAACCAGACGATGTCTCCGGGGCGAATCTCCTCGATTGGGGCGCCCTCGCGCTGCACCCGGCCCAGACCGAACGTGACGAACAATGTCTGGCCAAGCGGATGCGTATGCCAAGCGGTGCGGGCACCCGGCTCGAAGGTGACGGTGGCGCCGCCAACCCGCGCCGGCGCCCCGGCCTGGAACGGCGCGTCGATGCGCACCGTGCCGGTGAACCAGTCGGCTGGCCCTTTGGCCGACGGATGGGAACCGCTTCGTGTGATCTTCACCTTGTTGTTCCTCTGGGTTGCGCGTGTGCTCTGTGCTGCCGCGTCATTGGGCAACGCGCGCCTGTAGGTGCGCGGAGCGAGGTCGCCGAACCAGTAGGCGGCAGTCACGCCGCCATCCATCAGGAAATCGCTGCCGGTGCTGAACCCGCCGTCCGGACCCATGAGAAGCGCGCCGACCGTGGCGACTTCGTCCGGCGTGCCGGCGCGTCCCGCCGCGGACACGTCGATCATGCGCTGGTAACCGGCTCCGCGCGGCCCAGTGAGTTCGTCCCTCGCGAGCGGTGTGATGATGATGCCCGGACTGATCGTATTGATTCGCGCACCACGCCTGCCCCAGCGTACCGCCTCGGCCATCACACGCAGCGAGTTGCCGCGTTTAGAGATTTGGTACGCGTGAAGAGAATCGGTCACGACGTCGAGCTGAAGGAACGGGAGACTGAGCAGCTCTTCCACCGGCGTCGTGGCCAGCGCCGTGTTCTCTTCAACCGAGAGTCCGGGGAGGCGGTGACCGGACTGCGACGCGATGACGACGCCGGATCCGCCGCGAGCGATCACATTGCCGAACTCCTCGAGGACGAGCGCCGTGCCGTACAGATCGACCTTGAGAATTGTTGCAGGCGAAGCCTGGCTCGGCGAGACGCCGGCGGCATGAATGAGTCCCGTGACGTCACCCAAACGTGTGGCCGTGTCGACCAGCGCCCGCACCGCGTCGCGCGGGGACGCGTCGACCGTCGCGACGCTTACCTCGTATCCCGCGTTCGCCATGACCTCCGCCGCTGCATTGGCATTCTCGGAGCGCATGTCGGCCAGCACCACGTGCTTCCCTACGCCGACGCGCCGCGCGATCGCTTGACCGATCTGACCCGCTCCGATCAGAACAATGACGTTCTTCATCGCTATTCTCCTCGGGGTGATCGCTCAGTCCGGGATCGTGAAGGTGTACGACGTCGTGTCGATACGCTCCGAATCGGGTCCCCCACGTACCCCGGTATCGAGCGCGTCGATGGCTGCGACCTCATCGGGCGTGAGCGCGAAATCGAAGACGGCGAAGTTTTCGGCAATGCGCGACGGCTTCACTGATTTTGGAATTGCCGACACTCCATGGTCGAGATGCCAACGAAGAACGATTTGCGCCGGCGTCTTGCCGTGCTTCAGCGCGAGCGCGGTGATGACGGGATCTTCGAGCGGGTTCTTCAGTCGTTTCGCGCTCTCGGGCGCGTTCGGACGCTTCGGCATATAGACGTTCACGCCGCCGAGCGGCGACCACGCCTGCGTTGCGATGCCAAGTCTCGCGTGTGCGTCGCGCAACGCGCGCTGGGTGAAGTGCGGATGCAGCTCCACTTGGTTCACCGCGGGAGTCACATCAGTGCGCGCGATCAGATCGTCGAGGTGCTTCGTGCTGAAGTTGCAGACGCCGATGGCACGCGCTCGTCCATCAGCAAGAAGTCTCTCGGCAGCCGTGTATGCCGCCACCGTGCGATCCCACTCGTTGGGCATCGGCTGGTGGAGCAGGTACAAGTCGACGTATTCGAGGCCGAGCTTGCGAACGCTCACGTCGAACGCGCGGAGTCCCGACTCGTAGCCGTAGTCACTGATCCACATCTTGGTCTGCACGAAGAGCTGAGCGCGGTCGATTCCACTGTTCCGGATCGCCTCGCCCACCTGGCGCTCGTTGACGTACGATGCGGCGGTGTCGATCAGCCGGTATCCGGTAGCGATCGCGGTCTCGACGGCAGCGACCGTCTCGGCGGGCGGGCTTTGAAATACGCCGAGCCCAAGCGCCGGCAGTCTTACGCCGTCGTTCAACGTGATCAGCGGGCTACGTGTAGTCATGTTTGTTCCCCGTCAGGTCCGAACGGAATGTGTCACTCGCCCGTCGGTCCATCTACTTGCCAGTACTTACCACGCTGGTCAGCTTTCCATCCAATGACCGACGAACTCGACGGCATGACGGCCTTCATCGCCGTCGCTGAGGCCAAGGGCTTTCGCGCGGCCGGGGCGCGGCTTCGCATAAGTCACTCCGCGGTGAGTCAGACCCTGCGCCGACTCGAGGAGCGCCTCGGCGTCCCGCTGGTGCGACGCACTACGCGAAGCGTGCATCTCACGGAGGCAGGTGAGCAGCTTTACTCCTCGGTGCGTCCGGCGCTGAACGAAATGCGGGATGCAATCACCGCGGTCAGTCAGCTCGGGCACGAGCCGCGCGGAACGCTCCGCATTCACATCGCCGGCGCCGCGCAGCACTTTCTCGGCGGACCGATGCTGTCCGCTTTTCTCAACCAGCACCCACACATTCAGCTCGATCTCTTCGTGAGTGATGAGCCACTCGACATCGTGGCCGCCGGCTATGACGCCGGCATCCGCCTCGGCGAGGTCATCGATCGCGACATGATCGCGGTACCGATCTCGGGCGACCTGCGGCTGATCGTTGTCGGCGCACCGTCCTACTTCGCGACGCACAAAAAGCCCAGGCACCCACGCGAGCTGGTCGACCACGAGTGCGTCAATTGGCATCCGACCGAGAAGGCGCCTCCCTACCGCTGGGAGTTCA
This sequence comes from Gemmatimonadaceae bacterium, assembly GCA_036392315.1. GTDB lineage: Bacteria > Gemmatimonadota > Gemmatimonadetes > Gemmatimonadales > Gemmatimonadaceae > JAQBQB01. The sequence goes on from DASVYG010000279.1 coordinate 26,060, forward strand.
CCGAGAACGGCCGCGACTTCGCCGTCGACGTGCGCGCACGTGTGTTGACGAACGACCCCAACCTCAATGTCCGCCTCGCTGTCGCGGGCGCCGGAATCACGCTGGCTGATGAGAGTCGCTCGCGCGAGGCCATCGCGCGTGGAGAGCTCGTACCAGTACTCGAGGAGTTCTCGACTCCGTTTCCCGGCTTTTATCTCTACTACCCGGAGCGGCGGCACGCGTCGCCGGCGCTCCGCGCGTTCGTGGACTACGTTCGCAGCGCGAGGCGCGGGGACCGGGCGACGCGGAGTCGCCGTTCGTCTGGAGCGCGGAAGGCGGGACGTGCATGATAACGACCGAGCACGTCGAGCTAGGGCTCGGCGACTGAATCACGCGACTATCGTCTCTGTCAGCGGCGGCGTAAACACGTCATCGTCGCCCGCGCCGGCGACTAGCGCCCTCCCGCCGGCCCCGGTTCCGGCGGACGCGGGAGTTTTTCGTCGCGCTGAGCCGCTTGCCACGCGAAGCTCGCCACGACTGCCGCATTGAACTTCATGTCGTCCGGCTGGAGGCGCTCGTAGACGTCCTGGTTCGTGTGGTGCGTGACGTTGCCGTAGTCAAGCGGATCCTGGATGAACTGAAAACCCGGGAGCCCGACGCCGATGAACGACAGGTGATCCGTGCCACCGGTGTTTTCGATCGTGAGCGTCTTCATACCCATATCCTTGAATGGGCCCATCCACGCGTCGAAGATGGGACGCTCGGCCTCGATCTCCTGCAGGTACACGCCGCGAATCTTGCCACTGCCGTTGTCGACGTTGAAGTAGGCCGCAAGTCGGCGCTGCTCGTCCGTCGGATGAAACCCGCTGGCGTCGCGCGTCCCGAAATGCTGCTGAACGTACGCGCGGGATCCGAGCAGCCCTTGCTCTTCGCCGGTCCACAGGGCGATCCGAATGGTGCGTCGCGGCTTGAGGTCGAGCGCGCGCAGTAATCGCATCGCCTCGAGCATCACTCCGGAGCCCGCGCCGTTGTCGGTGGCACCCGTGCCGCCATGCCAGGAGTCGAAGTGCGCTCCGATCATCACCACCTCGTCCTTGAGGCGAGGATCGGTGCCCGGAATCTCGCCAATGATGTTGAATGACGACGAGTTCTGCGGGAAGAATTTGTTCTGCATGTCGAGTGCGAGCGTTACCGGGACCTTTTTCTCGAGCATGCGGGCGATCCTGCCGTACGACTCCTGGGCTACGTGCACGGTGGGCACGCGCGGCGCGCCGGCTACGCGCGATGCACCGTTGTTGGTTCCGACGTCTCCGCCGACGTGCGACACGTCTGCGAGCAGAATGCCGGCGACCGCTTGCCCCTCGAGCCAACGAAGCGTCGTCGTGTCACCCAGGTTGAGTCCACCGCGCCCGAAGAATCCGCCCCGACCGCCGCCGCGCCCAGCAGCCACCGCGGCCGCCGAGTCGCGCGCGGCCTGCCGTTCGCAGATAGGCGAGCGGGCGGGCGCCGCAGCACCGCCGCGGCCTCCGCCTCCACGCCCGCCCCGACCGCCGCCTGGTTGCGCGGCCGCCATCGCGGTGAGCGCCGAATCTGACAACCGCCTCGCGGTCGGCGCGAAATCGGCCACCGGCCGATTCAGCGGCGGTGTCGAGAGCACGAACGCACCCTTGAGCTTTCCCGCATACTGCACGCGCAGCTCGTCGGAGCAGCCGGCCACCGCGAGTACGGCGGGCCCGGTGACCGTGCCCTTGGTGCTCGCGGACCACGCCTGCGGAACCGCTTCGACGATGAACGACACCGGCGACGTGGCCATGAGCGAGAACCGCTCGTTCTCCCAACCCAGGCCCGGCGGATTGTCCCAGCGCTCCTCGTGCACGTTCGCCAGTCCCCACGATTTCATTTGGCCCATGGCCCAATCGCCCGCACGCGACAGATTCGGCGACCACGTGAGGCGCGGACCATAGACGTCGGACAACCAGCTCATGAGATCCATGATCTGGGATTGATTCATCTCCGCGTCTTTGATGCGGTCGATCGTCGCGACGTCGACCGCTTCTTGCGCGCGGAGCGGCCGAACGATCAGCGGGGCGAGCGCGCCAAACACGACGATGAGTGCGATGGATGGCAGCGCAGTTGCTCGACGTGCCGACGTGCTCGTCGTGGCGAACGGCAGGTGACGGATCATCTGGTGACTCCCGATCTTTCGCGGTAGGGGGTTTCGCGCCGTGACGGGCGGTCGACGCAGTTCGATACCGTCAATATATGTTGGGCACTGCGACGCAAGGCCGCCGCATGCGCATCGCGATGTCGGGTCGGCGCGGGCTTTCGCGTATGAAGGAGGAAACAGCTTCGGATGCGGCGCTGATCTGGAGCGGGCGTGAAACCCCTTCACTGGAGGTACAGCATGATCCGGCTACTCCAAACAGTGATCGCGGCCGGGGTCGCGGTCACGCTCGCGGCTTGCTCCGAATCGAGCCCGACGGCGCCGAAGCCCGCGCCCGCGGCCTCGGCGGCGGGAGATGTCGTTGGTTTGTCGGCGCCGGCGCCGACGGTGTCCTGCACGGTGGCGCAGGTGGACGCAACCCACTACGAGGCGACTGCCACCTGGTCGGGATTGTTCGTGACCGGACTCGAATTTCTGCAGGGCTCCACAGTCCTGGCCCAGTCACATTTCGCCCACCCGCTTCGGAACGGCAGCGTGACGGACACGCTGCTGACCGCACCCGACCTCCTCGAATTGATCGGCAAGACGCTCGGCGCAAAAACGCCCTGCAGCACGGCGGCCTGAGAAAGGCAAGGACTGGCTAGCGCACGTGAGGTGGTGCACTGTCGCCAAGAAATAGATCGAGGTATGATCGGTGCTCCTCGAAGAGACCTCATGCCGACCACGCTCGCTGCCAGTCCCACCGTCGAGTCCATTCGCGACACGGTCATCGGATGGAGGAGACATCTCCACCAGAATCCAGAGCTGTCATTTCACGAAGAGCGGACCTCGCAGTTCGTTGCAGCACGACTGACCGAGTTCGGCGGGTTGGATATCACGCGTCCAACGCCAACGAGCGTTCTCGCTCGACTCATCGGTGACCGGCCGGGCCCCGTGTTGGCGATCCGCGCCGACATGGACGCGCTTCCGATCGAAGAGCGAAACACGCACGAGTTCGTGTCACGATCTCCCGGCGTGATGCATGCGTGCGGACACGACGGACACACAGCCATGTTGCTGGGCGCGGTGGCGGTCCTCGTCAGCCAGCGCCACATGATCAGCGGCGAAGTGCGATTCATCTTTCAGCACGCGGAAGAGCTCCTCCCCGGTGGCGCACAGGAGCTCGTCCGCGCCGGGGTCCTCGACGGAGTCGACCTCGTCATCGGTGCACACCTGTGGGCCGGGATGCCATTCGGCCAGGTTGGCGTGAAGCGCGGTCCGCTCATGGCGTCGGCGGACAACTTTCGAATCACCATCACGGGAAGCGGCGGCCATGCCGCACAGCCGCACAAAGTAGTCGATCCAATCGTTGTCGCCGCCCAAGTCATCACCAACCTGCAACACATCGTGGCGCGCAATGTCGATCCGCTCGAGCCGGCCGTCGTGTCGGTCACTCACATTGTCGGCGGCACAACGCACAATGTGATTCCCGGGGCCGTGGAGCTCGAGGGCACGATTCGGACATTCGATTCCGCAGTGCGAAACAGCATCCCAGCGACCATGGACCGCATCATCGCGGGCGTGACGTCGGCGCACGGTGCGCGCTATGAGCTCGCCGTCGAGCGTGGATATCACTCGGTGATCAACGACGAGCGGGCGACCGATTTGCTTCGTCGCGCGGTGGTTCGAGCGGTGGGACCGGACGCGCTGGTCGAGGCGGTACCGATCATGGGCGGCGAAGACTTTTCGGCGTATCAACAGCGCGCGCCGGGCTCGTTCTTCTTCATCGGCGCGCAAAACGAGGCGTGCGGGATCGTGCACCCGCATCATCATGAGCGGTTCGACGTCGACGAGCGCGCCCTCGATTATGGAACTCGTATCTTCGTGCAAGCCGCGCTCGATCACCTGGCCGGCGCCGGCGAGTGACGGACGACCCGAAACGAGTCGGGTTTCGCGCGTACCACGCGGCTGCAGTCGTTCCAACGATCGGGCTGCTCGCGGGCATACCGTTCGCCAACCGAGTCGAACGGTATGTCTTCGGGCTACCCTTTCTTCTGTTCTGGATCGTCGCATGGGTGGTCGCCACCTCGCTGATCATGGGAGTCATCTGGGCGCTTGATCGGTCGCGATCATGAGCGCAGCGCTCCTCGTCCTCGGCATATTCTTCGTGATCGCGCTCGGCCTCGGATTGTTGGCGCGTCGCGGCCACGACATGAATCTCGAAGAATGGAGTCTCGGCGGCCGCGGATTCGGCGCGGTGTTCGTTTTCCTCCTCATGGCCGGCGAGATCTACACGACGTTCACGTTTCTTGGCGGCAGTGGATGGGCGTACGGAAAGGGCGCACCGGCCTTTTACATCCTTTGCTATGGTGCGATCGCTTACAGCCTTTCGTATTTCCTGCTGCCTCTCATTTGGCGCTACGCGCAACCACGGCGGCTCGTCTCGCAAGCGGATTTCTTCGTCGCGAAATACGACAGCCGCGCGCTCGGCGTTCTCGTCTCGCTCGTTGGCGTTGCGGCGCTCGTACCATATCTCGTGCTCCAACTCAAAGGGCTCGGCATCATCGTGTCCGAGACGTCGTACGGGTCGATCACCCCCGCGTGGGCCATCTGGGCGGGGACAGCGACGCTCATGGTGTACGTCGTCGTGTCTGGTCTGCGCGGCTCGGCGTGGACCGCGGCGTTGAAGGACGTGATGATCCTCGGCGTCGTTGTCGCGATTGGCGTCTATCTCCCGCTGCACTATTTCGGCGGATACGGCGCCATGTTTCACGCCGTCGAGCGCGCGAGGCCCGGATTCCTCACGCTGCCCACGTCGGGCCAGAGTCCGGTCTGGGTGATTTCGACCGTGCTGCTCACAGCGCTGGGTTTCTACATGTGGCCGCAGTATTTCGCCAGTGTGTACACCGCTCGCAACGAAGACGTGTTCCGCAAGAATGCCGTCATGTTGCCGCTCTACCAACTCGTGATCCTCTTCGTATTCTTCGCCGGGTTTGCCGCCATTCTCATCGTTCCCGGGTTACAGGGCACGGACGCCGATCTATCCCTTTTGCGCGCGTCCAAGCACGCCTTCACGCCGTGGCAAGTCGGGGTGATTGGCGCGGCTGGGTTACTGACAGCACTTGTCCCCGGCTCGATCATTCTCATAACCGCGACGACCATCATCGCGCAAAGTGTGTTTCGCGTCCTGGTGCCCGGAACAACCGATCGCGTCGTTGCGCTCGTCGCTCGCGGACTCGTACCCGTCATCGCGGTCATCGCCGCCTTCATGGCGCTCCGCGGGGGTCAAGCCATCGTCGCACTGCTGTTGATGGGATACAACTTCGTGACGCAATTATTCCCGGCGCTCGTGCTCAGCCTGGGTCCCCGCCCAAAGATCAGTGCCGTCGCGGCGTTCGCTGGCATCGCGGCCGGTGAATTGACAGTGGCGTTGATGTCGATCTCGGGCGCGTCCATCGCTACGCTCGTGCCGTCGGCGCCGCAATTCCTCAAGGACCTGAATGTCGGCTTTGTCGCTCTTGCCGTGAACCTGCTCGTCCTCACGATTGTCGGACTGGTGGCGCGCCCGCGCGACGTCACCGAGGCGGCGCTAGCCGGATGACGGACACGGCGCGTTTGGCGGCCGGTGTGCGCGGCGATCGGTTGCTTGCAGAGATCGCGGCGCTTGCACGCATGGGTGCGACGGCGACTGGTGGTGTGTCACGGCCCGCGTACAGCGATGCGGATCTCGCTGCGCGTGCGGCGGTTCGCGATATGATGCGCGCGGCCGGACTCGAGGTCCGCGTCGATGCCGCCGGCAATTCCTTCGGCGCGCGCCGCGGGAGTCGACCCGATCTGCCGCCGCTGGTGATCGGATCGCACACCGACACCGTGCCCGACGGCGGGCGATACGACGGCGCACTCGGCGTGCTCGCTGCCATAGAAGTTGCGCGTGTCGTACATGAGCAGAATCTCATGCTCCGGCATTCGCTCGAGGTCGTGGATTTCCAGAATGAGGAAGGCGGCCTGATTGGAAGCAAGATCGTGTCGGGCCGGTTTGCCGCCGATGCACTTCGCCTGGTTGCGGCGAGCGGTTACACGATCTCTAATGGGATCGACCGGTTGGGCGGCGACCCCGAGCACCTCGACGCTGCCCGGCGAGAGCCAGGGAGCGTCGCGGGCTATTTGGAATTGCACATCGAGCAAGGACGCGTGCTGGAGCGAACGGGTGCCGATATTGGCGTTGTCGAAGGTTTGGTCGGGATCCGCTATTGGGAGGTGACGTTCGACGGCGTCGCGTCACATGCTGGTACCACGCCGATGGCCGACCGACATGACGCCCTTCTCGCCGCGGCTCGATTCGTGGATACCGTACACGCCGCCGTCACTGCGCGTCCAGGACGACACGTGGGAACAGTCGGTCGCCTCGCGGTGTTTCCCGGCGGCGCGAACGTGATCCCCGGTCGCGTTGTGTTGACGCTGGAGCTGCGTGATCTCGACCTGAGAACGATCGACACGTTGTTCGGCGACATCGACGCGAGCGGCCGCCGCATCGCTGAAGAGACAGGAACGGCATTCACCGCGACCCCGACGCTCACAAACAACCCGTCGCCAATGCATCCGGACGTTCAGCGCGCCGTCGCCAGCGCGGCGGCGGAACTCCGCCTTCGGTGTCACGCCATGCCGAGCGGTGCCGGGCACGATGCGCAGAACATGGCCACGATCGCTCCGGCGGGAATGATCTTCGTGCCGAGCGTGAACGGGATCAGCCATTCTCCGGCGGAATTGACGGAGGATCGCGACGTGATCAACGGAACGAACGTGTTGCTCGGGGCGCTGCTGATCTTGGACCGCGCTTTCTCATAACACATCTCTCGCTACCGGTCGCTAGTACATGGCGGCGCCCTGGATACCGATGCCGGTCATCGTGAACGTGACGACCGGGTTGGTCGTGGTGTTGACTATCGATTTGACACGAACGCCTGCGAACCGTACGACGAGGAGAGGCGTTTTGAAATCCGATGCCAAGAACGTCAGCGTGCCGGACTTGGTTGTCTGGGATTGGAGCCACTTTTGAACGCCGGTTGCCCAGAGCTGCGAGGAAACCGGGGACGTGGAGGTTGTCACGGCCGTGGTCAACACGAGGTACGGCAGGATGCCCTTGAGGACGTCGGTCAAGACGAGGCTCATCGGCGCGATCGATATTGCGGTCGTGGCATCGAGGCTATCGAACTGGAGATGAAAGTAGTTGCTGTGCAGCGCCTGCCCGATCGGATTCGGGCCTGGATAAGACCCCGGTGTTCCCAACTCGGCAGTCGCCGGTACGAACTTCACGCCGACGAGAATGGGAGCGGTGTTCCGAGTGTCGGCAGCCGGGAGATCGACCTCTTGGATCCGAGGGTAACCGACCTTCACGAGACTCACCGGGCTCCCGGTGGAACTGAAGGTCGACAGCACTAGGCTCGTCGACGGCAATTTCCCGGCAACGGATGCGGCGATCAAGTTCAACAGTGGGGCAGCGAGATAGCTGGTTTGAATGCTCACTTGCGTGCTGATCGCGCCTGTCGATAGCGTCGATTGCGCCACTCGGGCTGAATCGATCCAGCCACTCCACGTACCGCCAATCATGAGTGCCTGCCTATTCGATGTTTGAGCGTCTGCCGTTATCGGCGCCCCGGCGACGATCAGGATGGTTGCGACGCGCGTCATTGCGGCGCGGCAACGGAAGGTGCGGCGTCTGGCTGTCATGGGGTCTCCCAATCAGGGTGTGGAGCGAGATCGTGCCGGGCGACATGCTCGGATCGGGCGCTCGATTCGGCGCGCAACCTAGCCCGGCACAGTCATCCCATGATCAGACGCGGCATCATCTCCACGTCATCATGGAGAAACGCCTTGTGGGTCAAGGCTTTGGATTCGGTTTCCCGAATCCTTATTGCGCCGCGGTCTCTCGATGCGCGCTTGCGCGCGCGAGCCACTGTTGCGCCGCGTCGTAGCGCGGCTTGAATGCCGGGTCCGCGTGTGACCAGGCGCGGGTCACGACCGCATAGTGCGCCGCAGCGCTGTCCGGCTCATTGGCGGCGACGAACAGCTTGGCCAGGAGCTCGTGCAGTTCGGTGCGAGTGACGTAGAGGCACGACCCTTCTATCCCGCCGTGCAGCGCGCCCTGCACGAGCGAAATCGCCTCGCGAGGCCGGTTGAGCGCCAACAGGCTTTGCCCCAACTCGTAATTGATCCGCGTGTACCCGAACGTCGGCGAGATCAATGCCATGCGGAATTCACGCACGGCTGCCTCGTGATTTTGCGCGCGTGCGAGCAGCACGCCTTCCACGAAATGATGCAAGACCGGATCGCGAGGAAATAGACTCCGGCTCCCGACGCTGTCGATGCGATCGACCAGCCGACGCGCACGAAGCGTGTCGCCGCCAGCGGCGGCTGCCGTCGCAGAGAGCGTGAGCACCCAACCGGCGGTGCGCGCCCGCACGCCTTCGGGCGCGTGAGGATCGGTTGCACGCGGCAAATACATCGCAAGGTACTCGTCGGCGGCATTGAGCTCGCGCCCGGTCTCCATGTCGAGCACGGCAGACAAGATCTGATCCGGCTTCAGGACGTGGCGCGCGCGATCGGAACCGGGCAGCCGGCCGTCGCGATTCAACGCCACCGCCTCTCGATACCGCCCCTCCATGCGAAGGCCGATGATGCAGTACCACCGATACTGCTCGTAGTCCGCGCTGTCGGCGTCCGCTAGATGCTCATTGCACGTGGCGTCGACCGCCGAGAAGTCATCGAATCGAAGATTTCGAACGAGGCTTGCCAGATCGATATCGCGTTCGTTGCCTCCCAGCATCTCATAGCGACGCCAGGCGGTCATCGCTTCGGCGCGACGGCCGAACCCGATGATCCAGTCGCCGCGAAGGGCCCACGGCCTTGGATCGTCTGGACGCAGGGCGGTCCACCGGTTCAACGTGCGCTCGACGGCCGCGCCCGAATCCGCCCATTCGTATCGGGTCGTCAACAAGTCCAGCGCATCGCATAACCGACAGAGTTCCGACGTTCGCGTCCCGACCGCCGAGTCGAGCGCGATGGCTCGATTCAGCAACGCCACTGCGCGCGGCAGATCGTTGATCACCTGGGCCGCACGCGTCAGTGCGTCGGGGTCGTGCGTGTGATACGTCGCCAGCGACTCCCCGGCGAACACGGCGCGCGGGTCACTGCGTCCAAATCCAACATGTGTCAGAATCAGGAGCCTATCGCGGTCCGACGCATGAGATGCCAGCTGCGCCGCGCGCTCTCCGAGCCAATTCTGACTGCTGTCGCCGGTCGCGACGGCCGCGCGCCAGGCGTAGTACGTCGCCATCGCGAACGTCGAGTCCTCGCGAATCGCCGAGCGAAAAAGCCTGCTCGCGGCATACACGTCGAATTGATAGAACGCGCGGAGCCCTTCCTCGTAGAACCGGTAGGCGATCGGAGAGTGGGTGGTCACGTCGGCGAGCGACGCGGTCGGCGCGCCGACGCGGAAATCGGCCGCGATGAGCGCCGTCACGCTGTCGAACAACGCGATGCGATCACCGCCCGACACGCGATAGCCGCCGCGCACGAGACCACGCGCGATGTCCACGCGCCGGATCTCGAGCCGAAGCTGACGATCGGGCAACGGAATGAGCTCGCCCTCGATCACCTCCGTCGCGCCGGCACGACGGGCAGCGTCGGTGAGTGCGCTGCGCGACGTGTCTGCCTCGCGCGGCGTGAGCTCGAGCATCCGTGAGTTGGCGATCACCTGCAGATCGTTCAGCCGTCCAAGACTCGTGGCGAGCATCTCGCTGAGGACCGCGCCGAGCGCCGCCGAATCGGGCGCGCCGAGATCTCGAATCCTCCCGACTGCTAGCACGGGACGCGCCGGCGCGTGCGCCGCGGTCGCCGACCGAAGGCCCATCGCAACGAAAATCGACAGCCCCACGACACCGGCAGCGAGCAGTACGTTGTGTCCGCGGACAAGCGGCGTCCGGTGCGGTGGTCGAACCTCCGGTTGTGGGCTTTTGCTCATGAGAACCGGCGCGATGCTTGTCACGACGGACGTCGTCGCCGTTTCCACCGCCGAGGCCTGAGCCGCAGGTGGTACCGCGTGCGGTCCGCTCGCGCTCTCGACTTCGCGCAGCCGCACCATGAGTCGCTGAACGCTTCGATCCGGCTCGGCGTCGAACTCCCGGCGGAGTAGATCAGTGTACGCCTTGCCGTGCGCGAGCGCCGCCGTGCGGTCGCCGAGCGCCATCAGCGCTTCCATATAAGAAGTGGCGACGCGTGAGTTGACCGGATCGAGTCGTGTCAGGCGTCGCCAGTACTCGGCCGCCTCTTCTCGACGCCCCTGCGTGGCACACTCCTTTGCCAAGAATTCGATCGCACGAAGTCCATCGGAGTCGAGTGCCGCGCGCTCGGTTTCCGTCCATCGCTCGAACTCCGGAGCGTCGGCGAGATAGAAGCCGTCCAGGAACGGCCCGACATAGAGCGCCGCGGCCTCGGTCCAATTCTTCGCCGCCACGGCGGCTCGAAACTCGGCGAGATCACTCGTGATCTGCTGCGTGTCGAGTCGCAGATCGGGCGTCGAGAGTACGACCTCGGCGCCAAGATCGCGCCGCAGACTATAGAGCGTCTGTGAAAGTGCGTGGCGCGCTCGCTCGGGGTCGGATTCCGGCCAGAGAACGCCGAGGACACGATCGCGACTCGCCCCCTTCGCGCCCGCAGCGGCGAGAATCGCCAGGAGTGCGAGGGGCCGCGGCCGTGGTCCAGCGTCGGAAACGGCTCCGGATTTCTCGATCCACAATCCGCCTAAGGTTCTGAGCCGCAACACCTTGGTCTCGATGACGCTGAGATGACAGGCCGCGTGATACCAGGCTGACGCGCGCGATCAATTTTGCGTTCCGATTCTAGCCGCCGGCACTCGGACTCGCAACATGCGCGCGACGAAACCGGCGATCAACGCTCAAATCGGTGGGAGTAAACATGTCCGCACGAACCGTCGGTGTCGGCGTCATCGCGTTTCTTGTTTCCGCGTTCATGGTCACTGCTCCGGCGCAGACGCCGGCCAAATCCACGGGACCCGGAGCCACTCGGTCAGCGAAGAGCATCGACACGACCAAGAAGACCGCGACGGCACCAGACGTTCCGCAGTGTGCAAGCGGCATGGTGCTCATCCCTGCCTCGCTCGCCAACCCGGCCACGGCGTCTCCGGTCGCGAGCGCCGCCGCCGGAATGCCATCGATCCCATCGATCCCATCGCCAACGAGCTTCCTCGCGAACGCGGCGAAGAACAAGCTGCTCAAGAAGGGCGATTCCGTTCCGGTGGCACCGACTTCCCCTCCCGCCAGCACGACGCCCACTGCGCAGTTTCTGTGCGTGACGCCGGCACAAGCGCAGACGTACCTACAGTCGGCGCAAAACGCGGCCTCCGCGCAAGCCGCTCCCACACCGGAACAAGCGGCCGCTGCGCAGAAGGACGCGATGAAATCGGCGGTGACTGGCGTGCTCGCGGCGACGCCACAGGGCATGCTGGTGAGCGGCGCCGTCGCCGCGGCACCTTCGGCGACCGGTGCGGTCAAGTCGCTCGCCGGCCGGTTCTCTCGGGGCGAATCGAAAGACGGCATGATCAAGGACCTTCGCCAAGGACGACTCCAAGTAAAGGGCATTCGCTTCGTCGACGGCAGCGACGAGATGGCGGAAGGGTTCGAGCAGACGATCGCCATGCTTGGCGACGCGCTCCAGTCGGTCGACGGACAGTTCGCGTTGATCGTGCCGGCGGAGTCGGACGGGAAATCGCCGCCCGATGTCGAGACCGCGCGCCGGCGCATGGCAAAGCTTGCGGCGCACCTCCAGCTCGCCGGCATCGCGCCGGAACGACTCGTCGTCGCCGACGACGCGATCGGCGCGCACACGCCCGGCGGGCGAACGGTCGGTGCGCACATGTCGGCGGCCAAGGCCCCGAAGATTGGCGAGGCGCGTGTCGAGATCGTGCGTGTTGGAGGAGCGAAACCGTGACACTCTGCTGGACCGCGCGGCGATCAGTGTCAGTCGTCGCGACGCTGTGCGCGACATTAGCGATGACCGGCGCGCAGCAGCCGCTCGATTCGCCACGCGTGTGGCAGGCAGACGTGAGCGTGCAGACGCTCGAGGTGACCGCGCTCAAACGCGGCGGTCCGGTCACGGCACGCGTCGTGGTGGCGACGGGCAACGAGGCTGCGCGCGACGTCCGCCTCGAGATTCTGCTCCCCGTTGGCGTTGGCGTGCTCCGCGTCTCGGAGCTTTGCCGAGCGAGCCAGAGTCCGGTCGTGTCACTGAGCGCGCGCGTCAGCTGCGCGCTCGGCGACATGCCAGTGCGGGCACTCCGCGAGCTCACGGTGACGACGAGTGGAACGACCGTGCCGGATGCGCGCCTTCAATTCGCGGCCTTCGTGTTCAGCGACACGCCGGACCCCGTACCGGGGAACAATTTCGCCGAGAGAGCTCTGCCATGAATCGCCTGGCCGTCGCGCTAGTGCTCGCGGCATCAGTGCTCGTGCCTCCGCAGCAACCGGTCGTTCGAAATCCCCATCACCTTCGCGCGGTCGAGCTCCTGGCGCAGCGGAGGCCCGGTGTCCCGCCGCGCGTGCGCTTCGAGTGGGATCAAGTCACCGGCGCCCGAGAGTACGCGCTCACCGGCCGCTGGACCAAGCCGCCCTCGTGGACGATGCAGACGAATGACTATCGCGTCACCGCGCAGACCGCGACGAGCTGGGATGCCGAGCGCGTGCAATTCGACGTCACGCTCCCCGAAGGACATCACTCCTGGAAGGTCGTGGCGCTCTTCGGAGCGGGCGGCGTCGGCGACTTCGCCAATCCTACTCCCTTCTCGTTCGAGCTTCGCTGACTCCCTCTGCAACCACCATATGAGATCGCTCATGCGAGTACGATCCCAGCTCCCCGCCCTGCTCCGCCCGTGCCGTCAGGCACTTCTGGCCCTCACGCCCTTTGTCGTGTGGGCTCAGTCGAGCAGCCCACCGACCCAGAAGCTCCGCGTCGCTGTGGCGGATCTTTCCGGCTCCGCGCTCAAGATGCAATCGACGACGATGCCGGCCGGCCCGCCTCAAGGACCGATGGGCGCGACCGGCTCGAAGACGACGGTGACCATCGCTCTCCCCGCGCCCGCCGAATTCGCTCGCGGGCTCACCGAGATGCTCACCTCCGTCCTCATCAAAACCGGCCGCGTCACGGTGCTCGAGCGCGCCGCGATGTCGCAGATCGACGCCGAGCAAGCGCTGACCGCCGCCGGCAAGGCGACGAAGGAGTCCGGCGCGCAACAGGGTGGCCTGCTCGGCGCGCAAGCGCTCATCACCGGCGACATCACCGGATTCACATTCAACAAGTCTAGCCTCGGCGGATCGTTGACGAACGTCCTGCCCGGTCTATCGGTAGCCGGCGAGCGTGTGAGCGCCGAGGTGACGCTCGACCTTCGCCTGATCGACGCGACGACGGGCGAAGTCATCTACTCGGCGAAAGGGAACGGCAAGGCGGATCAAACCGGCGTCGCCGCAGATCTCACGAAGGCCGAAAAGTCGTACAGCGCCGACGCGCAGATGAGCACACCGCTCGGCCAGGCGTCTCGAGCGGCAATCCAGAATGCCGTCGTCTCGCTGCTCATCGGTATGCCGAAGCTTCGCTGGAGCGGTCGAGTCATCGACGTGCGAAGTGGTGTGGTCTACGTGAATGCCGCGGCTGCCGACGGCATGCGGCCTGGTCTCGAGCTCGAGGTCTACGAAGCGCAGCCGCCGCTCGTCGATCCGTCGACGGGACAAACGCTCGGCGCGCCGGAGCGACGCGTCGGCACGATCGTGATCGAGAGCGTGCTCGAGAAGTTCAGCACGGCAAAGATCGCGAGCGGCGACGGGATCGCGCGCGGCCACGTGCTGCGACTGAAGGCGAATTGACCGTGCGGCGTCGGCGCCACGGACTGACGCGCCCAACCCCGTCCACATGGTCTCGGATCATTCATCATGGAGTTGCCCATGTCACCACGCATGACGACGGCGTTCCAGTCATCTGGCCCCACCCCTTCGGAGCGACACATGTCCCAAGCACTCACCGCAACTCTAAGGGGGCGGTTGGCAATGGTACGACCGCAGGATCCACCGTTGTGGCGACGTTGATCAGCGTTCCGTAAATCGGGGCTTGCCGTGGTTGCAGCCGTTCGGCGCTGCAGCCGCGGCCTCCTGCCACGGCCCCGCACGTTGCGTAGGAACACCCTCATGCTCTTCGAATGAGCACACCCGTATTGCACCGACAAGCGATCCGACATGGAGGCACGATGAGATATCTCACAACCACCCGTAGGCGCGCACATCTCGCCGCACTGACGACACTCTTCTTCAGCGCGTCGAGCACGCCGGCCGTCGCCCAATTCGGGCTGCGCGGAGGAATGAACCTCTCCAAGTTCGTCGGTAGCAGCGCGGGCAATTCCGAGTCCGCTACGGGGCTGAACGTCGGAGCATCGATCTCGCTCATCCACCTCGGTCCCGTCTCGATCGTGCCCGAGGTCTACTACTCGCAAAAGGGTGCCAGGCAATTCGATCCGGGCGCGCTCGCGGCTGGATCCGCGGCCGCGCCGACGACCCTGGACTTCGGTCTCGACTACATCGAGGTGCCGGTCCTCGTGAAAGCCTCGTTTCCGCTCGCGCGTCTGTTGCACGGCTACGTGGCCGGCGGGCCTGCATACGCTTGGAACATCGACTGCTCGATCTCGGTCACCGGCAGCGGGGCGACGACGAATACGAGCAACTGCAATCAGACCTTCGGCTCGGTCAAGACAGCGATGCAGAAGGCGGATCGTGGAATCGTGGCGGGCGCTGGTCTCGACTTCAACGCGTTCGGACTTGGCGGGCTGAATCTCGACGCCCGGGTCGTACGCGGCCTCACACGCCTGACGACGTCCACCGCGGGAACGACCGGCGCCGACCTCAAAAACCAGTCGGTCTCGCTCATGCTCGGCTACTACATCGGCGTCGGACGATGAATCCCCTCACACACAACCGCGAGAGGTGAACCATGCTACGCCATACAATGTTTCTGCCGATCGTCGCGCTCGTCGTCGCCGGCCACGTCGTCACCGGCCGCGTCGCAGCCGCTCAGACATTGTCGACAAGTACGCCTCAGCTCTCGCCGTATGTTCCGCCAACCGCGACGACGTCGTTCACGGCCTACGCGGCGTTCGGCACGCTGGGCAGCGCTCCGATCGATCTCAACCTCATCGGAGTCAACTTCGGGGCAGACGCGCGGTTGGATGGGAAGGTGTTGTTCGTCATGAACCAGAGGAGCACCGCGTATCTCTTTTCGCCAGTGACGCTTCCCAATGGGAATTACTCCGCGCAGTTCGTGTTCACGACTGCCAACCAGCCAACGACGTTCACGATCACACGCGGCACGAGCACGGTTCTCGCCACGTGCCCGATGGCTGTCTTTTACACCATCACGCAAACCTGCAGCAGCGGTGTGTTCGCCGTCGCCGATGGCAAGTTGGATCTCACTCTGGCGATGACGCAAGGATACCAAGCCACGCTCGCCAAGGTCGTCGTCAATCAGTGGAAGTAATCCCGCCCTCAACCCAGCTCACTGGATCTTGAAGAACAGTCGAGTGACCACGGCCGGCACCAGCCGATCGCTCGCGTCGTCGGTCCCCAGCTGCCCGTATTGGTTTCTCCCCCAGCAGTACGCCGCACCCGCGCTCAGTCCACATGTGTAATCGCCGCCCCCAGTGATCCACCCGAACGCGCGGTTTCCATAGACGGCAACCGGCTGTGGTGCTCGGCGGTCGAGTTGTCGCCGAGTTGACCGTAGTAGTTCCAACCCGAGCAATACGCCGCGCGGCTATCACCCCGGCGAAACCAGATAGCCGACGCGAACGACGCTCGTTCAGCAGCCGTGCGCGCGCTCCTCCGCTTGCTTGAAGAAGTGCTCCGAGCGTTCGATGCGTGCAAGGCTGATCGGTCATGGAACCTTCCGCTCGACCGAACCATTCGTCGAGCGGGGTGATTCTCATGCGCAAGCGAGTTGTACCCTTGTTCGCTTTCATGATGGCGCTCGATTGCGGCGGCGGCACCACGCAACCTGCCGCGAACTTTTCGCTCACGCTCGCGGCTGGCCCGAATGGAACGCTGACGGCGAGCCCGGCAGGCCCAACATACTCGCCCGGCACTGTCGTCACACTCACGGCCGCGCCGGACGCGCAGTCGACCATTCAGCAGTGGTCGGGAACCGACGACGACGCCAGCGTTCTGCTCGTCAATCACGTGACGATGAGCCGCAACAGGACGGTCGGCGTGACGTTCGCGGCGCAGACCTGCCCCGCCGACCCGACGACCGGAAACGCGGTGGCGCGGATGATCAGCCCGGCGAACGGGGCCACGCTGCCGGCGGGGGCGGTGACGTTCCGATGGTGCAACGCGAACGCCGATTACTTCCTGACCATCGAGAGCATACCTGGCGCGCACGACATCTTCTTCGCATTCGCCGGTGGTCCCGGCGCTGGTGTCAATACGCTGACGCTCGGCCCGGCCTGCGCTGCCGCAGCTCCTACCGGGTGCATCCCCGCGAAAGGCGAGTCCATCTTCGTCACGCTGTTCACGCTGAAGAAAGGAAACATCCTCGCGCCCTCGCCGTTCCCGTACACCTATACCGCGGCAAGCACGTCACCGTGAATTCCGCCAAGCAAGACCGGGTGGAGGCGTACTCAAAATTCACGAGTTTCATCCAAGCACCCGGCAGACCTTGTCTTCGTCCGGTGAGGTCTGGCCCACGAGCTCCGCTGCGAGATGCATCCACGTTGGTCGACAGGAACAGCCAGATCAGTGGCGAGTCCTCTGCCCGCCGTGACCGCGGTCTTCGGAATGCTGTCGCTAATCGCGATGACCCGGAGATGTCGTGCGGGAGTCGGCAGGACGACTGCGTGCACCCCTCGGCGATCCGCGACATTGACCCCGAGAACCCACGCCCTTTCGTTCGCCTCGAGCGCAACGGTCAACACACCCTCGCGCAGCACGCCGGCACGGTCCGTATTGGCGTTTGGTCGGACAACCGGCAGCTCACCGCTGGCCGCGCGGTGCGCTATGGCTGATCTCGAGATCAGAGCGAAAGCGAGGCACGCCAGCGCAGAGGCACGTCGCGCAACGACGTCACTCAACGCGTAACCCGATACCGCACCGCCATGCCCTCTTCGTTGTGAAACGAAACGTGGCAGTGAAAGAGCCACGTGCCGATGTTGTCCGGTACCATGTCCGCAGTCGACATCTGCATCATCGACAACTGAGCCACATCGGTGCGCATTCCGTTGAGCGTGACGGTGTTGCCGTGCCAGTGGGGCGCGTGAAAGTCGAAATCATTGGTCGACGACATCAGATACCAGCGCACGTGCTCACCCTTCTGCATCGTGAGCGCCGAGAGCGGCATACTTCCGTGCACGAAACCGTTGATTGTGAACTTGACGAACCACGGATACCCATCTTGCCGCAAGGAAGGATTTGGCTTCGGACCGAGCCTCGGCAGTGAATCGAGGAGGGACCCCAGGTTCTTCTTCGCCAGCCAACTGTCCTGTTCTTCCACCTGCATGAATGACGCGATGATCTCGCGGTCCACGTCATTGGGCGAGCCGTCCGGCCGCGCCTTGCCGCGCGCCGTGATGATCATCGGACCGAACAGGCCGGTGTTGATGTCGCGGACTTCATCGACATGTGAGTGGTACATCCACATCACGGAGCTGCCGTCCATTGGGCCCGGCCCTGCGCGGTCGGGCACGGGCCACACGTAGACGTGCGTCCCGCCTGGCGGCACCGCATCATCCGCCTTGTCGCTCCCGGCCGTGCCGTCATTGTAGGGCACCCCTTCAGAGCTCTTGTCATAGAGGACTCCGTGAGGATGCATGCTGTACGGTCGGTTGCCGTTGTTCCTGAACACGACGCGAATGGTGTCGCCGACCACAGCGCGAATCAGCGGCCCCAAGAATCCGAGGTGCTGCCAGGCCGCCGGGCGCGGCTTGAGCGTTCTGAACGTGCTATCCGTATACTCCCGGTACAGCACCTTCCTGTACACGGTGCTGACCGGCCTCGGCTTTCCCTTGGTGAAGAACGCCGTGTCGGCATAGGGCACGCCCGTAATCTCGTCTCGCGCGCCCGGCACGTAATCCCACGGGACTTCGTCCGCGGCGATGAAATACCTCCGTACTTGGCCGCTCGCGTATCGCGCGGGCGCGTGTCGGATCGCCGGGAAGCGGACCGGAAGGGAGAGAGGGAGAAGAAGGGTTCCGTACAACGTGCAGCGAAGGGACGCTCTCATCGTACTCTGGGCCAGGGTCGACCACCGGGTGAGGCGAGAACGTAACTCCAATCGCGTCTCTCCACCGTTGGCCTGGTGTCGTTTGCCACGCCACGGCACGGATCGTACATTCGCGCGCTGATGTTCGAGCTCACTCTTCTCGGGCTTCATGCCGTCCGCGGCCCGGACGGGCGGGAGCTCCCCTCGTTGGCGGCGCAACCCAAGCGGTTCGCCCTCCTGGCGTATCTGGCCATCGCCGGCGGCGAGGGCTATCACCGGCGCGACAGTCTCGCCGCGATGTTCTGGCCCCACTTGGACCAGTTCGCCGCACGGCGCGCACTCCGGAATACCCTCTACCATCTGCGGGTCGCGCTCGGGGATGGCGTGATCGTTGCGCGCGGCGACGACGCGGTGTCGATCGACGGCTCGGCGCTGACGTGCGACGTCAACAAGCTCAGCGACGCCGTCCGTGCGGGCCGGTACGACGAGGCGATTGAATGGTATGGGGGCGAATTGCTCGCCGGCATTCATTTCGCAAACTCCGGCGAAGCGTTCGAGGAGTGGTTATCGCATGAGCGCCGCGAGGTCAGTGCGTTGGTGATGCGCGCGCTGCGCGGACTCGTTGAGCGCGAAGAGAGTTCGGGCAATCTTACTGCCGCCACATACTGGGCGCGGCGCGCTTGCGCGATTGCCCCCGACGACGAGGGCTGGCTCCGGCGAGCCATGTCACTCCTTCATGCCGGCGGCGAAACCGCCGGAGCACTGCGTCTTTACGAGACGTGTGCCCGTCGGCTGGCCACGGAGTTCGATGCGGCGCCAAGCGCGGAGACCAATGCGTTGGCGGCGCGGATTCGCAGCGGCGGCGAGACGCCGTCCGCGCGCGTCGAACCCGTTCCGCAGCCGACCGATCTCGATTCGCCACGGACTCACGCGCCTCGAGCGGAGGATTCGCCCGCCGTCCGACCCGCCGACGCCGGCGTCCCCGTTCCAGCCGCACGCCGCGCCGCCCGCTGGAAGCGCGCTTCACTGTTGGCGTCTGCGCTTGGAGCCGCCGGAGTGCTCGCGGCGCTGGGGGCGCACGCTGCGAGTGCGCGGCATCCAACGACGCCCGCGCAACGAACACGCGTGCTCGTTACTGTGTTCGACAATCGGACCGGAAACGCGCAACTCCAGTCCCTCGGCCGAATGACGCAGGACTGGCTCGCTTCCGGTATCATGCGCACGCGTCTCGTGGACGTCGTCGACCCGCGGGCGGCGCTCACGCTGCGCCGTGCGAACACCGACACCACGGGCAACCTGATCGCGCTCGCACGCCGCGTTGGCGCGGCCATGGTGGTTTCGGGCTCGTACTATGCCGCCAACGACACGCTGATCTTTCAGGCCGGCATCACGGAGGCGCGCACGGGTCGCATCGTGCGCGTCGTGGGGCCCATTCTCTCCAGCGTCCGCACGCCCGTCGCCGCATTGAATGAATTGCGATCCCGGGTGATGACGGCGCTCGCGTCGTCGGTGGACGCGCACGCGACCCAGGGCCTCGTCGGATCCGAGGAGATTCCGCTGTTCGATGCATACCAACTGTACGTGGAGGGCTATGACGCGTACTGGCACGGCAACGGAGCGCGCGCCGAATCGCTGTTCCTGCAGGCGGCGCGGCGAGACACGGGATTTGTCGCCGCCTCTATCGCCGCTTCGGCGGCGGCGGCGAACTATAGCGATTGTCCCCTCGTCGATTCGATCGCTCGTGTGCTCGACAGTCGGAAGCAGAGCGTCGACCGAGTGGGCCAGCTGTCATTGCGAATCGAGAGCGCGCGGTGTCACGGTCGCAACGACGAGATGCTGCAACTCGCGCTCGAGCGCGCGGACCTGGAGTCGAACACCTCGAGCGACAAGATCACGGTCGCCGCCGCGGCGCTCTGGGCCAATCGTCCCGCGGAGACGGTGAGGTTGCTCGAGCCCATCGATCCCGCCGTCGACCTCGCGTGGAGCACGGATACCACACACATGGATTATTGGGGCGAGCTCGCCGAGGCGCTCCACCGACTCGGCCGCTATCGCGAGGAGCTCGCGCTTGCCGATCGCGTGCCGGCTGCCGCTCCACTGGCGCGAGCGTGGATGCGGTCGTGCGCGCTCGCTGCCCTGTCGCGCCCGGCGGAGGTTCTCGCTCTCCTCGACAGCTCGCTCGCCCTTCCCCCGGAACCGGCGATGTACAACGGCCTCGCCCCGAGCACCGAGGGCCGACCGCAATACACTGTTACAGCGGGCTGGGTCGCCAATTGGGTCTCGCGCGAGCTACTGGTCCACGGCGATACCGCGGCATCGCGCCAGGCGGCGATGCGCGCCGTCATGTGGTATCGGAGTCGGCCCATCGAGGAACGCTCAACGATGGAGGAACGCCTGGTCGCCTCGTGGTCGCTCGAGATGTTGGGTGAGTACCCGGAGGCCGAGCGCATCGTGCGACAGCTGCTGGCCGATGATTCGAGCAATGTTGATTTCCGTGGAGAGCTCGCGGGCCTTGCAGTGGAGAGTGGCGATACGGCACTGGCGGATTCATTGGACGGCTGGCTGGCCGCGCAGCCGGTTGCACGCGTTGGCTGGTCCGCGAGCGTCTACCGTGCACGTGTGGCCGCGCTCGCCGGTCGGAGCGCCGACGCGGTCGGGTTCACGCGCGATGCGCTCAACGCAGGGGCGTGGCCATTGTGGATTCATCTCGAACCGGCGCTTGCAACGCTGCGAACGCGTCGGGACTTTGTGGCGTTGACGGCGCCGCGAAACTGAGTGGCTCCGCGAAGACACGCTAACGTCGGCGGAACAGCGGAAGTCTATCTCACGTTCTGAGTTCGCCGTGACTGCGAATGGTCCGCTACTCCAACCGCAGGGCTTCCAACGGCCCGACTTTCGCCGCTCGTCTCGCCGGCAAATAGCTCGCGACGGCGGCCGTCGCCACCAACACGACGATCGCGATGCCGAGCGACGGCACATCGATCGTTCCGACGCCAAAGAGCTGCGTTCGAATCAACCGCGTCGCCGCAAGCCCGGCCGGTACGCCGATGACGACTCCGACAATTGCCACGCGCACCGCCTCACCGAGAACCATTCTCGTCACATCGCCCGGCTCGGCGCCGAGCGCCGCGCGTAGTCCGAACTCGCTGGTGCGCTGGCTGGTCGAATACGCCGTGACCCCGTACAGGCCGAGTGCCGCGA
>DASVYG010000280.1:0-12389 GCA_036392315.1 Gemmatimonadaceae bacterium
GGGTGGTGGGTGGTTCGTGACGCCCAACGTGCTGGCGAAGCTGGAGTGGGTGAACCAGAAGTACAACGACTTCCCGCTCACCGACATCCGCAGCGGCGGCCAGTTCAAAGGCTTCATGATCTCCGGTGTGGTTGGCTTCTAACCTTCTCATATCTCGCATCTATCTCGACAGTGTTGAACGAACCCCGCTGGGCCTGAGCCCAGCGGGGTTCGCTTCTTTTCTCGGTCGCTGCGAATTGGGAGGCGAACCAACGCGAACCAGCGACTGGACCCTTGGACCGACTCGGCCTACTCGGCGGCGGATGGCGCAGATGGCTGCGACCGGTGAATCCGCTCCAGCCGAGACTTGCCTGGGACGAACCGGCGCGACATACTCCTGCAATCCAGTATTCCTTTGTCCCGATTCACGAATCGAGGGGCAGGGGTAGACCGCCGCTTTCGAGCCCGATGGGACGAAAAGTGCGGAACGACGCGCCGGATCAGTCGTCTGGAACGCCGGCGGCAACAACGCAGAAGAAGGCAGCCACGAACTGTGAAAGCGCATGGGCCCAGCGGTATCAGCCCACGGCGCGTATGCAGCGGTAAGCACCCGGCCGGGAGGGTTTGCCAACCATGAAAGTCGTTTTCGCGACCATCGGGGTCGTCTCGAGTGCACTGACGTTCACGGTTGGCACGGCCATTGGAGGCCGCGTCCCGGAGCGGCCGGTGGGTCCGCGTCCGCACCCCTCGTACGGAAAGATCGGGGCGCGCGGCATCCCGACGAGTGAGCTCAGCAACGTCATCCAGCACACCTGCCTGAGTTGCCACAACGCCGTCACCATGAAAGGGAATCTCTCCCTCAAGGGTTACGACGTCGATTCGGCGTACGAGAACTTGGCCGTTTCCGAGAAGATGATTCGAAAGCTGCGCGCGCAGATCATGCCGCCGCCCGGCTCGAAGCGGCCTGGCGGCGACACGTTGGTTGCCCTGACCGAGACCCTCGAGCAAGTCATCGACAAGGCATCGCGGCCGAATCCCGGCGCTCGAACGTTTCAACGGCTGAATCGGCCGGAGTACGAGCACGCCGTTCGCGACCTGCTCGCCATCGATGTGAACGCGGGCGACTATCTGCCCCTCGACACGAAGAGCGCCAACTTCGACAACATCGCCGATGTGCAGGCGATGTCGCCGACGCTCCTCGAGTCGTACCTGAATGCCGCCGCCGCCGTCAGCCGCATGGCGGTGGGCGATCCCAAGGCATCGGGCACGTTCACAACGTATTCGAGCTCGCCGTTCGCATCGCAGCACCCGTGGGACCACGTCGAAGGCGCACCATATGGAACGCGCGGTGGGATCGTCGCTGATCACGACTTCCCGGCCGACGGCATGTACACGTTCCGCCTGAACGTTGGCGGCGGGGTCGGAACCAAGCTCGAGGACATCGACGTCTCGATCGACGGCGAGCGGGCCGTGCTCCTTCATTATGAGCGCGGTATCGGGCGCAACTTCACGTCGGCAGACGCCCCGTCGGGTGCCGACTACATGCGCACCGATCCGATCTTCGTTCGCGCCGGCCAGCATCGCGTGTCGGCGGCGTTCATTCGTCGCGCCGAAGGACCGTACGAGGATCTCATCAAACCGCACGACTGGTCGCGCGCCTCCAATGGAACCGGCAGCGCCGGCACCACTGAGCCGCCGTTCATGATCGAGGTCGGCATCGCGGGACCGCAAAAGATCACCGGGATCTCGGAGACGCCGAGCCGCAAGCTCATCTTCTCGTGTCACCCGAGCGCGGCGGCAAAGCAGCGCGCGTGCGCCGAGGAGATCCTCACACGTCTTGGAACAAAGGCCTATCGGCGGCCGCTCACGGCGCACGACCGCACGGCGCTCATGTCCTTCTATGACAGCGGCGTCAAGGAAGGCGGCTTCGAGGACGGTGTGCGCACCGCGCTCCAGGCGATTCTCGCCAGTCCGTATTTCGTCTTCCGCTTCGAGACGACGCCGTCGAACGTGCAGCCGGGACAGGACTACCGCATCAGCGACATCGATCTCGCGTCGCGTCTTTCGTTCTTCCTGTGGGGAACGATTCCCGACGAGCGGCTGCTCACGCTCGCCGAGCAGCACAGGCTCTCCGACAAGAAGGTGCTCGATCGCGAAGTGAAGCGCATGCTGGCCGACCCGCGCTCAGAGGCTCTGTCGACACGGTTCGCGTCGCAGTGGCTGCGGCTTCAGGATCTCGACAAGGTCCACCCGGACGCCTTCATGTTCCCCGACTTCGATCTGCAACTCGCCGAGTCGATGCGCCGGGAGACGGAGCTCTTCTTCAACGACATCGTCCGTCGCGACGCCAGCTTCCTCGATCTGTTCACCGCCGACTACACGTTCGTCAACGAGCGACTGGCGCAGCACTATGGAATTCCGAATGTCTCGGGCGACGAATTCCAAAAGGTGAAGTACCCCGACGATACGCGCCGCGGGCTGCTCGGACATGGCAGCATCCTCGTGCAGACGTCACTGGGTAATCGCACCTCGCCGGTGCTGCGCGGCAAGTGGGTCATGGAGGTCTTGATCGGCATGCCGCCCCCGCCGCCGCCGCCGGGCGTGCCGACCCTGGACGAGACGCAGGACGCGAAGGACGGCAAGCCGCTCACCACGCGCGAGCGGATGGAGATCCATCGCCGCAATCCGACGTGTAAAGCCTGTCACCAGTACATGGACCCAATCGGTCTGTCGCTCGACAACTTCGACGTGACGGGCAAGTGGCGCTATCGCGAGAACGGCATCGAGCTCGACACTCGCGGACAGATGTACGACGGCACCGCGGTGGGGTCGCCGAATGATCTCCGAATGGCGCTCCTCAAGCGGCCGATTCCGCTGGTGCGATCGTTCACGGAGAACCTGATGGCGTACGCCATTGGTCGTCGCGTCGAGGATTTCGACCAGCCGACGGTACGCGCCATCGCGCGCGCCGCCGAGACCAAAGGATACCGTATCTCGTCGTTTGTGATGGGCGTCGTGAACAGCGACGCGTTCTTGAGCAAGCGCGCCGACGCGGTCGCCGATACGCAGGACAGCAAGCAAGACAAATAGCAGCGCTAGACCACAGCGGAGAGAGGCCGACAATGCAGATCTTCAGCGGGAAGAATCTCCCTCGCCGTACGTTCCTGCGTGGCATGGGAGCCATGGTGGCGTTGCCGTACCTCGACGCCATGGAACCGGCGTTCCGCTCGTTTGGCAAACGCTCGCTTGGCGCCGCCGCGGCCACCGACAAGATGCGCCTGGTCTGCATCGAGTCGGTGCACGGCGTGGCCGGCTCCAATGCGTGGGGTGCGACGAAGAACCTCTGGGCGCCGGCCGGTGTCGGCAAGAACTTCGAGCTCATCTCGGAAGGCGCGCTGTCGCCGCTCACGCCCTGGCGCGACTATCTGACCATTGTCAGCAACACCGACGTCCGCATGGCGGAAGCGTTCGAGGCGCCGGAAGTCGGCGGCGACCATTTCCGCTCGAGCGCGGTGTTCCTTACCCAATCGCACCCCAAGCAGACGCAGGGCTCCGACCTCTACGTCGGCACCTCTCTCGATCAGCTCGTGGCGCGGCGCATTGGCCAGGGAACGGCGATCCCGTCGATGCAGCTCTGCATCGAGAATCTCGATCAGGCGGGGGGCTGCTACTACAACTACGCATGCGCGTACACGGACACGATCAGCTGGTCGTCGCCGAGTGAGCCGCTGCCTATGATCCGAAACCCACGCGTCGCGTTCGATCTATTGTTCGGCGCGGGGAGCAACAATGCCGATCGGACGGCGCGACGTCACGCCAACGAGAGCATTCTCGACTGGATCGTGAGCGAGACGACGTCGCTCAAGCGCCAACTCGGTCCCACGGACCGGCAGCGCGTCGATCAGTATCTCGAGAACATCCGGGAGTTGGAGCGTCGCATTCAGCAAATCGAGGCGCGCAACACGAGCGGTGAAGCGCGCGAGTTACCCGAGGCGCCTGCCGGAGTTCCGGATTCGTTCGAAGAGCACATGAAGCTGATGTTCGACTTCCAGGTGCTTGCGTTCGAATCGGATATGACGCGCGTAGTCTCATTCAAGACGGGACGTGATGCGTCGAGCCGTACGTACCCCGAGAGCGGCACGAACAAGGGCTTCCACCCGGCGTCGCACCACGGCGGACGCGAAGCGGCGATCCTCGATTTCAACATGATCAATCGCTACCACGTCAGCATGCTGCCGTACTTCCTCGACCGCCTGAAGAACACACCGGACGGCGATTCGAACCTGCTCGAGAAGACGGCGATCATCTACGGCTCGCCAATGGCCGACGGCAACCTGCACAACCACCGTCGTTGTCCGCTGCTGCTGCTCGGACACGCCAACGGACAGCTTGCGGGCAACCTGCACCTCAAGGCGCCCGATGGAACACCGATGGCGAACGCCATGCTCACGCTGCTGCACAAGCTGGGTCTGGACGACATGAAGAGCTTTGGCGACAGCACCGGCGAGTTCGCGCTGAACGCCTGACGTTCGATCGGAAATTCGGATTCTTTCTCGAGGGATACGGCATGAGAACGACCGGCCTGCAGAACAGGCTCCGACTCTTGACGATCGTTGGATTTGCCGCGCTCGCGTCGGCCGCGTCTACCGCGATTATTCCAAAAGCACCGATCGCCGACGCGGCGATGCAGGGCGACGTCGCGACGGTTCGCAAGTTGATCGCCGAGGGCGCCAACGTGAACGCCGCGCAGGGCGACGGCATGACCGCGTTGCACTGGGCCGCCGAGCGCGGTGATTCGGCGATGGCAGCCGTGCTGCTGCGTGCGCACGCCAACGTCAAAGCCGTCACGCGCATTGGGAACTACACGCCGCTGCACATCGCGAGCAAGGCGGGAAGCGGAGCGGTGGTCAGAGCTCTACTCAAGGCTGGCGCCGACCCCAACGTCTCCACGACGAGCGGGGCGACAGCGCTTCACCTCGCTGCCGCCTCCGGCAGCGTTGACGCGGTGAACGCGCTGCTCGATAAGAAGGCCGACATCAACGCGCGCGAATCCGAGTGGGGGCAAACGCCGCTCATCTTCGCCGCGGCCGAGGATCGCGCGGACGTCATCCGCACGCTGCTCAAGCGCGGCGCCGACGCGTCGATTCGAACGACTGCGGTGAATCTGACGGAGGAGGAGGCGCGAGAGCAGGCGGCGACGCGTCGTCGCAACGAGGTGTTCGCGTCGTTCCTGCCGAAGGCAAAGCGCGATTCGATGCTCGCGGCCGCGGCACAGCAGGCCAAGGAGGCCGCGCAGGCACAGCCCGTCGCGGCAGCTCAAGGCGGCATCGGTACGCCAGACACGCCGCGTCAGGGCCGCCAGGGCGGTCAGGGCGGGCCGCCTGCGCCATCGACCGATGGCCTCACGCCGGATCAGATCCAGGAAGCCGTCGTCGCCGGCCGGACGGTAATGACGACGCCCGTCGCCAAGGGGACGGCGGTGGAGTCCGACACGTCCGACGGTCAGGTGGCTGGATACGCGTCGTCCGTTGGTAGCATGGGCGGGCTCACCGCGCTGCACCACGCGGTGCGACAGGGCAACATGGCGGCCGTGGTCGCGTTGCTCGACGGCGGCGCCGACATCAACGAGGTGAGCGCCAGCGACAGCACGACGCCGCTCCTCTTGTCGACGATCAACGGTCAGTTCGACGTGTCGATGACGCTGATCGAACGCGGCGCCAATCCCAACCTCGCCAGCACGGCGGGCGCAACGCCGCTCTACACGACGATCAACACCCAGTGGGCGCCGCGCTCGCGCTTTCCGCAGCCGCAGGCGTTGCAGAATCAGAAGGCCACCTATCTCGACGTGATGGAGGCGTTGCTCAAGAAGGGCGCTGATCCGAACGTCCGCATCAAGCAACACCTCTGGTACTTCGCCTACAACAATTGCGGCAACGCCAACTGCGGCCTCGAGAACCTCGAAGGGACGACCGCCTTCTGGCGTGCCGCGTACGCCGTCGACGTCGACGCCATGAAGCTGCTCGTCGCACACGGCGCCGACCCCAAGATCCCGTCGCAGCGAACGCCCGTCACGACCGTGGCGCGGGCCGACGGACGCGGGGGTGCGGCCGGCGGTCGTGGTGGTGGGCGCGGTGGGCGCGGCGGCGGCCGTGGCGACGGCAACCCCCTTCAAACGGCGGAAGATTCTGCTGCGCGATTCGTTCCGATTGGCGTGGGGGTGTATCCCATTCACGCGGCCGCGGGTGTGGGCTACGGAAACGGCTTCGCCGGCAACTCGCACAGGCACGCGCCCGACGGCTGGATGCCCGCGATGAGATATCTCGTCGAGACGCTTGGTGCGGACGTGAATCAGCGCGACATCAACGGCTATACGCCGCTTCACCACGCAGCCGCCCGCGGCGATAACGACATGATTCTCTACCTCGTCAGCAAGGGCGCGGATGTGAAAGCCGTGGCACGTAATGGGCGCACGGTCGTCGACATGGCGAATGGCCCGGTGCAGCGCGTCAGACCGTTCCCGGAGACGATCGCTCTGCTGGAGAAGCTCGGAGCCAAGAACAACCACCGGTGTGTCTCCTGCTAGCCGGGCGATGCCGGACCGCGGGATGATCTGATCGTGCCAATTTACGATTACTCATGCCGCGGTTGCGGCCATATGTTCGAGGCGCTCGTCCGCGGCGCGACGATCCCGTCGTGCCCGGAATGTCGCAGCGAGGATCTGGAGCGCTTGCTGTCGCTGCCGGCCGTTCGGTCGGAGAGCACGCGGCAGCAGGCCCTTCGAGCGGCCAAGCGGCGCGACGCAAGCCAGGCCAACGAGCGCGTGCGTGCCCAGCGAGAGTACGAGGCGCATCACGACGACTGACGAGCCAGTGATGCATGCGGCAGCGCCGAAGAGACACCTCGGCGCCGCCTAGCGTTCGTTGCACCGATCAGGCTCACGACACCGTGACCTCCCCCTACCGCGGCAACCATGCCTGAGCGGGCCAGCTGGACAGACCGGTGCGTCCAAACGTTCGGGGTGCCGCGCTCTCATTGGGTGCTGATCGGCTCGATCCTCGGCTCCGGCGCCGTGTTCATCGAAGGCTCGGTCACCACCGTCGCCCTCCCCGCGATCGCGGCCGACTTTCACTTGGGCATTGCCGGTCTGCAGTGGGTCATGAATGGCTACCTGCTCACGCTGAGCGCGCTCATTCTCCTGGGCGGAGCGTTGGGCGATCGCTTTTCTCGGCGGCGCGTGTTCGGGGTCGGGTTGATCGGTTTCGGCGTGGCCTCGTTGGCGTGCGCCGTCGCGCCCAGTCCGACGCTGCTCGTCGTTGCTCGCGTGGTGCAAGGCATGTCCGGGGCGCTCGTCGTGCCCAACAGCTTGGCCCTGCTCGAGACGGCGTTCACCGGCGAGGCGCGGGGCGCGGCGATCGGGCGATGGGCCGCGTGGTCGGCTGTGTCGACCGCACTCGGGCCGCTCGTCGGCGGTTGGCTCGTCGGCGCGTCGTGGCGATTCGTGTTCGTGTGCGTGGCGCCGTTCGCGATCGCGGCGGTCGTGGCGGTGAACGTTGGTGCCAAGGCGTGCGACGATCCCGGGCGACCGTCGGCGCGCGTCGATTATCTCGGCGCGTCGGCGGTGACACTCGGACTTGCGGGCCTGGTCGGTGCGCTCATCGCCGGACCGGATGCCGGTTTCGGTCACCCGTGGGTGCTCGCGATCGGCGTCGGAGGCGTCACACTGCTCGCGGCATTCATTTTCGTGGAGCGTCGCGTGCGGCACCCTCTGCTTCCGCTCGACGTGTTTCGATCACGGCAATTCAGTGGCGTCAACGGAACCACGCTCGTGGTCTACGCCGCGATCAACGCGGTATTCCTGTTCCTCATGCTGCAGCTGCAGAGCGTGATGCACTACAGCCCAATCGCCGCCGGCGCGTCGCTGCTTCCCATCAACGGACTCATGCTCGCGTTCTCGCCGCTCGCCGGTCGTGTCGCCGAGCGACGGGGGCCTCGCCGGCCGATGGTGATCGGATGTCTCGTCGCGGGAGTGGGCTCACTGCTGTTCATGCGAGTGCGTCCCGGCGCAAGCTACGTCACGACGGTACTTCCGGCGGCAACTGCGTTCGGCCTCGGCCTCGCATGCTTCGTCGCGCCGCTGACATCGGTGGCCCTTGGGGCGCTCGACGAAGATCTCGCCGGCCTGGCGTCAGGGGTGAACAACGCCGTAGCTCGACTCGCTGGCTTGCTCGCCACGGCCGTTATTCCTCTCGCGATCGGACTCGGCGGCGCTCGCGAGCTGCGAGCGGACCAACTGGCTGCGGCTTTTTCGCGGACAACCGTCATCTGTGCAACGTTGTGCCTCGCCGGAGCCGCTGTTGCGGCGTTCACAATCGGAGATCGCATCGGCGCGCGCGACACGTCGTGAGCTCGCTGGTCGCCGCGGCGGGCACGGAGAATGCCGCGCAGCGTTGCACCATGCACAGCGAGGACAGGATGGATCGATCGACGCCACCGCCACCCGACGAGCGCACGCCCAAGGATGCAGGCAAGCGCCCGTCTGATAGACAGTCGGATGAAGTCGAGGTCGTTGAACCAACGGCCGAGCCGCCGCGCACGACGACCGGCCCGATCACCTCGCCAAAGTTCGGATCGGCCGGGAGCGGCGGTGCGGAGCTCGAGCCGCCGACCAAGAAATCCTAGACTCGAGCCCGAGCGAACGGTCAGCCGTGGGCGGCGGGGTGCGCGCGCTCGAGAAGCTCGCGCACCTCGTCGTCCGTGGTCTGCGAGAAGTCGTCGTACCAGAGCCCAACAGCGTGAAACGGCTCCGGCGTCGCTGCACACACGACATCCTCGGCGATCGAGTGAAACGCCTCACAGACCTCGGGTGCGCCCACAGGAACGGCAACGACGATGCGCGCTGGTCCTTCCAGGCGAAGGGCGGCG
This sequence comes from Gemmatimonadaceae bacterium, assembly GCA_036392315.1. Classification (GTDB taxonomy): domain Bacteria; phylum Gemmatimonadota; class Gemmatimonadetes; order Gemmatimonadales; family Gemmatimonadaceae; genus JAQBQB01. The sequence goes on from DASVYG010000280.1 coordinate 8,902, forward strand.
ATTGCCGCGCGCATCGTGGCGCCCGTCGCCAATCCGTCGTCGACGAGAATTGCCGTCTTGCCGCGAATGTCGGGAAACGGTCGGTCGCCGCGGTATCGCTGCTCCCGCGCTTCCAGCTCGGCTTGCTCGGCGTCGGTCACGCGTTGAAGGTCGCTCGCGCTCACACGCGCGATGCGAATGAGCTCGTCGTCGAGCACGCGCAGGCCGCCGCTGGCGAGGGCGCCCATGGCAAGCTCTTCATGTCCTGGAAGACCCAACTTTCGCACGACGAAAACGTCGAGCGGCGCGGCGAGTCTCGTCGCGACCTCATAGCCGACCGGCACTCCACCGCGCGGCAACGCCAGAACAATGACATCCCGCCGGTTCGCGTATGACTGGAGTGCGGCACCGAGCCGCCGGCCGGCTTCTCGACGATCACGAAAGCGCGACATCACACTGCCGCCGCGGAGCAGACACCGTGCCCGGCCTTCGGTCTGCATCCTGCGGCATCGTTGTCCCTCACCAGGAGAGGACCATGCAATTCAAGCTCAGCTCACCAGCCTTTCCGCCCAACGGTACGATCCCGGAGGTGCACACATGCGATGGGCCCGACACTCCGCCGCCGCTCAAGTGGAGTGGAGCCCCGGACGGAACGAAGAGCTTTGCTCTGATTGTCGACGACCCTGATGCCCCGGATCCGAAAGCGCCCAAGATGACCTATGTGCACTGGGTGCTGTACGACATTCCGACATCGCTCACGAGCCTCGGCGACGGCGGCAGTGCGACCCCGCGCGGCGCACGCGACGGTGTGAATGATTGGAAGCGCCGTGGGTATGGCGGTCCCTGCCCGCCGATCGGGCGTCATCGATACTTCTTCAAACTGTACGCGCTCGACGCGGTCCTCGGCGATCTCGGCTCGCCGACCAAGTCCGATCTCGAAGCCGCGATGCGCGGGCACGTGCTTGCTCAGGCCGAACTGATGGGAACGTATCAGCGAGCCAAGGTTGGTGCGAAATGAGAGTCTCACGCGTGATCCCCGCGATGGCTTGCGGCATCGTGGCGAGCCTCGCTGCGTGCGGCAAGAACGAGAGTCCACCGCGCGCTTCGGTTGACTCGGCAGCCGGTATCGCCGCCTCGCCGGCGCATGGAGCGTTGTCGTTCGTTGCCGTCGATGTGGGGCGACATCTCAACGATGATCGCAAGATTTCCGATAAGACGGACGACTTCGCTCCCACGGATACGATCTTCGCGTCGGTGCACACATCGGGACGCGCCACGAATGCGCCGGTGGTCGGTCGGTGGACATTCCAGGACGGAACGACGATCGCCGAGCAGACCGATAGCGTGACGACGAACGGCGACGCGTACTCGGCATTCTTCATCGTCAGGCCTGGTGGGCTGCCGAAAGGGAAGTACACGATTCACGTGCTCGTGAATGGGCGCGAGACGCAGGCGAAGGACGCCACCGTCAAATGAGTTGTCGATGCGCGTCCCGCCTGAGTTCCGCGTCCTGCGGCGCCGCTAGCTAACCGCGATCGGGATCGGTCTCGTCGTCGCTTTTCTTTACGGGCGCCGGCGGCCGATCGCCGCCGTGGATGTCTATCGTTGGCTCGCCACCCGGCCCCGACGTGAGCCCGCCGAGCAGTTGTCCGTCGCGCATCACGAGCTCGGATCCGCCGGCGTCGTTGTAACCCTCGGCGCCTCGCTCGCCCTGTCCCCAGCTGGCGGGTGTTCGAATCTCGAGATGCTTGCCCGGCGGGATGCCGCCGGACATCGGATACACGCCCGATGGTTCGACAATGTCTCGGCGGCCTGCTCCGCCTCCGGGCTCGCCGCTTTCGCGGCGAGCGTCGTCCGCACCCGGGTGCGCGCTCAGATCGGTCTGATCCGGTTTCGATTTGTCAGGCATGAGAACTCCTTCAGCGCGTTGGCGGCTTTGGCATTGGCATCGGCATCATCATGCGCATCGAGTCGGCCGGGATGCCGAGTTGCGCGCCGACGAGCTTCGCTTGTGCCAAGTGTCGCTCCAATACGGGCATGGTACGATCGATGTCCTGCTGGAGGTCGTCGTCCTTGGCGGCCGGGCGGAGCATCTTCAACGCATCGATCTCGTGCATGTGATGCATGATCTGCCCGCGAACGAATGCGCGATCGAAACCGGAGTCGGCCGGCATGGAACGCATCATCGAGAACATGCGAATCGTCATGGCCGTGCTCGTGTCGGCGGCGTTGGCCTCACGGCCGATGTCGCGCTTACCGGCAAGCTTGTGAAGGTTGTCCAGGTGGCTGCTGTGGTCGGTCACGAGCATGTTGGCGAAGTCTTTCACGGCGGCGTTCTGCGTGCGCGCCGCCGCGAGCTTCGCTTCTTCGACCTCGAGCGAGTCCTGAACGATCATATGGTCGACCAGATTCTTCTGGGTGATCTGGACGACCTCGCCGCCCGAGGTCTTGACCGTCACCTGCGCGCACGACACCGAAGCGCCGACACACAGCACGACGGTGACGGCCGATAATGTCGCCAAGTATTGATATCGCATGGGTACCTCCTGATGCTGCTGGGGTTCAACACCCGGTCACGCTTCGCCGCGACCGAATTCCCGACGGAGCTCGCGCTTCGCTCGCTCGAGGACGCGCCGCTGATTACCGCTCAAGTTGCCGCCGGCGCGATTGATGTAGAACGTCAACATCGACATGGCCGAGCGATACGGCTCGCTCTTGCGGCGGTGGCTGCGTTCGGCCGAGCGTTTCAATGAACGCGCGATGCGCCGCGGATCTTTCCAGGTGAACACGCTTCGATCCAAATCGAGCGCGTTGCTTTCGGCGGTCACTTTCCCGGACCAACGCTTCGCCGCCGGACGGCGCGCGCGCGACGCGGTCTTGCGAGTGCGAGCCATGTTCGCCACCAATCGACGTCACCGTTCGGAGCGCGACGCATACTCTTCGTCGTCGCGCTCTCGAAATTCGCTTCAACTCTCGTTCCGCGGCGTCGCTCGGGGAACGCTACAGCGGTCTGCGCACTGTGGCGCCGCGAAGCAGACGGAGCAGGAACAACAGAACGACCGCCCCGATGAAGGCGACGAAGATCACGCCGCCGAGGCCGCCGAACGGCACGCCCGTGCCGAGTGCTCGGAAGATCCAGCCTCCGACGAATGCGCCGATGATGCCGATGATGATGTCACCGATCAGTCCGTATCCGGTACCGCCCATTACGATCGACGCCAGCACTCCCGCCACCAGGCCGACGATCACCCATGTCAAAATGCTCATCTCATCTCCGTGCGAGACGGGTCGATGCATGGCAACGGACGTGCCCGCGCGCGGCTGTGCGTGAAAACCGCCGTCGCTCAGTGTGGGCGGGGGCACGGATGATGCTCCGCCTCGCCGCCCCGACATCTCGAGCGAAGAAACGAATGAAGACCATCACGTCGATGCACCAACACCTGGTTGTTGCCGCACTCGCCGCATCCGCGCTCGTAGCGTGCGGTGGTGGCGAAAAGAACAAGCCGGAG
>DASVYG010000281.1:0-3824 GCA_036392315.1 Gemmatimonadaceae bacterium
AGCGGCGCAAAGCGCCGCGCACCTTCCCTCAACCCTCGACCCTCAACCCTCAACCCTGTTCCTGCGAATGGCTACCAAGGTTTTCATGGAGGCGCTCTCCCCGACCATGGAGGAGGGTCGTCTCGTCAAATGGCTCAAGAACGAAGGCGACGCCGTGAAGAGCGGCGACGTTCTCGCCGAGGTCGAGACGGACAAGGCGATCATGGAGCTCGCGGCTCGCGGCGACGGGGTTCTTCGCAAGCGTCTCGTTGCTGAAGGGGAGTCACGGCCGGTCGGCCAACTCATCGGCGTGATCGCACCGGCGGACGAGAACATCGACGCCGTGATCGCGGACGCGGGCGGCGCCGCCGCTCCCGCCGCGCAGGCGACCGCGCAAGCCGCGGCGCCAGCAGAGACCAAGCCGGCGCAGCAGGTGGTAGCCAAGACCGAGGAAACCGCGGGTGCGTCGTCCGTGCCGCGCGGCGGCCGCGAGTCACAGGGCGAGGTGTCGACGCCGCCGCAGGAGAAGACGCCGGCGCCACCCGGGCAGCCAGTGCAGGCGAGCGGCGCTGCCGAGGGGAATGGTGGGCAGACGCGATCGTCGCCGCTGGCGCGCCGGCTCGCCTCCGAGCGCGGGCTCGACCTGTCGCAAGTTCAGGGTTCGGGACCGGGCGGACGGATCATCAAGCGCGATATCGAGTCGGCCCAAGCGGCCGCGGGCGCCGCTGCGGCGCGTCCGGCGGCGACGGCGGCGACGGCTGCGCCGGCCGCGAGCGACTACGTGGATATCGCGCTCACGCAAATTCGCAAGACGATCGCGAAGCGGCTCGTCGAGTCGATCGGTCCCATTCCGACGTTCTATCTCACGGCGGAGTTCGATCTCTCGAGGGTGAGCGAGATGCGCACCGCGATGGCCGAGATGGGCGACGATTTCAAGGTGTCGATCAACGACGTCCTGATGAAGGCGGTGGCCACGGCGCTCGCGCAGCATCCCGAGGTCAACGCCCACTGGCTCGGCGACCGAATCCGGCAGCACCATCGCGTGCACCTGGGAATGGCGGTGGCGACCGACGACGGCCTGATCGTGCCGGTCATCTTCGACGCCGACCGCAAGCGGATGAGCGATCTCTCACGCGAAGCGCGAGAGCTGGCAAAGCGCGCCCGTGAGCGGAAGCTCAAGCCCGAAGAGTACACCGGCTCGACGTTCTCGATCTCCAACCTTGGCATGTTCGGGATCGACCAGTTCACGGCCATCATCAATCCGCCGGAGACGGCGATTCTCGCGATCGGAGCGGCGCACGACGTGGCCGTGCCGGAGGGCGACGGCTATGTCACGCGGAAACGCGTGCGCGTCACCATGAGCTGCGACCATCGCGCCGTCGACGGCGCCGTCGGCGCCCGGTTCCTGCAGACGCTTCGCCGACTCGTTGAGAATCCGCTAATGCTGGTCTTCTAAGAGCCCCGACTGTCATCCTGAGCGAAGCGAAGGATCTGCTGTTTGGGAACTGCGTGACGCAACAGCAGATCCTTCGTCGCTTCGCTCCTCAGGATGACACGTGCTCAGTTCTGCGACCCGGGCGGACGCTTGTTCGGGTCGCGCGTCCAGATGACGATCGCGCCGCAGTAGCCGCGGCCGTTCTTGTCGAGCTCCGTCGGGATCTCGGAGATGCCGACGTAGATCTCGAGCGCCTCGATGTCGTCGGCGGCGAAATCGTCCAGTATCCCGCTGTACGGCAAGCCCTGAACGAACATCGTCGGGAAGCAGGTTCGTCCGCCGGCGCCGCGTGTCATCACCACCTGGTTGCCGACTCCGCCGCGCAACGCCACGAGGCGGATTCCTGGAACGGTCCGCACGATATCGGTCCCGGTGCGCGCACTCTTCTTTTCTATGTCGGCCCGCGTGATGAACGTGCCGCGCGACGAGGATTGGCGGCGCTGGAACTGGTCGAGCCAATGCGAATGCGTCGCGGTGTCTGACACTGCGACGGTCGGCAGCGCGAGCGCCGTGGCCGAAAGTCTGAAGGTGGCGCGATGCGTCCTGCCGGGCTTGAGAACGGCGGTGAACGTCGCTGCCTCGAAGCCGATGCGACGCACATTGAACACCACCGTGCCCGGGTCCAAGCCCGTGATGCGGAAATCGCCGCTGTCGCTGGTGATCGTGTGCACGCGATCCGAGTGAAGCAGCGTGATCTCGGCGCCGACCAGGCCGGCGCCGATGCTGTCCGTGACGCGTCCGATCAGGATCGCGGGCGCGAGGGGAGCCGCGTCGCGATGGAGCGTGTCGGTGGGCTGCTGCGTGCGAAGGATGCTCGTCGCAGCGCAGAGGGCGACGAGTTGCCACACCATAACCACTCGTAGCTTCGCCATGGTGCCTTCACCTTATGTCGCGTGCAGTGATCCGGCAAGATTCGAGCGTCGCGGTCCGGTAGCGCCTTGGTTCCGAACCCCGATATGTTTGTGTGTTCGACCCACCATTTCGTTTCCTGGCTCGTCACGCAAATCAACAACGCCTTATGGCTTCGTTCGACGTAATCTTCCTTGGCGGCGGCCCGGCCGGCTATGTGGGCGCCATTCGATGCGCCCAAATGGGGCTCTCCACGGCCGTCGTCGAGCGCGAGGGCTTGGGTGGAACGTGCGTGCTCTGGGGCTGCATCCCGGCAAAAGCCCTCCTCGAGTCCGCGGCGATCGCCAATCGGCTGGGACACGCCGCCGACTTCGGCGTCGCGGTCGCCCAGGTCAAGACCGACTACGGCATTGCCATGAAGCGCTCACGCGCCGTGAGCCTACAGAACTCCAAAGGGGTTGAGTTTCTGTTCAAGAAGAACAAGGTGACCTATATCAAGGGCACCGCGACGCTGGCCGGAAAGAACGTCGTGGCCGTCAAGACGGCCGACGGCAAGGACGAAAAGCACGATGTAAAGAAAGGCATCGTCATCTCCACAGGTTCCCGGGTCCGCGGACTGCCCCAGATCGGCCTGGCCCTCAACAAGACGACGGTCATCTCCTCGGATGAGGCGCTGATCCTGGAAAAGGCCCCCAAGTCAATGGTAATCGTCGGCGCCGGCGCCGTGGGCTGCGAGTTCGCCGACGTCTTCAATGCCTTTGGCACCGAGGTCACGCTGGTCGACGTCATGCCGAACATCCTTCCGCTCGAGGACCTCGACGCGTCCAAGGAAGTCGAGCGCGCCTTCAGGAAGCGCAAGATCACCGTGCTGACGGGCGCCAAGATCTCCAACGTCAAGGTCGCCAAGGACTCCGTGTCGATGACCATCGAGTCTGGCGGCGAAAAGAAGGACGTCAAGTGCGACGTCGTGCTCGTCGCTGCCGGCCGCGCGCCGAACGTGGAGGAGGTCGGCTTGAAGGAAGCCGGCATTCAGCTCACCGACCGCGGCTTCATCAAGATCGACCAGCGCATGGAGACGACCGCCAAGGGCATTTTCGCCATCGGCGACGTCGCCGGTCCGCCCATGCTCGCCCACAAGGGCGAGCACGAAGGGATCGTGTTGGCCGAGCTGCTGGCAGGAAAGCCAGGTCATGGAATGGACTACGCCAACATTCCGAACGCGACCTACTGTCATCCCGAGGTCGCGTCGATCGGGCTCACCGAGCAGCAGTGCAAGGAGAAGAAGCTCGACTACAAAGTGGGCAAATTCCCCTTCTCGGCCAACGGCCGCGCGCGAACGTCTGGCGAGACCGAAGGCTTCGCCAAGATCATTCGCGATACGAAGTACGGCGAGATCCTCGGCGCGCATATCGTCGGGGCGCACGCCACGGAGATGATCCATGAGATCGTCGTCGCGCGCTCCAACGAGTTCACCGTCGAGGAAGTGGCCAACGCGATTCAC
>DASVYG010000282.1:0-1502 GCA_036392315.1 Gemmatimonadaceae bacterium
GGCACCTCGATCGTCGTCGAGGATTCGGTACCCGAGAAGATTCCGTTCTCCGAGTACGTCACCGACGACACGCCGGGCACCGACGCGATGCGGTCGCGCATCGAATGAACGACGTTCGCCAGGCGATCGCCCTGATAGCCGCGCGAGCCGATGTCGAGATCGACCAAGACCAGATGATCGCGATCCAATCCGACATCTATCGCTTGGACGTTGCGCAGGCTCCGAACGAGCATCGCCGCGCCGATCACGAGCACCACCGACAGCGCGACCTGCCCCGCGATGAGCAGCTTGGCCAGCGGAAGACGCTCGCCACGCACGCCGCTCGAGTTGTTGGCCACCGACGGTGATTGCGCGCGCATCGCCGACGCGAGGTCAACCCGCGACGCGCGAAGCGCGGGCACCACGCCGAACAGCCCGACTGCGAGCACCGAGACGGCGAGCGTGAACCCCAGCACGATGACGTCCGTCCCGAGATTCAGCGACACGGGCGAGCCGTCCGACGCGATCGACAGCAACGCTCGGCTGCCCCACCACGCCACTATCAACCCAACCCCGGCACTGAGCAACGCGAGAATGGCGCTCTCGGTGAGGAGTTGCCGCACGAGTCGCGGGCGACCGGCGCCGAGTGCAAGACGCACCGCCATCTCGCGCCCGCGCGCGATGGCGCGAGCGAGGAGTAGGTTCGCGACGTTCGCGCAGATGATGCACAAGAGGAGACCGACACCGATCATCAGTGTGAACAGCGGCGTTTGGAACGTGTCGCGGACGCGTGAGAATCCCTTTGCTCCGGGCGACACGAAATACTTTGGGCCGCGATCGAGGAACGCTTTGGCGACCTGCGGCCCCGCATTGGCGACGATGTTCTGCTTGAGGATGGCAGGCACTTGCTGCTGCGCTTGCGCCAGCGTGGCACCGGGCCGAAGGCGTCCGAGAACGAGCAGCCAACTCGTCAAACGATCGGCGAGCGCCTTCTGATTTGGACGTAAGACGTCGTGCATGCTCACGGGAAGCCAGATGTCGGTCGACGAGCCGACGACGTCGCCCGTGAATGCCGGCGGCGTGACCCCGACGATCACCATCTTGACGCCGTTCACGAGAATCGTCCGTCCGATCACCGACCGATCGTTGTGAAAGCGTCGCGTCCAATAGCCGTAGCTGATCGTCGCAAGTGGCGATGCGCCCGCGATTGCATCGACGCTCGCGTCGAATGTACGACCAGCGAACGCGGAAATGCCGAGTAGCGAGAAGTAGTTGCCGGATACGAATCTCCCGCGCGGATGCTCGAATTCGTCCGAGGTGCCGTCGATGCGGGCGTCGAGCCGGTCGCTTCGCCCCGACGCCAACACGCCGGTGAAGACATGATTCTGATCGCGAAGATCGCGATACAGCGGGTACGACAGGACGTCCGTGCGTGGTGAGCCGACCGACAGCGCGCCCACGCGCGTCGGGTCGCCGATCGCCACGAGCTGCTCCGGATGCGCGACCGGCAACGTGCGCACGAC
>DASVYG010000283.1:0-3474 GCA_036392315.1 Gemmatimonadaceae bacterium
CAGCGAATCGGAACCAGCGATGAGACGATCGTACAACATGTATCACCGAAAGGTGCGACAGCGAATAGCCAATGCGTCGGCGCGAATCGCGTATCGCATTGTGCAAATAACGAATCGCGCCGCGTGCAAGAACGATCGAGCGACGCGCACGGACGATCGTACCGGGCGGATCGCCGACCATGCGCGTGGCAGCATCCGATCGCTCATGTTGATGAGGCGATCGCTCCGGCCGCGACGCGCATCGTACACGTTGTTGAAGGACAGCCGGCGCGACGATGAGGCGATCGCTCCGCGCGAATCGATCAGGCGACTGCACGTCGAAGCGATCGTGCCGCGCGATCAGGGAACACGACTCACCGTCGAGCCGAAGCGAATCGTTGCGTCGCCCATCAGACACGATGACGCGACCATTCAACCGCTCGTTGAACGAAGGCGCACTGCGGCGGATTTGAATTCGCACCTGGCGGAAGATCATCGCCACCCGCCGACGTGCGAGTGCCACCCACCGGCCCGCCGGCGTGCAGTTGGTAGGATGACGTTACGCGAGACGGATCTCGAAGCACGCCAACTCTGTGATGCTAGAGGCATTGATGACGAATCGCTGCGCGCCGTGCAAACGTTTCTCAACGAGAATGGCGACAGGCTCGCCGGCCTCGTGAAGACGGGCGCACCGCAGGGGTTGGAAGAGGCGATCGCCGCGCTGACGACGCACTCGCCGACCAGCAGGGCAGTCACCTCGTGGCACAAGGCAGCACCAGGCAGAAAGGCACGCGACAGCCAGTCTCACGCCGCAATGCGCGCGTCAGAAGTTGACGACTCGCAGCCCATTTGACCGGACATGATGTGCGGTTGATGATGTCACTCCCGAAGGCTGAGTCGAATCGCAACACCGAAACGTCATCATTCATGGACATCAAGCGCCACGCCGAAACGCTCGCCGTCGAGACGATCTCCGTCGTGCTCGGCGTTATCCTGGCACTCGCCGCCAACGCATGGCACGATGACCGAGCGCACGCCGCCCAGGCCCATGAGGCGATGACGGCGATCCGGAACGAGCTCGCCATCAACGATTCCGTGCTCCACCTGAAGGTCGTCTATCACCGCGCTATGCAAGACTCGCTCTCGGCGCTGCTGGCCCGCACCAAGACGCGCGAAGTCCCCGGAGGACAGCGGGCGATCGAGAACTGGAGCGGGCTGCAGCCGTCGCAACTGCTCGACGATGCGTGGCAGACCGCGCGGGCCACGCAGGCGATTCAATACGTCCCGTACGATGTCGTCGTGCCGCTTTCGCGCACCTATGCCATGCAACAACGGATCACGGAGCTCAATCGCGCGTTCTTTGGCGTCGTCTACACACCGGAATTCGCCACCGGAGGCGTGGGGGCGTTGGCGGCAATGGACTCGTATCTGCAGGACCTCTCGTCGAATGAAGGACGCCTGGTCGAGCAATACGACCTCGAGCTGTCGCAGGTGGATAGGTTCATCGGCCGAGCGGTGCGCCGACCGCGTTGAGACTCGGCTGTGCGAAGCGTCATCAACTCCGAAGCGCAACCGTTGGATCGACGTTCGACGCGCGCCAGGACGGCACGAGTGCCGCCGCCAGCGCCACCACGAGCAACCCGGCCGAGACGCCGATGAAGGTGCTCGGATCGGTCGCGGTCACACCGTAAAGCAGCGCTCCGAGGAGACGCGCGAAAGCCGCCGCGCCGATGACGCCCAACACGACGCCGAGCGCCGTAAGACCCACCGCGCCTCCGCCCACCTGCGCGAGAATGTCGCGTGGCCGTGCGCCGAGCGCCATGCGCACACCAATCTCGCGCGTGCGCTGTGCCACGCCGTACGAGATGAGTCCATACAACCCGACCACCGCGATCGTCATCGTGACCACGGCCAGCACCGCGAGCATGGCGGCCATCATTCGGAACGCCGAGACATGGCGCGCCTCCATGTCGAGCATGGTCATGATTCCGCCCACCGCGGCCGACGGATCGGTGCGCGCGACTACGTGGCGAACCACGTCGGCCATCGCGGCGGGCTCGCCATCAGTCCACACCGCGAGATCGCCCGCCTGCTCCGTGGCCTGATACATCGACCGGTAAATGGTATAGCGCACCGCCTCGTCGAATCCGCCGTGATGCACGTTGGCCGCAACGCCGACCACGGTCCACGAAGCGCCTTCGACAGTCACGGTTCGTCCGATTGGACTCACGCCCGGCCACATCGCCTCGGCGAGCATCTGATTCACCACGGCCACACGCTGCGCGCGGTCGTCATCCGTTGCCGCGATGCCGCGGCCGGCGACGATGCGCAACCCAGCCGCGCGGGCGTAATCCGGCGTCACATGCTCGTCGGTTGCGTTGAGCCGTTGTCCGTTGGGATCTGACGGTCGACCAGGGATCTCGAAATAGACTCCCCAGAAATTGTTGCTCAACGGCGTGGTGCTGGTCATTCCGGCCGCGCGAATGCCCGGCGTCGTATGTAAATGCTCATCGAGCTGGCGGTAGAAGTCCCGCGCGGCGGTGTCGCTCATACCGTGTGGGAGCGCCAGGTGCATGACGAGCGCGTGTTCGAGCCGAACCCCGGGGTCGCCCGCGATCATGTTGCGAACGCTCCGCGTGAGCAGCGTGGCACCGGTCGACACGACGATGGCAATGCTCACCTCGAGGACGACGAGCGTCGCTCGCGTACGCGTGCCCTGCGCGCCACCGGTGTTCGCGCGTCCGCCATCGGACAGCACGGTGGTGAGATTCACGCGCGTGGCGCGGAACACCGGGATGGCGGCGAACACGAGCATCGCCAGCACCGCAACGGCGACCGTGAACGCGAACGTCCGTGTGTCGAGACCGATCCGGGCCCAACCCGGCACGTAGCTCGCGAAGTCGGCCGGTAGCGCGTCGTGCATGGCTCGTACGCCCCAACGCGCCAACACGAGTCCCAGTCCACCAGCCGCGAGCGACAGCATGAGTGCCTCGGTGAGCAGGTGCCGGGCGAGCCTCCAACGCCGCACGCCGAGCGCGGCCCGCAACGCGAGCTCGTTGCGGCGCGATGCCATGCGCGAGAGCGCGAGATTGGCGGCGCTCATGCACGCGGCGAGAAAGACCAGCAGCACCGCGACGCCCGCGATCCGCTCGATGACGACGACGTCGTCGGTGTGAAACTGCACGATGGGGCGCACGGCGAGCGTCCAGGCGCTATCGGTCTTTGGCGACTCACGGCCGAGCTGGGCGCTTATGGTACGCGCTTCGGCGTTCGCGGATGCGAGCGTGGCGTTTGGGGTGAGGCGCGCGAACAACGCCAGGTTACGCGACCCATAATCCGTCGCGGCGTTCGTCTCGGGAACGATGGGCGCGTAGACGTCGCCCGCCGTGGGGAAGACGACGTCCTTGGCGAGCACGCCGACCACCGTGTACGGCTCGCCGCCGAGCGTGATCACCGAGTCGAGCACGCTGGGGCGTGCCCCGAAGCGGTCGTGCC
>DASVYG010000284.1:0-2135 GCA_036392315.1 Gemmatimonadaceae bacterium
CGGGAACGATGGGCGCGTAGACGTCGCCCGCCGTGGGGAAGACGACGTCCTTGGCGAGCACGCCGACCACCGTGTACGGCTCGCCGCCGAGCGTGATCACCGAGTCGAGCACGCTGGGGCGTGCCCCGAAGCGGTCGTGCCAGAACTTGTATGAGAGAACCGTTGCCTTTGGCGCGGCCGGCTGGTCGGCGTCCGGTGCGAAGCCATGACCAAGCGCGAATGGAACGCCGAGTGCGGCAAAGCCGTTTCCGGAGATCAGGAAGCCGTTGACGATCTCGCTGCCGTCGGCCGTGCGCAGCGTGGTGCGCCAGAACGCCGTGCCGATCGCCACTATCGACCGAGCGCGCGTCCGAAGCGCCGTGAGCGCCGCGGGCGACCCCTCGGTACATGACGGACAGGTCGCGCTGCGCTGCACGATCCAAACGAGCCTGTCCTGCTGGAGTTGCGGAAATGGTCGGTGGATAGCGTCGGACAAGCTGAACGCCGAGGCGCCGGCACCGATGCCTAGCGCGAGCGTGATTGCGACGGCACCGCTGTACGCCGGGCTCCGTACGAGCGCGCGCAAACCGTGACGCGTGTCCTGGGCGAGCTGCTCGAGCCACGTCCAGTGCCAAACGTCGCGCACCGACTCGCCGACGTTCCCCACGTTGCCGAACCGCCGCCGAGCCGCCGCCGGCGCGTCGTCCGCTTTCATGTGGCCCGACTGCCCCAGCGCCTCGGCGTCGAGCTCGAGGTGGTCCCGCAACTCGCGCGCGATGTCATCATCGCTCGGCGCATGGTCACCAGTGAGACGGGAAAACCAATTGCGCAGCATGCCTCACCCCTCCGGCACCGGACGCATCACTCGGCCAATGGCTCGCACGAGCTCGTCCCATTTCGATTGTTGCTGCGTGAGCTGCCTCCGACCGGCGGCGGTGAGGCGATAGTATTTGTGCTCGCGATTCTTGTCGCTCGCCTTCTCCCACTTGGACGAGATGAAGCCGTCGCGTTGCAGGCGATGCAGGGCAGGATAGAGCGATCCATGCTCGACGACGAGCGCGTCCTGCGTGGTCTGGCGAATGTGCGTCGTGATGCCGTGCCCGTGCGCCGGGCCGAAGACCAGAGTCTTGAGGATGAGCATGTCGAGCGTGCCCTGGAGCAGCTCGAGCTTGTCGGCGGACCGAGGAGGCATGCCTTATAGTAGGCTGCCTACCCTCGCGACGGTAGAGGGCCTACTATGCGACCCGGCGGCGACTATTTCGGCGCGAGATAGTCCTGCGCGGCCACGAGTAGCCAGCCCGCCTTTCGCTTCACCCATGTGTCCGTGAATCGGTACCGGTGAGTGAATGGGGCGCCCTTGCTGCGCCCCTCGACGATCAGCCACCCGGTGACCACTGCCGTCGACGCGCCGAACTGGTGCACGTCCATGTCCTCGTTGTGCGCGGCGGTCACCGTGTCGCTGCCCGCAACGATGTCATTGAGCACGTCGCTGCGATGCATCAGCTTGTCGTTCTCCGTATAGACGAAATGCTTGTCGAGCAGCTTCTCGAACAGCGCACGGTCGCGCCGCACGAGGCCGGCCGCCCATTGATCCTCGAACCGCTTGAGCTCGACCGCCCCGGGTTTGACTTCCTTTACTTTCTTCTGGGCTTGCATCGCCGGCGCGAACAGGGCGATGAGCAACAACGAGCGAGTAAGAGTGCGGAGCATTGGATTCCGTGTTGGGTAGACCGACGCTTGAGGTTGTACACGAACGGGCAAAGCCGCAACCACTGCATCCAGGCGTCGCCGCGAGCACCGAGTCGAGCCGCACGTCGTAGCTGAGCGGCACCGTGGCATCGGCGTCGCCGTGATGCATTTGGAGCCGTGGCTCAGGACCACCGCGGGAACTGGACCCGAGCCATGCGGCTTGAGCAAGACGCCGGTGAGATCGTAGATCTGACCGTGGAAACGTCCATGTGGCGCCGGACGCGCTTTCAGGATCGGTCGACCGCGATCGGGCCGAAAAAGATCGGATGGGACGCCTGTCGAGTCTTGCGGCTGCCTCCATCCAACTGGCATCGTACCCCGAATGGTAGCACGCGTTTCGAATCGCAACGGGCGGAGGCAGAGAAGGTTGGCGCACTTCGTCTTCCTGGCTGCCGCGACAGCCGGCT
>DASVYG010000285.1:0-5926 GCA_036392315.1 Gemmatimonadaceae bacterium
GCCGCCGTGGCGGCAGCGACCAAACAGGCGCCGGAAAGGATCGTCGAGCGATGTCTAGTGCGCATGGAGAAAGCCATTTGAGAATTTTAGTAAGAATTTTCCGAGCTACCGTATGAAGAACATCCCACCGTCACCGGCACTCGATGATCGAAGAAACTTCAACACTCTGTCATCGAGATAATTCAAGATGATCGCCGGCAACTTGCGCCTCTGCGCGGGCGTGAGCAGGCCCCGCACATCCGGCGCAATCTGAATCAGATAGTCCACAGTCTGCTCGCGCGCACGCACGTACTGCTGGTACGCCTCACCGTGGCTGTAGTGGTCCGGCTGCATTTCCAGGATCTTCGCGATCGGTGTCCAGACAGAATCGGCGTGCAGCGCGAACTTGGTGCTGAGCGTCGCCAGGCTGTCGGCCTGCGTCCGGGTCAGCTTCAGTGAATCGGGCTGCTGCAGGATCATCGCCATCGGGTTCGGGATCGAGCTCGTGCCGAACGACTTCATCGATTGCGCCGTTTGCTTGGTCCCCGGGCGGGCCCGGCCCATGTCGAGGCGCTGCGTGAGAAGTTGGCGCTCGCGCGTGAAGCCGATGTCGTAGTTGACATTGATGCTGATGAACGCCGCCGACCGCGACGCCGACTGCTGCGGCCGCGTGGAGCCGAACCGGTCGTTCACGGAATACTTGAACTGCTTGGACACGGGATCGAAGCCACGCACGAACAGCAGGTTCTGATCGGGCTGGATGTCTTGTCCCCACCCACGCGTGTTTCGGTCGCCGTGGGCAATGAGATCGGCGATCGCGAGCGGGTTGGTGAAGCTGATGACCAGGTTCGCGCGCTTGGGCAGCCCAATCTTCTGCGGATTCAGATTGATGACGAGATTGGCGGTCGTGACCCACGGCGCCTGGCAGGTGGCGCGGGTCGCGAGCTGGTTCAGCTCTTTCGACAGACAGCTCCGCGCTGCGGGCGCGCCGCTCGTGAGTAGCGACCGCATCGCCGTGGCCAACGCGGTGTCGGCGGTGCGCGACGGATCGAACACGAACGCGCGATCGTTCAGGTACCCGTCGCCATTGACGTCGCCGGCCACCATCGGTGTGAATGGCGTGCCCGACTTGATCGTCGTGCCAATCGTGACGTAGAACAGGTCGGCAATCGGAATGCTGTTCCAGTTCAGCGTGAATTGGTGTTTGCCTTCAGCGGCATGCACACCCCATTGGCGGTCGAACGGATTGCCCGCGGTGTTCCCCGCTCCGCTGAATCCATAGAACTGGTCGCGCACGTCGAGCAGCGAATAGCTGAAGTCCCAGCGCAGGTATTTGTTGGCCGTGACCGGCACGAGTCGGACGACCAGCTGCGTCGATGCCGAGTGCAGGTCCGATCTGTTGATGGCAACGTTTCGGAAGGCCGGCGAGATGCGGGAATTCGCGATCGCGATCGTGCCCGTCGCGGGAACGATTGCCGCGGGATCGACGAAGACCGGCCGTCCACCTTCGGACGCAAGACCAAAGCCTCGCCTCGAATCCAAATTGACGTCGACGATGCCCGGCTGATTCATGTTCCAGGAGTAAATCCCTTGGAGCCCGAGCACGATGCGATTGTCGAGGATCGGGCTCGACCAATCGCCTGCGGTGCGCAGCGCGCGCGGCTGCTCGAACCGCGGATCGAATGCGAACACACTCGGCGTTACGTTCGAGAAGATGCTCCCGGTGCTGCTGTCGGCGCAGGCGCTGGGGATCGCACTGCGATTGCCGTACGCGCTCCAGCTTGGAACAGGCGCCGCGGGGCCGATGCATGTGATCGTTTGGGTCGAGCCGGGCAACCCGGTCTGACTCACCGCCGAGTTGAGCTGATTCGCCGGGCCGACGTTCTGGTAGACGCCGGCGACGGCGTGGATTACCGCGAGCGGCGGACGCGCGGCACCGGGAACGTAGGCGATGGTCGGCGCGGTCCCGTAGGTCCACTGGACGCCGACGCGAGGGCTGACGTTGACGCGATTCGGCACGACGTCGTTGCGGATGCCGAAGGTGTCGCGCAGCGCGGCGTTGAAGTCGGGTTTGAAGAGAAAGCGATTGCCGTCGGCGCGCACGCCGTACTGCACCTGCACCGTGCTCGTCGGCCGCCACGCGTCACCGATCGACACGCCCGCTGTGACCTGATCGCTCGGAAAATGAATCGACGACAGCGTCCGTGTATACGACGCGGGCACTCCGGCTTCGAGATCGGCGAGCGAATTGAACGAGAACGATCCCAGTGATGCGCTCACGTCGGACGCGGTGTGCTCGCGCGACAGGCTCGACGTGATCTTGATGGTGTGCTTGTTGTTGGCGCTGAACCACTGGAGTTGGTTCTGGAGCTGCACCGTCTGACTCGCCACGTCAGCGGGCGGGCTGCCGCCGCCGAAGGACAGCGACTTGATCGAGGTCGAGCCGTCGGGCAGGTTCGACGCGACTCGAACGGTGCCCGTGGGATAATCGAGGAATGGACTTTGGGACTGCTGCGAGACCGCGAGCCCGAGCGTGGTCTGTGAAAGAATGCCGAACCCGAAGTAGTTCGAGTGCAGGAGCGAGGCCGACGTGGAATAGCCGCGCGCTTCGCCGGTCTGCGCTGGAGTTCTCGTCAGCAGCTGAACGCCGCCGCCGGTCGGCAGGACGTGCACATACCCGCCGAACACGCCGAGCGTGAGCGAATTGCCCGTGCCCGACGAGCTGGGCGTGAAATCAAAGTTTGCCTGATAATTCAAATTGTCTGTCGCCCGAACACTCGGGCCGTTGGCGAGCGACACCGGCACCTGCTTGTTGCGCAGAATACCGAGCAGCCGGGCCGCGGAGTCCGACGCGACACCGGCCGACTGCAATCCGACGGGGCTGGTGTTCAACAGGGTCAGCATGTCGGCGAAGTTCCGCTGCGCCGAATAGGAGGCGTTGTAGAACGCCTGATCCATCTGGATTGGGCCGCGGAGGTTGCCGCCGAAGCGGAGCGTCGTCGACTTCTGCCCCGACGAATCGGCGCCCTGGTCGGTCCATTCGAGATCGGGACCCGTGCCGTAGCCGCTCAAGGCGCGAAAAGAAAAGTTGGATCCTGGAATCGACGCCACGTTGATCTGCGCGCCGGAGAAGCCGCCGCGCGCCGGGTCGGCGGGAAACTGGTTGAACGTGATGCGGACCTGCGCATCCGGCGGCAACGAGCTGACGCCGGAGCCAAGGCCGTTGAACGTGGTGTTGTTCTGGTCGCCCGACAGGCCGAGCGCGGAGAACATGTCCGCGGCGCCATCCATGCCGGGAACGAGCTGAACGCCCGGCGTGGTTGACGCCATCGCCGCGAGGTTGCCGGCTTGATCGGGC
Organism: Gemmatimonadaceae bacterium; assembly: GCA_036392315.1. Classification (GTDB taxonomy): domain Bacteria; phylum Gemmatimonadota; class Gemmatimonadetes; order Gemmatimonadales; family Gemmatimonadaceae; genus JAQBQB01. The sequence goes on from DASVYG010000285.1 coordinate 3,338, forward strand.
GGGAGCAGCGGCGACGTCGAGGACAAGGGCTTGTCGCCGCCGCTCACGTCGGGCGTTCTCGAGTTGCGGTTGACGAGCGCCCGGTTGTCGCTCTTGATGACGACCGCGTCGAGCTGGGCGATAGCCGAGGTGAGCCGTGCGTCGGCAAGCATGACCTGTTCGTCGCCGACCTTCTTGATCTCGAATCGTCTCCGGTTGAAACCGATCTTGGCGACCTCGATCCAATAGTCCCCTTCGCCGTTGACGAAGATGATCTGGAACCGGCCGTTCTTGTCTGTCGCCGCCGACTTGGTGATGCCGCCCTGGTAGGAGGTGGCCGTGACGCGCGCGCCCTGGATAGGGAGCGTGTCGGGACCCAGTACCCGCCCGCGAATGATGTCGGTTTGTTGCTGCGCGGCAGTGGGGGCCGCGAAAAGGGCCAGCCCTGCGGCGGCAGCGACCAGGCGCGCCAACAGACGTATGTTCACGATGCAGTAACTTACGAGGCCCGCCCCGGAAAGGTTCAGCTGCTGCGAAGAGGCTGAGTGGCCACGGTAAGCGTCCTGCCGCCTCATTTCGGCTGCGGTCGATCTCGACCCCGGCAATGAGCGGTCTTGTTACGTCAGCAGGTAGGGCGGGGGTTCAACGACCGGTCGGAAGCGCTGGCGTGCCATCAGACCATCGGCGCACGGGGATTAATAGAAGTCGAATTGGAGAAACCGAGTCTCTCGGCGTGCCATCGAGAATCGTGTTGTTCACATCGCCCAATCCCCACACGCCGGGCGGCAGCGAGTTGTCGAACCAGAACATCAGATGCGGCACCCAATGGGGATTGACCTCGGCCAAATGCTGCTCGGGCGAGAGCATGTACCCCATCGAGCCGGCGGCTGGCCGAGGAAGCTCGTGCGAGACGTACGCTCGCCGGGTGCGTTTCGCGACTTCATCGGTGCTCGCGCCCGCCATGATCCACTCCGTTCGCTTAAGCATTTCCGGAAGGACCGTGCGCACTGCGGGAGGATTCAAGCAGATGGGCGCGCGGATCGCCGGTGCCCAGAAGCTCGAGTCGCCGATCGCGGCAAAGAATGAACGCTGAACAAGGCAGATGAAGCCGTTCGTGCCGCGGGCTGCGTTGACGTAGCCAGTCTTGGTCAGCACCAACACCGCCGCCGAGTCGGCGATCGACTTCGGAGCGGCGGTCCGGGCCAGCGCGATCTCGGCGGAGCGGTCGCTCATGAGATACGGCGTGAGATCGCGCGTCCGCTGCGCCGAAAGCGACGCGGCGGAACACACGGCGAGGGCGGCGACGATGGTCAGGCAACGCAACATCACAACGCAAGAAGAACCGCGGCGGGCCCCTGCGGCACGATCGATATCTCCCGACTCGACGTTCCTCGTCATCGCTTCGCCGCGATCGGCACGCGCCACACAAAGGTGTCCCAGCTCATGCGAAGCTCGCCTGCGGCACCGGTACCCGAGACGTCGATTGCGAAATTCTCCTGCGGTGACTGCGCGGTGCTCGACTTCATCGGCACACGCACGAGATCTTGCGCCGCATCGTAGTCGGTGCCCCACTGCCCGTGTTGTCGATTGATGATGAGCTGCACGGTGCCGTCGGCCTTCGGGATCGTCCAGAGCGAATACGCGCCGGCAGGCACCGGAGCGCCACCGATCGTCATATCCTTGTCGAACGTCAGCACGGTCGCTTCGTTCGCGCCGGTGCGCCACACTCTGTCGTAGGGAACGACGGCGCCAAGGATGGTGCGACCGCGCCGGCGAGGGCTGCCGTACGTGACGACGACCAGCTGTCCGCCGATCGTTCCCTTTGCGATCAGGTTCGGCGACGCCGCGCCAACGCCCTTCCCGGCTCGATCCGCGGCCGCGAACGACTTCGCGAGCGCGGCGATGTCCACCGACTCGACGCGCTGCGTCACCGTTTTCTCCGTGGTGCCGCGGGCATCGGCTGCGGTGATGTGGCCGCTCGCATCAACCGTGAGATGCGTCCAGAGAATACCGAAGTAGTCCACGTCGATCTGCGTCGCGGTGCGCGCGATGAACTTTCGCTTCGAGATCCTACCGCTCGCGATGTCGATGGCGGGCGCGATGAGCGTGTCGTTCGTGCCGTTCGCGGATGGCTTCGTGCGCTGGAGCAGCAGCTCATACAGTCCCATGGAGCTGTACAACCCGTACGAGGCACCGAAGCCGGTCATGAGGAGCGGCATCATCCCTTTTGGCATCGGGCGCACGATCTCGCGACTCTTCCCGGCGGAGTCGATGGTCATACGAACAGAATCGCGGTCGAAGTCGAACGTCAGACGCCGCGCAGCGATGTTCGTTGCACTCACGGGATCTTCCTCGTAGGTGGAGCGCGCGACCGAGCCATCGGCGCGCAGCTCCACTTGATAGTGCAGGCGCACCGTAGCCGGCACGCGTACGAGAATGTCGCCGGTGAGGCGGTTGCCCGTGCGTGCGACGTTCTCGATCACGACAGTATCCCGGCCGAGCGTGGTAACGAATGCGCCCTTGTCATCCGCCGGAGTCAGAACGAGCCGGGCTGCGGCGAGCGAAACGAGTAAGGCAACAGGGATATACATACGCAGCGCTCAGGGTGAT
>DASVYG010000286.1:0-2087 GCA_036392315.1 Gemmatimonadaceae bacterium
CACTCGCAGCTCCGCAGCCTTCGCGAAGCGAACCCTTCCCCGCGTCGACGCGAGCTCGAGGCTCGCTGCTAATGGCTCACAGCTTAGAGCTGGAGCTCACTGGATGAATCGCGATGCTCGTTCGGATTCGCGATGCCCGAGCCAGATCTGCAAACTGGTCCCTCACCGCAGCACGAACTCGACCCGCTCTTCGACCGGATAATTGGTGCTGTTGAGCGTCGCAATCGCGGTGTAGCGACCCGGCTTCGCTTTCACCTTCGCCGGTGTCCACGTCTCTGATACGCGCATCGCGTCACGCGCGCCGAGTTGCTGATTCTGCACGCTTTGCGTGAACATGCGGCCTTGCGCCCAGCGCCAGACTTCGCGTCCTGTCGAATCGACGACGGCGAAGTCGTACGATTGTCCGCTGGGGAAATTCAGCTCCGCGTGTTTGTTGCCGACGTTGGTGACGACGAGTGCGAAACGCACTTCGCGCGGCGCGACGTCGACATCGAACTTCGAGCTGAGCTTGACTTGTGCCTTGGTGGCATCGTCGCGGCGTCGAGCGTGGATCGTCGGTCTCGGCGCAACGAGCGCAGCACTTTGTGTCGGAATTGCGGTGGCGAGGGCGGCGGGGGCCCGAGAGCGCGAGCGAGGGCCGCACGCAAAGGCGACGGCTCCAGCGCAAAGCAGCGATATGATGAGGCGACTGTTCATTTCCCGATGGCGGCGGGGCCGGGCAGGCAGACTTGTAAGGGCGACATCTCACAAATCATGCGTATACTATCCTATCAACCCGGTGACGAATGGTCAACGCGAAGGGTAACAGCCAAAGTCTTGGCGCGTCAGTGACTTAAACCACGATGGGGTTGCTTCGGCACTCCTTCGGTTTTGCTGGGTCCGTTTGCTTGCGAAAAATTTCACAAGCCAATAAGTTTTCCCGCAGGATGACCGAGCGATCACCTCAGGAACCCGGGCAATCCGGGCACGATCGCGGCAGTGGCGTCAACCGCCCGGCGAGTGGCTCGTCGTCGAAGGCGTCGAGCTCGTCGGAATTGGCCGGGATGGGCGTGCAATTCGTCGTCGCCATCCTGCTGTGCCTCTTCGTCGGGAAGTGGCTCGATGCCCGACTCGGCACCGCTCCCTGGCTTCTCATCCTGGGCGTGTTCGCTGGCGCGGCGGCGTCGACGGTCGCGATGTACCGGAAAGCCTTTCCGCCGGAAAGCCCCAAGCCTCCAACCACCCCAACGTCACCTCACGCGTGAAGGCGACCTTGTGGTTCGGTGGGGCGGTGGTGTTGATCGTGGTGGTGTGTGGCGCTCTGTTGTCGATCCCGTTTTCGGAACCGCTCGAACGACGGGCGATCGAGACGAGTGCCGTGATCGCGGTGATCGTCCAGTTGTTCGCGTTCGTGATCGCACGCATGGTCTCGACGACGAATTTTCTTGGCGGCTGGGTTACCGGGGTTGCCTTACGGTTCGTTGCATTAGTCGCGTACGCGTTCGTTGGAGTCAAAACGTTCGGGATGCCGCCGGCCGCGGCGCTCATCAGCCTGGTGACGTTCCTTTTCATATCCACGTTGGTTGAACCCAAGTTGCTCACAAAATGAGTGTGTCACGGAGCGCTGGTTTCCTGCTGTTCGCGTCGATCTTGGCCGCGATGCCGCTCGGGTCGCCCGGCGCCTTTGCGCAAGAGCCGACCGTTCAACGACCCGCCGCCGACTCGATGCGCCCCATCGCCGATCACGCGATGAGCCAGGAGGCGAAGAAGGTCGACATCATTCTCCCGCACATCAGCGACGGCGACGAGATCGACGTGCCCTGGTTCAACGCCACCGGCTTTCGCGTCGTGCACTTGCCGCACTGGGCGCCCGTGATGATCGGCGGTTATGCCCTCGATCTCTCACCCACCAAGCATGTCGTGATGATGATCATCGCGGCCGTGCTCGCGTGCATCCTCCTCATCGGCGCCGCTCGGTCGCAACACCGCCACACGGTCGAGGGCAAGGCGCCGAAAGGCTTCGCGAACAGCATTGAAGCGACTGTGCTGTACATCCGGAACGAGGTGATTCTGCCGAACGTCGGCCCGCACGGCGAGCGGTTCGTGCC
>DASVYG010000287.1:0-15925 GCA_036392315.1 Gemmatimonadaceae bacterium
AGGTCGTTGCGGAACGATTCGATCACGTGATCGGTCGACACCGCCAGATGCGTCGCTCCCGTCTCGAACATCTGCAGCACCGTGTTGAGAACGCCGATCACGGCGCCGTACGGCGGGTCCTTGCCCTTCGTAAAGCGGCGGATGCCGTAGAAGTGGCGAAACAGCTCGTATGTCCCGTCGAGGAGATGAACGACCATGCGTGAGTATACGTCGTCGAGCCGCGGTCGCGCACATCGTGCGCAGTTCGCTCGTGTTAAGAGCCTGGCTACACTTCGTGAACAATTCCGGACGGTCGGCGGACGGGCAAACTCGGCATCATGCTGGGGCCGTTGCTCGCAGCGAGCTCTCGGAATCGGCACAAGCCGTTGGCCAGCTGCATTTGGCGCGGGCTTTGGCACTCCGGCTCGAACAACCGCGGCGACGCCACGACGACGGCGACACATCGCGCTCTCGACGTGGCCACGTTGAGTCGATTGAGGCTGTAGAGGAACTCCATGCCTCGCGGCGCGTCTTCGGGTCGCGAAGTCGCCATCGTATAGATCACGACCGGCGCCTGTTGTCCCTGGAACTTGTCGACCGTCCCGATCCGAACGCCCGTTGATCGGAGTCGCTCCGACAATCGCGTGACGTGGGCGTTGTACGGCGCGACAACGAGCACGTCGTCTCCCGCGATCGGGCGCTCATGTCCGTTCGCGTCAGTCCACGTCGCTCCGCTCGTCAGTCGCTCGACGAGTCCGGCCACGACGGCGATTTCCTCGGGAGACCAATTCTTGTTTCCGTCGTGATCGACGCCGAAGAAGGCCAACCCGGAGCTGGGGATCTGATCTGCTCCGCGAATCCGCTGCCGCTCGAGACCGGCGTGCGACCTCAAACGACCTTCGTAAAACAACGCCGATGTGAAGTCGCAAATTGCCGGCGCCAGCCGCCACGTTTCCGGGAGAAAGATTCCCCGGTCAGGCGGAATGGTCTGACGGCCGGCAAGGATGTGATCGAGCGCCGAAACACCGACGCCGTCGGGATGCGTGCCCTTGCGCGGCTGCTCTAGCTGCTGTGGGTCGCCGAGCAAGACGACACTGTTCGCCGCCTGTGAGACCGCGAGGACGTTGGCGAGCGCCATCTGTCCGGCCTCGTCGACGAACAGCACGTCGACGGCGGCGGCGAATTCTGGACGCGCCCAGAGCCAGGCCGTTCCGCCCACAACGTTTGCCTCGCCCGACGCGAGCGCCGACAACGCATCGGCATTCTCGGCGAACGATGCGATGCGCGGCGTCTCGCCGACTTCGTCCTCGTCGCTGTTCTTGTGCGCGAGCCGAACCGTCAGGCGCAGCTCATCCGCTTGTGCCGCCACCGCCTCGAGCAGGTTGCGGATGACCTTGTGACTCGTCGCCGTCACACCGACACGCTTTCCCTCACGAACGAGCTCGCAGATCATCTGCGCGCCACAGAACGTCTTTCCCGAGCCGGGCGGACCCTGAATCGCCAGCACCGTAGTGTCGAGTGCACGGCCGATCCGGACGGCGAATTCGGCGGCGCTCTCGTGTGCAAGCTTCTCGAATCGGCCCGACGAGACTTGCGGCGGCGCCGCGGCGAGCAACGCCCGCGCGACGCGATGAGCATCGACGCCCGCCGCGACGCTCTCGCCGATCCGGAGCAGCGCGCCCTCCATCGCCTCGCTCCCGACATGTGAGAACGCGAACATTGCCGACGGATGAGTCTCGGCTCGAAACGGACGCTTCTCGACATCGATCGTCAACCCGCTCCGATCGACCGCGACGACGTTGCCGAACACCCGCTGGTCCTGCAGCCACACCTCCTTGCCCGGATCGATCTCCATCTCCTGCGCGGGATAACAGTATCGATCGATCACGGACTTCGTCGGCCTCCCGGTCTTCCTGCTGATCGCCGGCCCGAGGCGCTCGACGAACGCCATGCCGCACATCGCCTCTCGCTCGTCGGCAAGATCCTCCTCGGCGAGCTCGCACAGACGGAAATATTCCCACCAGCCCGCCTTGTCTTCGCGCCGGTGGTAGTCCAGCATGTACGCCAGCAACCATCGCGACTGCTGCTCGTCGCTCCGATCGCTGCGTGTTTCGGGGACGCCGACCAACAGCCGCGCACGAAGTGCGTCGACCTTTTGTGCGCGCTCGTCGACGGCGGCGGGTGCCGCCCCGTCAACGAGCTGACGACGCGGCACGTCGACGCCCGTTGCCACCAATTCGGCGCGGACGCACTCGAGCCATTGATGCAGCCGCAGCGTCGACACACAGTCGTCGCGGTTGTAGGCCTCGACCGCCTCCCGAACGTCGATCGGAATCGAGTCCGGCATTCCGCTCTCGAGACCGTACTCCATTTGCCGGAGACTTCGATTCGCAGCGCTCAGCGCGATCGAACGCTCGAAGCCGTACAGCGGCTCCAGGTTCTTGATCGAGTATCGCTCGACGCCGGCGCGCAGCCCCTGGCGCACGACGGCGTACAGGTCGACGAACCGTCCGGCGCGCAGCATCGCGTCGAGCTCGCGCTCGCGGGTCGCGTATCGACCCATCAGCCGCTTGAACGCCGTCGGCTCGTACGGCGCGTAGTGATAGACGTGCATCCCCGGATGCACGTGCGCCGCGTGCATGATCATGTCCATCACCCACTCGAAGCCGCGTCGCTCGTCGTGCTCCGTGAACGCCCACGCCGCCTCGTACCTCCCATCCGCTCGCGCCACGCCGAACAGATATTCCCGCCCGCCCTCGGCGGCGAACTCGTCGCCTTCGAGATCGAGAAACAAATCGCCCGGTGTGGGCTCGGGAAGGCGACACAGTCCTTTCTCCGGCTCGATCGCCAGCAGCTCATGCAACGGAGTACTCTTGCCGCGCGACTCGAGCTGCAGCCGCGCCTGCTCACGGACGCGAACGTACGTCTCCGACGATCCTCGCCTCGGCCTGAACGCGAGCGGAATCGGCATCGCAGCCAATCCCGTGAGCGTCGTGACCGAGCGACTCTCCAATTCTCGCCGTTGCGTGCGCGTAATCCCGGCAACGAGCGAGAGATGGTCGTCGGCACGCCGTCTCGCCGAACAGTCGGCGTGCCACTGGCAAATCTCGCAGTGTTCGACCGGCTCCGGATAGTTCTCGTTCACCACGCGATCGTATCCGAGGGCCACGGTCTCCACCATCTTCCGCCGAACGAGGCGAAAGTAGGCGGCGTAGTCGTCGACGCGGTACGAGTGCACGGGCGTCGTTGCGTCAGGCGTCACGACGTGGAAGCACGCTGGACGCACCCCCTGCGCTACCGCCAGCATCTCCGAGTAGAGGCCAAGCTGGAGAATCGTTCCCGAGCGCGTCTGGCGCGCGAGCTTGGTATCAGAGATCTCGTATGACCAGTCGCCGAGTGCGCTTGGTAGCGCGACCCGGCGCATCACGTCCGGTTTGCCGAACCAACGGTCGTCGCTCAGACCGCCCTGAACGATGACGTCGGTTCCTTTGGCCATCTCCTCGAGCGTGACTGCGACCCGCTCGACGGGATCATCGAGGCCGCCGAGGTCGACGAGGGTGCGGACCTCGGCGCGGAGCGACTCGACGAAGCGCTTTTCGTGCTCGTCGCCGCGTTGCCAGAGGAGCTCGAGCAGCGGATCGTCCCGGTACGGTCGCCGGCGGTTTCCGTATGCGACCTCCATGTCGAGACCCGTGCGGTGGCGGCATCCGAGAAAGTTGGAGAGGTCGGTCGCGGAAAGGACGAGATCGTGCCCGTGAACGTGCATCAGGCGGCGAACGCCCGACGGAATGCGTCGACCGCCGGCGGCCCAGAGCCGATTCCCTCATCGTGCTTGAAGTAGACGTACGCCTCGCTCCACGGCTGCGCCGCCAGTCGCTTGACCCACTCGGCCATCATCGCGTCGTCGTAGTCGAAGCGGTGCAGGCGGGCGTATCCCCAGGAGGCGGTGGCGACGACGGGCGACGCGAAGTCTGGCTGCTCGACGATGCACATCGGAATGTCGCGCTCGCGCAACGCGCCGAAGACGTCATCGTCGAACCAGCTCTCGTGGCGAAACTCGATCGTGTACCGCCGATCCGCCGGCAGCGTGCCGAGAAATGCGCGCAACCGGTCGACGTCTTTCTTGAGATTCGGCGGGAGTTGAAACAGGATCGGACCGAGGCGATTCGCCAGCGCCGACGTGTTCTTCAGCAGAAACTCGACGGCGCTCGCACACTCGGGCTTGAGGCGCGCGTGGTGCGTGATCCGTTGACTCGCTTTGATCGCGAAGGTGAACGGATCAGGAACCTGAGACGCCCAGTCTTGCAGGACGTGCTCTTTCGGCAGGCGATAAAACGTGTTGTTGATCTCGACCGTCGGAAACCTGCTCGCATAGTAGCCGAGCATGGCGTCGTCCTTGAGATCCTGCGGATAGAACGAGCCTTTCCATTCTTTGAATGCGTAGCCGCTCGTACCCGCGTGGAGCTTCATGACACCTTGACGGCGGCTTCGGTCGGCTTGGTCGCCGCGAGGCTCGCCTTCAACGCTTCCATGAGATCGATGATCTTGCCGCCGCTGTCCGGCGTGACGTCCGACGTGATGTCCTGTCCGTCGATCTTGCGCTGGATCGTCTCCATCACGCGCTCGCGAACGGTGTCCCTGAATTTTTCCGGCGCGAAGTCGTCGGTCGCCGTCTGCTCGATGAGCTGTTTCGCCAGCGCGAGCTCTGTCGGCTTGACGTCGCCGTCGGGAATCGTGACTTCGGTCGTCGGGCGCACCTCATCGGCGTAGTGGAGCTGCTCCATCACGAGCACGCCGTTGAGCGGGCGAAGGAGCACCAGGTGCTGCTTGCCGCGGGCGGCGTACTGACCGAGGGCGGCGCGTCCGGTATCCTTGAGCGCCGCGGCCAAGAGACGATATGCACGGTCGCCTCCCTTGTCCGGCCCCAAGTAGTAGACCTTGTCGAGATACTCGCGGTCGACCTTTGCCAGCGGAACGAACTCGACGACGTCGATCATTCCCGTCGCCTTTTCCTCGAGCGCCTTCACTTCTTCCGCGCTCAACACCACGTACTGATCTTTCGCGAACTCATACCCCTTGACGGTGTCGTCGCGCGTCACCACCTCATTGTCCTTCGGACAGGTGTATTGCTGTTTGAGTCGCGAGCCGCACTTTTTGTGCAGCATGTTGAACGACACGCTCGCCTTCGACTCCGACGACGAATAGAGATTGACGGGGACCGAAACGAGACCGAAAGAGATTGTTGCGGTGCCAATTGAGCGTGCGGCCATAGTCGGAAGGGAAGGGAAAGGACGGAACTACACCATCACGAGAACACTCTTACATACCACACGCGTGACCGCAAGTCGTGACGACGAGAGAGTTTTCGACAGTCTTTCCACATACCGCGCCAAACGGTCTCCAGACACGTCGCCGGAGCCCATGGGCACGGTGTCGGTGGTGCCTGGTCGTCTGTTCGTGGTTCACAAACATGCTGCAACCCGCCTGCATTTCGATCTTCGACTCGAGATGAATGGTGTTTTGCGTTCGTGGGCGGTGCCGAAGGGACCGTCGTACGACATGAACGACAAGCGACTCGCGGTGAAAGTCGAAGATCACCCCATCGAGTACGGCGACTTCGAGGGAATCATTCCGCACGGCAACTACGGCGCCGGTGGGATCATCGTGTGGGATCGCGGCGAGTGGGTGCCGCTCGAGGATTGGCGCGAAGGATTCGAAAAGGGAAAGCTCCTCTTCGAGTTGCGCGGCTACAAGCTGCACGGCAAATGGACGCTCGTGAAAATCAAGAAGAGCGAGCGCGATTGGTTGTTGATCAAGGAGCGCGACTCGTTCGTCGCGTCGCCGGGCGATCAGTTCGACGAGACGTCCGTTCTCTCTGGCCTCACGGTTGAAGAGGTAAAGGCTGGCCGAAGTCCGGCCGCCGATCTTCGAGCCAAGGTCGAGAAGACCGGTGCGCCACGCACGCGTGTCGACCCGAAGACCGTCGATGTGATGCTCGCCGAGCCGGCGGAGAAAGCGTTCACTCGGGATGGGTGGGTGTTCGAGCTCAAGCTCGATGGCTACCGCCTGATCGCCAGCAAGTCGCGCGGAGAAGCCCTTTTGCTCACGCGCAATGGCAACGACTACACCGCCGTGTTTCCCGAGATCGCGCGTGCCATCAAGGCGCTGCCGTTCGATGACTGCATCGTCGACGGCGAAGTCGTGGTGATGGACGCGAGCGGAAAGCCAAGCTTCGCGCGACTGCAACAGCGCGGACGCCTCAGCTCGACGATCGACATCAAACGCGCTGCGGTCGAGCTGCCGGCGACGTTCTACGCGTTCGATTTGCTCGCATTCGAGGACTTCGACCTGCGCCCGCTGCCGCTCTTGACGCGCAAATCGCTGCTCATGGAAGCGCTGCCGAAGCTCGGCGCCGTTCGTACGCTCGACCACATCGAGCGCGAAGGCGACGCGTTCCTCGCGCAAGTGGCGGCACTGGGCCTCGAGGGCGTCATCGCCAAACGCGCCGACGCGCCCTATCGCGGCGGACGAACTGACGTGTGGCTCAAGATCAAGACCGAGCCCACCGCCGACTTCGTCATCGTCGGGTTCACCGATCCAAAGGGATCGCGCAGTCATCTCGGCGCGTTGCAGCTCGCCGACATGGTCGACGGCACGCTCGTCTACGCCGGGCGAGTGGGTACGGGCTTCAACGACGCCCTCCTGACGGAAATCAAAGCGCTCCTCGATCCGATCGTGCGCCGAGACGCGCCGTGTGCGCCGCCCATCGGTGCGGGTGCGGTCGAGATCCCGGAAACGAAGACGACGACGTGGGTCGATCCCGTGCACGTGTGCGAGGTCCGCTTCCGCGAATGGACGCCGGACGGCGTGCTGCGACACGCGACGTTCATGCGCATGCGGCACGACAAGAATCCGCGCAGCTGCGATCGCCAGGGCGTCGTCGCCGAATCCGCTCGAGCGGAACCGACGACGATGATCGCCGAACCTCCACCACCGCCTTCGCCTCCGCCCCAAGAGAAGACATTCAATTTCTCGAATCTCAAGAAGGTCTATTGGCCGGCTGACGGATATACCAAGGGCGATCTCGTCGAATACTATCGCGCGGTGTGGCCATGGATGTCGCACTACTTGGCGAACCGTCCGCTGGTGATGACCCGCTTTCCCGACGGCATCGACGGAAAATCTTTCTATCAGAAGGACGCGCCCGAGTTCGCGCCCGAATGGATTCGCACCGTACCGATCTGGAGCGAGGACTCGCAGCGGGACGTTCGCTACTTCGTTTGCGACAGCGTCGAGGCGCTGCTCTACGTCGCCAATCTCGGCTCGATCCCGATGCACATCTGGAACAGCCGCGTTGGGTCGCTCGAGCTCCCGGATTGGTGCGTCATCGACCTCGACCCGAAGGAGGCGCCGTTCTCGGACGTCGTCCGCACGGCGATCGCCATGCGCGCGCTGTGCGAGTCGATCGGCCTGCCGAGCTACGTGAAGACGACGGGCAAGACGGGCCTGCACATTCTGCTACCGCTGGGCCGCCAGATCACCTACGCGCAGTGCCGGACGCTCGGCGAGCTGCTGGCGCGCGTCGTCCTCCGCGAGCTCAGCGACATCGCGACGATCACACGGCACGTGACCAAACGCGGCGACAAAGTGTATCTCGACTATTTGCAGAACAGGCACGGTCAACTGATCGTGTCGCCGTTCAGCGTGCGTCCGTTGCCGGGCGCCAGCGTGTCGATGCCGCTCGCCTGGGACGAGGTCAATCAATCGCTCGACCCGCGCACATTCACGATCAAAACGGCGATCGATCGAATGGAGCGGCTCGGCCGCGACCCCGTGGCGCCGGTGTTGGAGGACAAGCCCGATCTCGGCGCAGTGCTCGAGCGTCTGGCCGGAATGATGGCGAAATGAGATCCGGCGTCCGTCTCAGGCAGACGCTTTTGCAAGGGAGCGTGCGTCCATGAACCGTTTCCGGTCGCGCGGCGGCAGTTTCTCGATCGCGTAGCGAAGCATCGTGCGCGGCATTTCGTGCGCGTGCTCGTCGAGAAAAGACTCGAGAGTCGCGCGGTCGCGATTGCCTACCTCGCGAAGCATCCAGCCGACAGCCTTGTGAATCAGATCGTGCGGATCGCGCATGAGTAGTCGCGCGATGCGGAGTGTATCGTCGAACTCGCCTCGGCGTATGAACGCCTGCGTCGCGATGATCGCGATGCGTCGCTCCCACAGGTTTCGCGAGCGCGCCAGCCTGTCCAGCCGCCTGCGCGGACGATCGACCAGATGCATCCCGACCACGCCGGGCGCCGATACGTCGACCAAATCCCAGTTGTCGATTCGAGACGTGTTTCGCAAATACAAACGAAAGATCGACGCGCGCTCGGCGCGCGTTCCGCGCTTGTATGCGTCGACCAGCATGATCAGCGCGAGGAGTCGTACTTCGTGCCACGGATCGTGAAGGAGCGCCTCGATCTCTTCTAGAGGCAATCCGCGCGCCTCGCTCGCCACGCGGCGGACAGCTGGCACGCGGATGCCGAGGAATTTGTCGCCCTCGCCGTACTGTCCGGGTCCCGTCTTGAAGAAGCGCTGTAGAAAGGCGGCGTCGCCGGGATCGCCGAGTGCGCGCAACTGCTTGCGGATCATGGCGGCGGTGAGCGGCCGTTGCATGATGGTATCATCGCGGCGCGACGAAGATCGATTTCGGAATCATCACGTGCACGCCGACCGTACCGTCGACGAGCTGCGTAATGTCCACGTCGCTCGAGACGCTGACGAGCTGATACGCGTCTTCGCGCGACATGCCTTTCACCTGCACGAGCAGCTCGATTGCCTGGCGCACGGCGATCTTAGTCGCCTGCGTCAGCGAGGTGTCGATCCCCATCGCGATGTAGTGCGTCGGCGTCTCGGCGCGCGGCCAGGAGAGATGCATATCCTTCCGCACGACCAGCTGTAAGTGACCGACGAGTGAGGTTTCCATCGCCGTGATGTCGACTTCGCCGTTGCCTTGGCCCGCATGGCCGTCTCCGATCTCGAGCAGCGCACCCTTCGTCCAGACGGGGATGTAGAGCGTCGAGCCGGCCACGAGCTCCTTGTTGTCCAAGTTGCCCGCGTGAATGCCTGGCGGCGCGCTGTTCACGCGTCCCATCGACGCGGGCGGCGCCACGCCGACGCTGCCGAAGAACGGATGCAGTGGGATCGTGATCCCGTTCGAGAAATGCCCGAGCATGCGCACCGTATCGAGCTCGATGATCTTCGACCGGGACGTGTTCGGAAAGTCCTCGCGCAGAAATCCGCTGCGCGGGCCGAACGAGTTGCACGCGTAGTTGATCGCGGGGCGGATCGACTTGAAGCGAACTTCCAGCACGTCGCCCGAGTCGGCGCCCTCGACGTAGATCGGACCGGTGAGGATATGTCCGCCCGGTCCCGTTTTCATCGTTGGCCGCGCGGCGTAGATGTCCTTGGCGAGTTGCTCGACGCGCGTGCTATCGAGCCCGGCAGCCACCAACGACCGCGGCGCACACGTCGACAACGCGCGCACGATCAACTCGTCGCCGCTGCCCATGTGAAGCACCGGCTCGCCGGCGGCATCATACCACCCGATGGCAACGGTCTTCGGCGTCGGCATGAGCGTGAACGTCCGACCCGGCGGCGGCGCCGGCCACGACATGCTGGCCGCGGTGTTGCCCGATGCCGACGCCGCCGGCGCCGGCGTGCCAACGGACGACGGGGTGCGGCATCCGAGTGCCCACACCCCGCCAATGATCGCCATCGTCACGCGCGTTCGGATCGTCATTCGCCTCAGTCTCCGTCGACTCCGACCTTCGAGCCATTCAGTTTGTTTCGCAGCGTTCGTACGCTCATGCCAAGCAGGCTCGCGGCACGCGTTCGATTGCCACCCGACGTCTCGAGCGCGCGCGCGATGAGCTTCACCTCTGCCTCGTCGACATTGAGCGACGTCAACACCACCGCGCCATCCGGTACGGCCGGCGCCGGCGCGATGCCGTCGCCATTCGTCCCGAAGAAATCTCCCGAGATGCGGGCCGCCGTCGGCCCGCTCCACGCGCTGCTCGGGCCGAATCGTTGGCCGTCGAACGCGTGCACGGAAAGCAACGGCTCGCCGGTCAAGGTCACCGCGCGCTCCACCGCGTGTTGTAGCTCGCGGACATTACCCGGCCAATCGTATCCCTGCAACAGCTCGAGCCCTTGCGGCGAGATCCCTGAGATCTCCTTGCCGATTTCCTCCGCATATTGCGTCGCGAAATGATAGGCGAGGAGCGGAATGTCCTCTTTCCGGTCACGAAGCGGCGGCAACCGAATTGGAATCACACTCAATCTATGGTAGAGATCCTGCCGGAAACGACCCGCCGCCGAAAGCGCGACGAGGTCGCGGCTCGTCGATGCTACAATGCGGACGTCTACCCTGATGGCCGTCGAGCCGCCGACGCGCTCGAACTCCTGCTCCTGCAGCACGCGAAGCAGCTTCGCCTGCACGTCGAGCCCCATCTCGGAGATTTCGTCGAGCAACAGGGTCCCGCCGTGCGCGCGGTCGAACGCACCCTCGACTCGCTTGCTCGCGCCTGCGAATGCGCCTTTCTCGTGACCGAAGAGCGCGCTCTCGACCAACCCCGCTGGAAGCGCTGCGCAATTGAGCTTGATGAACGGCCCATCGCGCCGGTCGCTCTGCGTGTGGATCGAGCGGGCGAACAACTCCCTACCCGTGCCCGACTCGCCTTCGATCAGCACGGGCGCGCTGGTCGGCGCGGCCGCGGCGATCGTCTCCAACGCGCGCCGAATCGCCGAGCTGTCGCCAATGATCTGGCGCTCGCTGCGGAACTCCGTGGCCTCGCGACGCAGTCGGTCGTTTTCGCGACGGAGCCGCACGACTTCGAGCGCCTGATTCACCGCGAGCCCGAGCTGCTCGGGTCGGACTGGCTTGGTGACACAGCCGATGCCGCCTGCGTTGATCGCCTCGACCGCCTGCTCGCTGCTGTCGTGCTCAGTAAGCATCATCAGCGGCGTCTGATATCCGTCCTGCCGGAGTAGCGCAAGAAATTCCAGGCCGGTCAGGCCGGGCATCTGGTAATCGGAGATGATCAGATCCACCGTTCCATTCTTCAACGCGTGCAGCGCGAGAGGAACGTTGTGAGCCAACACCACGTGGTGCCCGGCTCGCTTCAGTGTGTCGTGGAGGATCAGTCCGATCGCTGGCTCGTCGTCGAGACAGAGGATCGTTGCCATAGCACGGTTTGGGACACGAGCTCGAGTGGTTGCGAGGTTGGCCAATACTGGGAAAAGACGCGCGGGCCCTGCGGCGGCAACTCTTGCCGGGGGCAGGCGCCAGACGGCGTCACTCGGTAAGATTCGTCTACCGTATCGCCTGATCCCGCGGGTCGTGTTCAGGCTCGTTGCTGGATCCGCTGACGACGTTCGGCCCTCTCGCATGACAATAACGCCGTTGCACACACGCGATCTGCGGACGCGAATGATCATCGCGGTCTCGGGGTCGAGCGGTCTGGTTGGTTCGGCCGTCACCGGCGCGCTCGAAGCCCGCGGTCACACGATCAGACGGCTCGTGCGGCGCACAGCCCAGGGCTCCGACGAGATCTCCTGGGATCCCGAGCGTGGCCAGCTCGATGTGCGCGGACTCGATGGCGTGGATGCCGTCGTGAACCTCGCCGGCGAAAATCTCGCGCAGCGCTGGACGGCGCGAGCGCGTTCGCGCATTCGCGCCGGCCGCGTGAACGGAACGACCATTCTCTCTCGCGCGATCGCCGCGATGCCGAGGAAGCCGCGGGTGATGCTGAGCGGCTCCGCAGTGGGAATCTACGGCAATCGCGGCGACGAGATTCTCGACGAGTCGAGCGACCTGGGCACCGATTTCCTGGCGACGATCTGCAAGGATTGGGAGGGCGCGACGGCCCCGGCGGCGGACGCGGGAATTCGCGTCGTCCGGATGCGCACCGGACTCGTGATGGCGCGGCGGGGCGGCGCGCTGCCGAAGATGCTCATCCCCTTTCGCCTCGGGATCGGCGGCCGACTAGGCGACGGACATCAGTGGATGAGCTGGATCGCGCTCACCGACGTCGTCGCCGCGCTCGCATTCTTGTTGCGCTCGGAGGCGGTGGCCGGCCCGGTGAACCTGGTGGCGCCGAATCCAGTGACGAACGCGGAGTTCACGCGCACGCTGGCGTACGTCCTCGGCCGCCCGGCGTTGTTTCCCGTCCCGAGATTCGCGTTGAAGGCGCTCCTCGGGCAAATGGCCGACGACACGGTGTTGGCCAGCCAACGCGTTCGCGCCCGGCAACTGCTCGAGAATGGGTTCAAGTTCAAGCAGCCCACGCTCGAAGGGGCGCTGCGAGACGCCGGGCTCGGTCATGCCGCGATGGCCGCCGAGCCCGGGTCGATGTCGGACGAAATCCGTTAGGCGATCAGCGCGCTCAGTCGGTCGCTGAACACGCGGCTGGCGGTGAGCCTCGTGCCGTCACGCATGATCACGATGTACTCGCCATGGAACCATGGTTCGAGTTCTTTGATGTGATCGATGTTGACGATCGCCGAGCGGTGGATGCGGACGAACGTCTTGGGGTCGAGCTTCGCCTCCATGTTCTTCATGCTCTCGCGCAGCAGGTGGGCGTCGCTCTTCGTGTGGATCTTGACGTAGTTGCCGGACGCTTCGACCCAATCGATCTCCTCGGTGCGGACGAAGAACACGCGGCCACTCGACTTGACGATCAAGCGCTCCGAGTATTTGCGCTCTTCGTGGAGCTCCTCGAGCAAGCTCACCAGCCGCGAGTCGAGCACCGTGCCCTTGTTCCGACCGAGCTGGCCGCGGGCCCGCTCGAGTGCCTTCTCGAATCGCGTCTGATCGAAGGGCTTGAGCAGGAAGTCGAGCGCATGGATCTCGAACGCCCGCAGTGCGTGCGCATCATGCGCGGTCACGAAGACCACGGCGGGCATCTTCGTCCGCTCGAGATTGTCGACGACCTCGAAGCCGTCCATGCCCGGCATCTGTACGTCGAGGAAGACGAGATCGGGTTGCGTGCGGTCGATCGTTTCGACGGCGCTCGGGCCGTCCGTGCACACGCCGACGACTTCGACGTCGGGTTGCTGCTCGAGCAAGGTTTGGATGCGATCGCGCGCGAGCTCCTCGTCGTCAACGATCACCGCTCGAATCTTCGTTGTGTCAGTCATCAGTCGGCCGCCGTACGCTCGTAGGGGTGAAAGGGAATCGCCATCGTCACATGAACGCCTTCGCCGGGGGCTCCCCGGACAGCGAAGGCATGCCGGTCGCCGTAGAGATGCGCCAGCCGCTGCCGTGTGCTGGCCAGGCCGACGCCCTCTTTGTGGCCGGCCCGTAGGCCGCGCCCGTCGTCGACGACGACGCAACGGAGCATGTCGCCGTCGCGCCGCACCGAGATCGCGATCGTGCCCTGGCCGAGGTCGCCGAACCCGTGCCGGAAAGAGTTCTCCACGAGCGGCTGGAGGAAGAGGTTCGGCACGCGGGCGTCGCGCGTCTCAGGCTCGACGTCGATCGAGACGCGCAGCCGCTCGCCGAATCGAAGCTGCATGATCTCGACGTAGCGTTGCAGAAAGTCGAGCTCGGACTGGAGCGGCACTTCCTGGGCGCCGATGTTCTGCAACGACATGCGCAACAGGTCGCTGAGCGCCGCGATCATCGAGTCGGCGCGGCGAACGTCCTTGTGCATGAGCGCCGAAATGGAGTGCAGCGTGTTGAAGAGAAAGTGCGGCTGCAACTGCATGCGCAGCATCTGCAGCTGGGCTTGCGCGAGCCGCGCCGCGAGCTGCGACGCGCGCAGGGCGCGGTCCTTGGAGACGCGATAGTACACGACGGCATGATGGACCGTGACGAGGGCGCAGAACACGATGGCGTCGAGGACGGTCCACGACAGCAAGTATTGGCCGAAGACCGTCGGAACCGAGCGCAGTGTGATGGTCGGCTCGAGCGCGGCCGCCGCCAGCGCGCACAGCGTCACGTGCGTGGTGATGAAGCCGATCATGCCCGCGAGCTGCACCAGCCAATTGCGCGCCCGCTGCTCCCCGCCTCGCACGGGAAAACGCTTGGCCATGAACATGACGACCGGCGTGAGCAGGGCCCACGCATAGGTGAAGACAAGCTCCGCCGGCACGAGCTTCGACAGCGACAGCGGCTCGCCGACGAGACGACTGTAGAAGTAGCGCTCAACCGAATAGAGCAGCGCGATGATCGTCGCGACGCCGAACAGGATGAGCGTGAATCCCACCTGCCGCTCGCGCACGATCGCCGAATCGACGGCGCGGGTCAGACCGAAGATGCTGTACTCGCCGGTTTCGGCGAGGGATTCGGAGGCGACCGGGGTTCGCGACTGCGCGAGCGGTCGAGTTAGCGATGACCGGAGAATATCGACGTCCAAAATCGGGGATGCTGACATTAGCGTTTCGAGAACGCGGTGGCTATGGCACTACCGGACCCGGGCGCCGGAGGTTTCGTCCCAGCCCCTATCCGTTAGACACCGCGAGCCCCAAACAGTGCGGTCGCGGCTGTAGTGGATTTGTAATTTTGTCCGCGCCACCGGGGGCGAGACCCGCGAAAGCAAAGAAACCCCTCCGGCGTCTTCCGCGTTCAGCCGGAGGGGTTCGTCTTGCCGGTGACCGGGCGGCCAGTCGCCGCCCTGCGAGTCACCGTACTCGATGCACGCATCGCGCGTGCCGGGGGGACTACGCGAACTGCGGCGGATGCTTCTTGTGGAAGTCGGTAACGGACTGGAATGCGTGGGCCACCAGCAGATTCTTCTCGTCCTGGAAGATGGGACCCATGATGTACATCGACGTCGGCAGCGGAATCGTCGGGGTTGGCGGCGGCGGAGTCGGCGGCGCCGCCGCCCCACGTGCCGTGTCCGCCCCGCCAGCGCGCCCGCCCCCGCCCCCGGCCGCCCCAGCGCCGCGGCCGCCTCGACCACCGCGACCCTGCTGCGGGACGGGGATCGCGAACCCTGTCGGCACGACGATGGACGGCGTTCCGGTGATGTTGGTGACCGACGTGTTCTCGCGCGGCGAAAGCACGACGTCATACTTCTCGAACAGGTCCCACGTTTGATTCATCGCGCGGATGCGCGCCCGGTTGGCGTTGACGTAGTCGACCGCCGGAACGAATTGCGCCGCGCGGAAGGTGTTCGGCCACGTGCTGTATGGCTCGAGCTCCTTGATCCTGCCATTGAGCGTGTCGGCCTGGAACGCCGCGCCGCACTCGGCGTCGAGAATGATCGAATCCAGGTAGCCATAGTTGGGCGTGGGCTCCTCGATCTCGACCAGCTTGGCACCGAGGGACTCGAGCACCTTGAGGAAATTCAGCGCTTCGGCGTTGGGGACAGTGGCGCCGGTCAAGTCGCGGCGCTCGAAGAGGTTCTGTCCGTTGCTCGTCTTGATGTAGGCGATCCGCAGCTGGGAGAGCTTGGTGCTTGCGTTCCAATTGAACGGGTACTGTTTGACCGAGTAGTCCTGCCCGTCAGGTCCCTGGATCGCGTCGAACACGAGTGCACAATCTTCGGCGCTGCGGCAGAGGGGGCCGAGCTTGTCGGTCGTCCAAGAGAGCGCCATGGCGCCCGTGCGAGGCACGCGACCGAACGTGGGCCGGAACCCGCTCACACCACACGTGCGTGCCGGCGACGTGATGGAGCCGTTCGTCTCCGAACCGATGCTGAAGCCCACAAGACCGGCGGCGGTAGCCGAGGCCGGTCCCGCTGACGAGCCGCTCGATCCGGTTTCCGGATTCCACGGATTGCGAGTTCGTTCGGCCCACCAGCGATCACCCTGCGCCAGCGACCCAAGCGTGAGCTTGGCGATGAGGATCGCCCCGGCGTCGTCGAGTCGCTTCACGACCGTCGCGTCGTAGTCGAAGGTCTGATCCTTGTACAAGCCGGCACCCCACGTGGTGGGATAGCCTTTTACGGCGAGCAGA
>DASVYG010000288.1:0-4388 GCA_036392315.1 Gemmatimonadaceae bacterium
GTTCTCCGTGCGCTTCGTCCGATCGTATTCCACTTGCGTCGAATACTCGCGCGGATAGAACCAGATGATACCGGGCAGCTTCTGTCCCGGCCGCCAATCCCGCGGCAGCGTCACGTCGACCCAGAACTTGAAGTCGTCGCCAGGGCGCGACACCAGCATCCGCTTGCGAATCGCCTGCGTGACCTCCGGAGCGAAGTCCGCGTTCTTGGTGAGCTTCGTTTCCTTTCCGGTCTTGAGGTCGCGCAGATACGAATCCGGCACCATCGTGGGCGACTCGCGGCTGATGATGACTTTGTCGAAGTCGTCGTCGAGCGGTGCCACGACCGTCTCCGTCACCTCACCGCTGCCCTCGAACAAGCGCGTCTTCTGACCGGACTCGAGGTCGACTTTGTCGACGAAATTCCGCGGCGCGTTCTTGGTCCAGTCGGGCGAATACTTCGTGCCCTCGAGGAACACGCTCTTGCCGTCCGATCCGATCTCGACGACGGGAAGGCCGAGGGGGCCGCGGTTCGTGCGCAGCGCACCGGGGTTGTTAAAGAACGCTGAATCGCTCGCCGGGCCGCCGCGTCCGCCGCCGGGCGCACCCGCGCCACCGCGCCCACCGCGACCGCTGGCGATCGTCCCGCCCTTCGCGAGCTCGAGATGCTTGGTGGGATCGGAGAGACGCACCGCATACAGATCGTTCCCTTCGTTGACGAACAACGTTTTCCCGTCGGCACTGAACTCCGCCGACGTGATGCGGCTGTTCGCTTCGAAGATCGGCTTCGCGTCGCTCGCCCCGAAAGGCGGCAGCCACTGATAGAGCTGATCCTTCCGTGGAGCGCCGTTGCCGCCCCGTCCGCCACGACCGCCGCGCTGCCCGTTCGCATTGCCTGCGGCGCCCGCGGGAGCCTCCTCGGCGAGCAGGTAGACGAGTCCCGGCCCCGCCGGATTCCACTGGATGTTGCGCTTACCCGTGTCCGACTGCGCGCCACCTCGGCCGCCACCGCCGCCGGTCGAGTCGGTCAGCGACGCGCGTCCCTCGTTCAGCGGCCGCTTCGTGATTTCGGTCAGCACTTTTCCGTCGGCGTCCCACAGTTGTTCGACCGTCCCGAAATTCGACACGGGCACGACGTACGAGTACGGCTTGGTCTGCAGCGTCACGCGGAAATACTTCGCGTCGGGCGAAGCGTCGACCGCGGTGATGAGGGCCGGCTGACCGATCTTCTTCACCGCCTTCGTCTTGACGTCGACGATGGCAAGCTGTCCCGTCGTGTAGTAGTCGAGCAGATCCTTCTCGTGCGGATCGCGGAGCAGGCTCGCATAATTCACGTTCTTGAGCACGCGCCCATCGCTCATGCGAACGAGCGGACCCGTCTCGATCAGGGGCGCCTTCGGCTCGGCGGGACGATTGTCGGGGACCAGCACCGTGACAATGTGCGTCCCGTCCGTCGTCCACTCGAAGCTCGTCACGCGCACCGCGAGCAGCGGCGTCTTCGTGATCTGGACCGATTTTCCCGAAGCGACGTCGGCAACGTAAATGTGCGTGGCGGCGTCGAAGCTCGCGATGTACCCGATCGACTTGCCATCGGGCGACCACGTCGCGCCATTCACGATCGCGCCCTTGGGCGTCTCGATCGTGCGCGTTGCGCCCGTGTTCGGGTCGAGCAGAGTGAGTCCAACGCTACCGCGCGTCGTCAACGCTCGGGCCCGGTTCGCTTTCGGGTCGACTTCGAGTCCGCCCAACCGGTAGTGAAATTTTCCGAACGCCTCGATCGTCGGCAGACCCTCGCTCTCGGTCTTCAGGAAGTATCGGCGGTCGGGGCTCGGGTTGGTGAACGCCACGTTGTTCCGCGGTGCCGTCACGATTCGCTCGACGATCTCCGGCGGCTTGACGTAGGTCTCCTTGGCCAGGACTTCCTTGGGATTCCACCCTTGCTGGACAACGTTCTGCGCGGAAAGCGGCAGACCGATGACCGCGAGACCGGCCAAGCCGATCAGGAAGCGCGCCGCGGCGCGCCGTGGTGGGAGCGGGGAGAGGCGGATCATTTCTGACTCCACTGAAGGGCTGCTGGTGGGCTTGGCACTAACCTAGGTATACGGTACGCGCTCGTCCGACGTTGTGCGAGCGCGATCGTGCAGGCTAGCGCGTCCCGAGCATCCTCGATCTGAGCGTCGACAATCGTCGGCGGACCGACCCATCGAGCACGGTGTCACCCACTCGCACGACGACGCCGCCGAGGATGAAGGGATTCACGTGAAAGTGGGGCACGACGTCCATGCCGAGCGCGCGCTCGAGCTGCGTGGTCACGACCGCGCGATCGCTCTCGTCTGGCTCTCGCGCCACGGTGACCGACGCGTGAATGCGGCCTTCGGCTCGGTCCACGAGATCGTGGTAGGCGTGCGCGATGACCGGAATGAGCATCTGGCGACGATGGCTCACGAGCGCTTGGAGGAACCGCACGAAGTTGCGCGGCAGCGCGGCGCCATATGCCTTCTGAAGGATCTCGTTCTTCTGCCCGGCGCTCACCCGCGGCGACTCGAGAAACATGCGCAGGCGCCGATCGCTCTCCATGGCGTTGGCGACGTTGTCGATCATGTCGCCCCACCCGCGCAGATCTCCTGACCGCTGTGCCAGCTCGAGCAACGTCTCGGCGTAGTTCCGAGCGATCGTCGGCTCTCTCATTGTTGCGAGACCTTCAACGTGCCGATCGACGATAGGTAGCTCTCCACGAGCTGCCGATTCTTCTGCGATTCCAGATTTTGCTCGATCACCTTGCTCGCGCCGGCGAGGGCCAGGTCGACCGCCTCGCGCCGAAGCTGCATGATCGCCTTGTCTTTCTCGTTGTCGATCTCGCGACGTGCGCGCTCGAGCATGTCCTGCTGCTCCTTGCGCGTCTGCTCGATCATGTCGGTCCGCAGCTTCTCGCCCACCGCACGACCCTCGGCGATGATCTTCTGCGCTTCGCCGCGGGCGGCATCGATCGCCGCCTGATGCTCCTGAAGTAGCTTGGCGGCGGCATCACGGTCGCGCTTCGCCCCCTCGATCGCGTCCTCGAGCGCCTTCTCACGCGCTTCGACCGCGGCCGTGATCGGACCAAATGCGTATCGCGACAGAACGAACATGAGCAGGACGAAGATGACCAGCGTCCAGACCATGAGTCCCGTGTCGGGCTTCATGAACGTGCGGGTTCCCGACTCCTGCGCGAGCAACGCGGCCGGAGACAGCGCGAGGGCGACGAGCGAATGTAACGGCGTGAATCGCATGTGTATCTCGAGTAGGGGCTTGCCCGCCGGTGATCCCGGGACCACCGGCGAACAGGTTTGTTAGAACTTGAACAGAATGAGCATCGCCACGACGACGGCGAACAGCGCGACGCCTTCGATCAGCGCCGCCAATACAATGGCCTGACCGCGGATCTGTCCGCCCGCCTCGGGCTGACGTGCGATCGCCTCGGACGCGTCACCGCCGATTCGGCCGATACCGATTCCGGCACCGATCGCTGCGAGACCCGCACCGACACCCGCACCGAGCAGCGCCCACGCGCCCTCGTACTCGCGTGTGAAGCCTGCGGCCGCCTGCAACAAAGGAAGAATGGAGTGCATTTCGAACTCCGAACGTAGATCGTAATTGCCATGCCCCGCGCCCGCGTTCTCCTGCCGGCGCCGCTCGTCACCGAGGCCCGGGCCTCAACGAGCATCCCCGGTCGCTCGACCGGGTACGGTCCTCACGCGAAGAAGGAGCGAGTCTTCACGCGTCAAACAATTCTTAATGGCCTTCCACTGTCCGAATCTGCCCGATGAACGACGACACGAGCAGCGTGAACACGTACGCTTGCAGCAGTGCAACGAAGATCTCGAGCATCATGATCCCGACCGCCATCGCGACCGGCGCGACACCGATGAGCACCGAGCCAAAGGTGAACACGATCGAGATGAGCGCGAGCACCATGACGTGTCCCGCCGTCATGTTGGCGAAGAGACGGATGCAGAGCGCGAACGGCTTCGTGAACTTTCCGAGGATTTCGACCGGCGTCATGATCAGCGTCATCAGCATCTTGCCCCACACCGGCATGTCGTGCGGCCAGTAGACGATCGTGCTGATGTAGTTCTTGCCCAACGCGCGTATGCCGGCGATCTCGATCACGAAGAACGCGATGATCGCCAACATTGCCGTGACGGAGATGTTGCCCGTGGCTGTCGAGCCGTACGGGACGAGGCCGAGCAGGTTGGCGAACAGAATGAAGAAGAACACCGAGAGCAGATATGGCACGAACCGCTCGCCGTGCGGGCCGACGTTCGGCAGAATCACCTCGTTCCGGATGTACAGCACAGTCGCTTCAATGCTGTTCGCGAAGCCTTTCGGCGCCTTGCCCTCGACCGTGTGGCGGTGTTGCGACCGAGCGGCG
>DASVYG010000289.1:0-4995 GCA_036392315.1 Gemmatimonadaceae bacterium
AGTGCCGGTGACGGTGGGATGTTCTTCATACGGTAGCTCGGAAAATTCTTACTAAAATTCTCAAATGGCTTTCTCCATGCGCACTAGACATCGCTCGACGATCCTTTCCGGCGCCTGTTTGGTCGCTGCCGCCACGGCGGCTGGCGCCCAAGACAAGATCCCGATCAGAACGATCGGCCCGATCCTCGCGACCAGCACCGAGAATGTCGGCCCGGCGGTGACCGTGCGCGGCACCTCCGACGGCCACGTGCTTGTCGGCGCCGGCGCCCGCCAGCGCGTCTACGCCTTCGATTCGACGCTCCTGAAATTCACGATCGTGGCCGACTCCGGCACGGGCACCGGCGTGCTCCCCATCCGCACGACCGGCCTCATTCCCTATACGGGGGATACGACGCTGCTGCCCGACTTTGGGGCAAATGCGCTGCAGGTGCTCGACGCGACTGGGAAGACGGTTCGCTCCATGGCACCGCCCCACGCGGCGGATCTGATCTACCTCGGCATTCCGGCGGGCTTTGGCCGTCCGGGGCTCGATGCAAAGGGGCGGCTCGTCTACCGGTCGCAGTTGCGGCCCAACTTCCGGCCCGCGCCCACGCCGTCGGGAAGTCAGAAGATGGAGATGACGCCGATCAACGCCGACTCGTCGCCGATCGTGCGCGGCGACTTCGACACCCGGACCGTGGACACCCTCGCCTGGATGAAGACGCCGAGTCAGGGCCGCGTGGGGATGGAGATGACGGAGAATCCCGCCGGCGGACCGCCGAGCATTACGATGCACATGATGCTCAACCCGTTCCAGATGTCCGATGAATGGTCGGTGTTGAGCGACGGCACGATCGCGATCGTACGGGTGCACGACTACCACATCGATTGGATCGATCCTGACGGCTCGCACCGGTCGAGCGCCAAGATGCCGATCGATTGGCGACGGTACACCGACGCCGAGAAGGCGCAGCGGGTCGATTCCATAAAGAACGTGGTCGACAAGCAGTTGAAGAACACCCTTGCGGCGCAGTCCGGCGCTGGGGCTCCGCGGATGAAGGTGGACGTGAGCATCGTGCCCGACAGCGAGTTCCCTCAATTTTGGCCGCCGATCGAGCCCGGGTCGGTCCTTGCGGACCTCGACGCGCACCTCTGGATTCTGCCGACCACGTCAGTGAATGCGGCGGCCGGGTTCACGTACGATGTGGTCAATCGCAACGGTGACGTGTTCGAGCGTGTGCAACTGCCGAAGGGCCATGTGCTGGTCGGTTTCGGGGCGCACAACGTCGTGTATCTGACGAAGATCGATGGAAAAGTGACGTATCTCGAGCGAGCGCTGCTCACTGGGCAGGCGATGCCGTAGTGCGAGTGGCAGCGACAAATGGTGGGGCACCGGCGGACGTTGGCTGACTAGGATTCTTGTAACGCCACGATCGGCGCCACACGCATCGCCCGCCGCGCCGGCAGCAGCGTCGCCAACAGCGCGACGATACTGAGCAAGCCGATCACTCCGGAGAGCGTCAGGGGGTCCGTCGGCGACACGGAGAACAGCTGCTCGCGCAGCAAACGCGCCGTCGCCAACGAGAGGCCTGCGCCGATCAGAGCACCAAACCCGATCGGCGCGAGACCGCGGCCCAGCACCAGTCGCCAGATGTGCTTCGGCAGTGCGCCGAGCGCGAGGCGGACACCGATCTCCTGCGTGCGTTGGCTCACGAAGTACGACACGACACCATAGATGCCGACGGTCGCCAGCACCAGCGCAATGATGCCGAGCGTCGAGAGCAGCAGCGTATTGAATCGCTCGGTCGCGAGCGAAGCGGCCAGGAACTCGTCCATCGTGTGAGAGCTGGCGAACGGCAGCGACGAGTCCACCGACATCACGCCGCGGTGAATCGCCTTGCTCATCGTTCGAACGTCGGCGCTGGTGCGGGCGACGACCACGAGAGATCGCTGAATCGCCGGCCACAATGCCCCGGGGGTCTGGGTGTACGGCAGATACAACGTCGGCTCAGCGGGATGGGTGAGCGACGCGTCGTGCAGATCGCCGACGACGCCGACGACCTCCATGAGGTTTGGGCCAGGATGAAAGCTGAGAGCATCTATGCGCTTTCCGACGGGGTTTTCGCCGGGCCACAGCTTGTTCGCCAGAGATTTGCTGATGAGCGCGACCGCGGGTCCACCGGCAACGTCAGTCGACCGGATGTCTCGGCCGCCAAGAATCGGGATCCCGAGCGTCGCGAAGTACTTGGGCGAGACGAGACGAAACGCGACACTCGCGCGTTCGCCGTCCGGCCTGGTAGACCCCTCGACGTCGACGCTCGTGTTCATGTGGCCTTCGTTCGATAGCGGCGCGACCGAGACGAGCGCGGTCGAGCTCACACCCGGTACGCGCGTCACCGACTCGTTGATGCGGCGGTACACGTCGAGCACGAGCGTCGAATCGGGATACCGCGAGCCGGGCAGCAGCAGCCGCGCCGCGAATACGTTGTGGGCCGTGAACCCGGGGTCGACATGCTGCGCGCTCCACGCGCTACGAATCAGCAGTCCGGATCCCGTCAGCAGCGTCACCGCCAATGCCACCTCGGCGGCAACGAGCGTCGTCCGCAGTCGGTCGCCCCCGCCGCCGCTCGACCAACGTCCGCCCTCGCGCAAGTTCGCTTGCAGCGCCGAGCCCGCGCCGCGCACCGCGGGCAGCAATCCGATGAGCACACTCGTCACGACGGCCATGCCCAACACGAAGGCGAGCACGACTCCGTCGATACCGGCTTGATCGAGCCTCGGCAGTCCCTGCGGCGCGATCGCGACGAAACCCTTGAGCAGTGCGAATGCCACGCCGATGCCGAGCGCGGCACCGGCGAGCGTCAACACCACGCTTTCGACGAGCAGCTGGCGGACCAGCCGTGCACGGCCAGCGCCGAGCGCGGCGCGGATCGCGAGCTCCTTGCCGCGCACGGTGCCGCGCGCCAGCAGCAGGTTCGCGACGTTCACGCACGCGATCAGCAGCACGAATCCCACCGCGCCGAGTAAGACGAAGAGGCGGCGGCGATAGTTGTCCACGAGCTGATCGCGGAACTCGTGGAGGTTGACGCTGTGACCGCCGCCGACTACGGGATTGGCCAGCTCGAGCGTGTGTTCAGCCGCACGCGCGGCGGCCGCCGCTTGGCCGATGGTCACGCCCGGCTTGAGCCGCGCGATGAGCGCGAGAAACCCATTGCCATACTCGCCAAGCTCCACACTCGTGAGCTGCATCGGCACCCAGAGATCGTCGCCATTGCGGAGCATGTCGAACGACGACGGCATCACGCCGATCACCGCATACGCCTCACCGTTCAAGTGGATCGTTCGGCCGAGCACCGCGCTGTCGCCCGCCATGTCCCGTAGCCACATGCGATGGCTGAGCAGAACCACGTGCGGCGCACCCGGCTGGTCGTCGCTCGGGAGAAAGCCCCGGCCGAGGATGGGTGACGCGCCGTAGGCGTGCAGAAAGCCGGCGGTCACCTTGCCCCCGCCGATCACCACGGGCTCGTTGTCGTGGACGAAGGTGAAGCCGAAGCCGTCGATCGTACCGGTGACCGCATCAAACATCTGTGATAGCCCGAGCATTGCGGAGAACTGGGCGCCGCTTGCCGCGCCGATCTCTGCGCCCTGCTTCGTTGGTGCGATGGTGACGATGCGCTCGGGGTGCGGGAAGGGCAGGGGCCGCAACACCACCGCCTCGAGCACACTGAAGACACACGCCGTGGCGCCGATGCCGAGGGCCAGCGTACAGATGGCGATGCACGTGAAGAGGCGCGCGCGGCCGAGCTGCCGCAGCGCGAACGATGCGTCCTGCCGGAGCTCGTGCCAATACTCGGCGCGCGAGCGCCGCTGATCGCGCTCCCGCGCCAACCGGCGGCAAGTAGCGTCAACGGCGGTCCGATCGCCGAAGCGGCGCTGGGCCTCGGTGCGCGCGTCGGATTCGCTCATGCCGCGCCGTATGAGATCCTTCATCGTCATCTCCAGATGAAATGCGAATTCCGCCGCGACCTCTTCGTCGGCCGATGTGCGGCTTCGCAAGAGGGAGAACTCCGGCCGGCGGGCTTGGTCGCGGCGCATCGCGATCGTGATCGGGTTATTGGGTGCGATAACGGTGTCAGGCGGTGGGAAGGAGGATCGGCGTCACGAGGGCGACGAACTGGGCGAAGTCACTTGCTTGCGCCTTGAGCTGGCGCCGGCCCTTGGGCGTGATCGTGTAGAACTTGGCTTTGCGTCCGAGCTCCGAGGTGCCCCACTCCGCCTCGATCCATCCGTCGCGCTCCATTCGATAGAGGGCGGGATAGAGCGAGCCTTCCTCTACGCGCAGGCCGTCACCGGTGCGTTCGTGCAGCCAGCGGACGATGCCGTAGCCGTGTCTCGGGCCGAGTGATAAGGCTTTGAGGACGAGTGCGTCGAGTGTGCCGTAGAGAGCGTCCATGCGCCGAGTCGGTGAGCGTTTGGGAAGAGCGGCGCGGGGGAACGACGAGCCGCTGGCCTAGATGTCTAGGACTATGTGGCCACGTTGCCTAGCTGTCAAGGCCTCGGGGCCGAGGCGAGCCCGAGTGGCGTGAGCGGCGTCAGCGTCCACCGGAAGGACGCAGGACGGGCTTCTCACTGCCATTTGACAGCGGCGAACTGATTTGCCCCAGGAACGAGTACGCGATCGTCACCGCTCCTTCCGAAAACCGTTTGTCCGGAAACCTGCCGTACCTCGCGTCGCGCGTCGACGCGACGTATCGCACGCCAATCGTGTGGCCGCCGATGATGCGTACGTAGGCGCCGGCGTTTCCGCGGAAGACCGTTTCAGAACCTCAGCGACACCAAATTGCAGGGGCCGGGCCTTGCTGAGGCGTGTGCGTCGAGGGCGCATCGGGTATGCTTGGAGGCATGGAACTCATCCGTCCTGGCAGCTTGCCCGACTTCATCACCCTGGCGAGCCCGTTTCTCTTGGAGCACGAGGCCGAACACGGCTTGATGCTCGGTGTCGCCATGGCGACAGAG
>DASVYG010000290.1:0-10502 GCA_036392315.1 Gemmatimonadaceae bacterium
CATCCCGAACGCGGGGCTTCCGCTCAACACGGGGACCGGCGACGCAATCTATCCGCTCGAACCCGAGCCAATGGCACAAATGCTCGGCGAGTTCGTCGAGCAATTCGGCGTGCGCATCGTTGGTGGATGCTGTGGGACGACACCCGAACACTTACGAGCAGTCGTAGAGAGGGTCGAAAGGACCGGGGTCGAGAGCACCAGGGTCGAGGGTCGAGGGTTGAGGGTCGAGGGAAGGACTGTAGCGGACGGGCTTCGCCCGTCCGCTGCTGAACTGCATTCCAATGCTCCATCGAGCGCGCGCGCGCCAGCGCGCCGCACACCGTCCCTCAACCCTCAACCCTCACCCCTCAACCCTGGTTCGACACGCGGATCGAAAGTCCCCCGAGCCAGCAGCGCCATGCGCGCGATCGACTTCGATCAGAATCCCAAGCCGCTGCTGATCGGCGAGCGCGTGAACGCGCAAGGCTCGCGTAAAGTGAAGCGCCTGCTCTTGGCCGAGGACTACGACGGCATCTCGAACGTCGCGCGCGAGCAGGTGGAGTCGGGCGCGCACGTGCTCGACGTCTGCGTCGCGGTAACCGAGCGCGGCGACGAAGCGGAGCAGATGGCGAAGGTCGTCAAGCTGCTCTCGATGACGGTCGAGACGCCGATCATGATCGACTCGACGGAGGCGAGCGTGATCGCCACGGCGCTCGAGACGATCCCCGGCCGCGCGATCATCAACTCCATCAACATGGAGAACGGGCGCGAGCGCATCGATCGCGTCGTTCCACTCGCCAAGAAGCACGGAGCCGCGCTCGTCGCGTTGACAATCGACACAGAGGGGATGGCGAAGACGCGCCAGCGCAAGCTCGAGGTCGCGAAGAAGATCTATGACATCGTCGTCGGTGAGTACGGGCTCAAGCCTCAGGATCTGATCTACGACGATCTCACCTTCACGCTCGCGACCGGCGATTCCGAGTGGATCGACTCCGCTGTCGAGACGATCGAAGGGATCCGGCTCATCAAGCGCGAGCTGCCAGGCGTCTTCACCAGCCTCGGTGTGTCGAACGTGAGCTTCGGGCTTGCGCCCGCGGCGCGCGCGGTGCTGAACTCCGTGTTCCTGCACCACTGCGTCGAGGCGGGGCTCGACATGGCGATCGTGAACCCGGCGCACGTGCAACCCTACGCCGAGATCCCGACCGAAGAGCGTGCGCTCGCCGACGATCTGGTGTTCAATCGTCGCCCCGACGCATTGCAGCGATTCATCGAGCACTTCGATGACAACGCGCGAGGAGAGTCCGCCGACGGCGCCCGCGCGGTCGGCGTTCAGACCGATGCATCCAGTGGGCTTTCGCCAGACGCGAAAGTCCACTGGATGGTCGTGCACCGCAAGAAGGACGGAATCGAAGCAGCGCTCGATGCGGCCGGCGTACGCGAGCAACCCGTGCGCGTGCTGAACGACGTCCTGTTGCCCGCGATGAAAGAGGTGGGCGACAAGTTCGGTGCGGGCGAGCTCATTCTTCCGTTCGTGTTGCAGTCGGCCGAGGTGATGAAGAAGGCGGTGAAACACCTAGAGCAATTCTTGGAGCGGGCCGAGGGCTACACCAAAGGACGCGTGGTGTTGGCGACGGTGTACGGCGACGTGCACGATATCGGCAAGTCGCTCGTCAACACGATTCTGTCGAACAATGGCTACACGGTCTACGATCTCGGCAAGCAGGTGCCGGTGAATACGATCATCGAGAAGGCGCTCGAGGTGAACGCCGACGCCATTGGGTTGTCGGCGCTGCTCGTGTCGACGTCGAAGCAGATGCCGCTATGCGTGCAGGAGCTCGACCGGCGCGGGCTCGATATTCCGGTATTGATCGGCGGCGCGGCGATCAATCGCCGGTTTGGCCGCCGCGCGCTGTTCGTGGAGGGCGACCGTCCGTACGAGTCGGGCGTCTTCTACTGCAAGGATGCGTTCGAGGGGCTGGAGACGATGGATCGTCTCCAGGACGGCGACACGCGCGATACGTTCGTGGCGAAACTGCTCGACGATGCGCGGACCGACAAATTCCTCCACACCAACGTTGGCAAGGACACTTCGGCCGGACTCGCCGGCGGCGAACGCAGCGATGTCACGGCCGACAACCCGGTGCCGTCGGCGCCATTCTTAGGCGCGCGAACGCTCGACGACATCCCGCTCGACGAGGTATTCGCGTTGCTCGATCTGGACGAGCTCTATCGCCTACAGTGGGGCGCTCGCGGCTCGGGGCCGGAGTACGAGCAGACCGTGCGTCGCGAATTCGAGCCGACGCTCGCGCGTCTCAAGGAATCGGCGAAGTGCGACGGATGGCTCCAGCCGCGCGCCGTCTACGGATTGTTACCGGCTCAGTCTCAGGCCAACGACTTGGTAGTGTACGACCCCGACGCGTACCGTTCCGACGGCACGACGCGCGAGATCGCGCGATTCCACTTCCCGCGGCAGGAAGGGCGCGAGCGGTTGTGCATCGCCGACTATTTCCGGTCGACGGAGTCGAGCGACGTCGACGTGGTCGCGTTCCAGGTGGTCACGGTGGGCGACGCGGCGACCGAGCGATTCCAAACGCTGCAAAACGCCGGCGAATATACCGAGGCGTTCTACGTGCACGGACTCGCCGTTGAAACGGCTGAAGCGGTCGCCGAGTGGTTGCATCGAAAGATTCGCCACGACCTTGGCGTTCCGGCCGGTCAGGGCAAACGCTATTCGTGGGGTTACGGTGCGTGTCCTGATCTCGAGGATCACGCGCAGCTCTTCAGGCTCCTGCCCGTCGAGCGAGCGCTCGGGATGCAGCTGACGAGTGCGTATCAGTTGATTCCCGAGCAGAGCACGGCGGCGATCATCGTGCACCACCCGCAAGCGAAGTACTACGCAGTCAGAGGAGAAGGAGTGAAATAGGCTGGCCTCGCCGGCCTGAGTGAAACAAAGTCTTCGACCTCGAACGTCCCACATACCTTCGCGCCCCGTGCCTTCCCAGTCCAAGCTCCAGCGTCTACTCGACCCCAACGCCATCGTCATCTTCGACGGCGCCATGGGCACGATGCTGTACAGCAAAGGCGTGTTCATCAATCAGTGCTACGATGAGCTGAACGTCCGGGCGCCCGACATGGTGCGCGACGTGCACAGGCAGTACGTCGCCGCGGGCGCCGAGGTGATCGAGACGAACAGCTTCGGCGCGAATCGCGTCAAGCTCACGCAGCACGGGCTCCAGGATCAGGTACACCAGCTCAATCGCGCGGCGGCGCTGCTCGCGCGCGAGGCCGCGGGCGACCGCGCGCTCGTCGCCGGCGCCGTAGGGCCACTCGGCGTTCGCATCGAGCCGTACGGCCCGACGAGCGCCGATGAGGCATTCGAGATCTTTCGCGAGCAGATGGCGGGACTCAAGGACGGCGGTGTCGATCTCTTCATCCTCGAGACGTTCAGCGATCTGCTCGAGATCGAGCAGGCGGTGCGCGCGGCTCGGGCTGTGGATCCAACGCTGCCGATCGTCGCGCAGATGACGGTGGGCAGCGACGGTCGCACGCCGTATGGCGCCACACCGGAAGATGTCGCGCGCTCGTTGGACAGCTGGGGCGTCGACGTCATCGGGCTCAATTGCTCCGTCGGACCGCAGACGATTCTCGAATGCATCGAGAAGATGGCGCCGCACACGCGAAAGAAGTTGAGCGCCCAGCCGAATGCCGGCATGCCACGCGACGTGGGTGGTCGCAGCATGTACATGGCGAGCCCCGAGTACATGGGCACGTACGCGCGGCACCTCGTGCAAGCCGGCGCCAAGATCGTGGGCGGATGCTGTGGCACGACACCGGATCACATCCACTCGATGGTCGAAGGCGTGCGGCCGTTGAGTCCGCGGCTCGCCGGCGGCGCGGTGCTGGAAGTCGTGCATGAGCGTTCGGTCGGCGGCAACGGAGCGAGCGGAACACTGATCGAGTCACGTGCACCGGTCGCCGGCGGAGTCGAGCCGGTCCCGCTTGCGGAGCGCTCGATGTGGGGACGCAAGCTGGCGACGAAAGAGTTCGTCACCTCGGTCGAGATCGTTCCGCCGCGCGGCGTCGACGCGAGCCGCATGCTCGCGGACGTCGGCCAACTCAAGACCGCTGGTGTGGACGCGGTGAACGTGCCCGACGGTCCACGGGCGCAAAGCCGAATGGGCGCACTGCTCACCAGTGTGCTGATCGAACAGCAGGTGGGGATCGAGACGGTGACGCACTACGCGTGTCGCGATCGCAACCTGCTCGGCATGCTGAGCGATCTGTTGGGAGCGTCAGCCGTGGGGCTGCGCAACCTGCTCGTCGTAACGGGCGATCCGCCGAAGATGGGACCCTACCCCGACGCGACGGCGGTGTTCGACGTCGACTCGATCGGCTTGACGAATCTCATACGAAACCTGAATCACGGACTCGATCCGGGCGGCAACGCGATCGGAAAGCCGACGCAGTTCGCGATCGGCGTCGGCTGCAATCCGGTGGCGATCGATCCCGCGCAGGAGCTCAAGCGCTTCGAGTGGAAGGTGGACGCCGGCGCGGAGTACGCGATCACGCAGCCGGTGTTCGACGTGACACAGCTGGAGCGGTTCCTCGATTCGATCGCACATGTCCGAATTCCGGTGATCGCGGGGATCTGGCCGTTGGTGTCGGTGCGCAACGCGGAATTCCTCGCGAACGAAGTGCCTGGGGTGACGGTACCCGAGAGCATCATCACCCGGATGCGGCGCGCGAACGAGAAGTCGAAGGAACACGCCGTGGCGGAAGGCATCGCGATCGCGCACGAGATGTTCGATCGCGTCAAGGACGCCGTGGAAGGCGTGCAGGTCTCGGCGCCATTCGGCAAGGTGGAATTGGCACTCAAGGTGTTCGAGCGGCATTAACACCGCGCCGAGTCCAGCTGTCATATCTGGACCTACTCCATGCCGGGCCCGAATCGTATTGTTCAGCATGGACGCTCATACGAGTGCGAGGCCGATGAAGTGACTCCAGTCAAGAACAACTTGGTCGCGTTGGGCTCCGCCGCGGTGCTCGCGGTGTACGCGGCCGGCTACCAGCGTACTCGAGCCGCCGCGGAGAAATTCGCTACGGAGTCTGCCGACCGTAGGCGTCCATCGGCGACCGCGACACCTGTCGCGCCGCCGGAGGCTGCCCCGACGGCACGCGAGGAATCTCCGGCGGTAGACACGAGCGCCGCGGCAGCGTTGGCGACGAAACACGCTGCGGTCGCGTCGAACGCGACGCACACAGCGCCGCGCCATAGCGATTCGACGTCCACGCCATCGGCGCGCGCCGCTTCTCCGACAGATACGGTCGCGTCGCACGTCGTCACGCCGCCGACACCTGCACCGGCCACGACACCGCCATCTGATTCGTCGGCCAAGCCGGTCGTTGCCCAGGCCAGCGATTCCGCCGCGCAGGACGCGAGCAAGTCGCGGCCGTACAAAGACGGCACTTACTCCGGCTGGGGCACCTCGCGGCACGGTGACATCGAAGCAACTGTGCTCATCAAGGATGGGCGTATCGCCGCCGCCATCATCAGCCAGTGTCTCACGCGCTACTCGTGCTCGTGGATTTCCGAGCTCCCCGGCCAGGTGGCGGCGCGACAGAGCCCCGAGGTCGACTTCGTTTCCGGCGCCACGGAAAGCACCAACGCGTTCTACTACGCGGTCGTCGAAGCACTGAAAAAGGCGAAGTGACGGACGCGTACGTCCAGTCGACCGCGTCGATGGGGACGGTGGTCACGATCCACGTCGTGGGCGGTGGCGCGAATCGCGTGGGGGCGCTCGAACGGAAACGAAGCGTCGAGGCCGCAGTAACGTGGTTCGAGGAAATCGAGAGCACGTGCTCGCGATTCGACCCGCGCAGTGAAGTCAGTCGTCTCTCCACGTTGATCGGTGCGGCAGTCCCCATAAGCGACATCCTGTTCGAGACGCTGCGCTTCGCGTTGGCGGTCGCCGACGAGAGCGGAGGCGCATTCGATCCCACCATGGGCCTGCAGCTCGAAGCCCGCGGATTCAATCGTGACTATCGAACCGGCGCCGAGGTTCGCACCGAGCTCGAGGCCGACCCCGCCGCGAGCTATCGTGACGTCCATCTGAACGCCGATGAGAGGACTGTCATCCTCGAGAAACCGCTGTTGCTCGACTTGGGCGCAGTTGCCAAGGGCCTCGCGGTCGACATGGCAACCCGCGAGCTGAAGGCACGATCGTTCGACGACTTCGCGATCGATGCGGGCGGCGATCTCTACCTCGCCGGATGCAACGCGGATGGCGCGCCCTGGTCGGTGGGCATTCGCCATCCGCGCGAGGCGCAGGCACTCTACGAGACGCTCCGGGTGTCGAACACGGCGGTATGCACGTCCGGCGACTACGAGCGGAGAACGCCGGGCGACGAGAGCGGCACGGAGCATCACATCATCGATCCGCGCACGCGGTCGTCGGCAACGGCAGCGGCCAGCGTCACCGTGCTCGCGTCGTCGGCGATGGTGGCCGACGCGTTGGCGACGGCCGCGTTCGTTCTCGGTCCCGTCGATGGTCTCGAGCTCTTGGAACGCCACAGCGTCGACGGAATGATCGTCACACCCAAGCTTGAACGATTCGCCACTCGCGGCATGCGAACCGACTACGTCATCGGTCGCGCGGCCCACGCTGAACCGTGACGATCGGCCGATTCTTCCGCACGCCGAAGGGTTTGGCGCTCATCGTCCTGGCGTTCCTGACCATCCTAGCGGGATTCGGACAAGGCCTCGGCGTCATCGCTCCCGACATCGCCGGCGCGGTGATTCCCGCGATGCTGATCGACGCCGCGATCCTTCGAAGGATCAAGCGCAAGTGGGTGTTTCCGAGCGGCGCGCTGTTGACCGGATTGATCGTCGCGATGATCCTGAGCCCGCGCGAACCGTGGTATGTCGTGGCCATCACGTCGGCAATCGGTGTGCTCAGCAAGTATGTCGTGCGCATTCGCACGGCGAACGTCTTCAACCCGGCGGCGCTCGCGCTCGTCGCGACGTTCTACGTCTTCGACACGGCGCAAAGCTGGTGGGGCGCTGCGCCCGAGATCTCGCCGATCGCCCTCCTGGCGCTCTTCTCGACGGGTGCGTTCGTCGCGTACAAGGTCAACAAAGTTCCGGCGGTGCTCGCGTTCCTCGGCGGGTACTACCTGCTGGCCACGCTCACCGCGTTTGCCGGCGATCCGAGACACGTCGCCGAGCTGTATCGCGCGCCCGACCTCCACGCGGCGCTGTACTTCGCGTTTTTCATGGTGACCGATCCGCCGACGTCGCCACCCAAGCATCGAGATCAACTCGTGTTCGGCGCGATCGTCGCGGCGGCAAGCTTCGCCGTGTTCGAGCTCGTTGGCGCGGCCTACTTTCTGCTCGCCGGGCTGCTCGTCGCGAACGCGTGGGAAGGGTGGCGACGCGCGCGGGCCAGGGCGCAGCGCTAAATCCGCGCTAGTTTCGTCGCGCTGGCGAAGATCGCGCTGGCACTCGACGTGTCCGGTCGTACATTGTAAATCGTGCGTGAGCGGCAGTGTGGCCGCCACCTCGGTGACGGACGGTCCGCCCCGTGTTCTCTCGTGAAACAAGCGGTATGCCCTTGGATCGATCGCCGTCGGATCACGTGGCCTACTGGGGCTCGCCCGAGCATCGGGCGCGGACGATCGTGGACGACCAGGGCATCGAGTGGGAAGTCTACGACGAAGGCACGTGGAGCATCCAACTCGCGCTCGATTGGGACATGCTGCCGCAGACGACCAATCCCGGTCTGGTCTTCGTGTCCGACGTAGAACGACGCCGACTGTGGCCCTGCCCTGACGACTGGAAGGCGATGGCCGACGCCGACCTACTCGGCTTACTGTCGCGCGCGAAAGCGCTCACGTAGCACCCGCGCGCGACAGCGGGCGGTCTCTGGCGGGCGATTGAGCCCGAGACCCTCGCCGCTCATCCAGGCGCTAGCACGTCGCCGAGTGCGTCGAATCGATCGGACCACTCCCGCTTGATACGCTCGCCGGTTGCGCGGTCGGGAAGTTTCGTGTGCTCGATGGCGACGTAGCTCTTCGATTCGCCTTTTGGAAAGAATCCAACGGCGACGATGCCTCCGTCCGGCCAACCGAGCCGAATCGATTTGGGCGCCGTCGCCTTGCGCACTTTGACGTCCGCCTCCTTCAACCAGCGCTGGCGAAGTCGCGCATCGGTCCACGCGTCGAACAACGCTTCCACCGGCACGTTGTAGGTGCGGGATTTCGAGATCTGGTACGTCCCGTTACGCTGCTGCCCGCGAGCGCGCAGTCCTTTGATGCGCTCGTAGCCGACAGCCACCGTCTGCGACCACCAGCTGCTCGTCTTGTACTTTTCGCGCACCAACGACGCGATGTCGCGGTGCGACATCGTCTCGGCCCCGTAGCGGTCGAGCGCGCGGACCCAGCGCTGCCACGTGCAGCCCGTGCTCTCCTTCAACTTGGCGTCGCTCATGCCCGCGATCGCGGCAAAATGCTCCGCGTCCGGCGCGGCGAGCGCCTTCGAGAGTGACGCAGAAACTCCCGCCTGTCGCGGCGGGTTTGTCTTGGGCTTTCGAAGTATCTGAGCGCGGGCGGCGGTGTACGCTTCACCCGTCTTTTTCATGCGAGCGCGAACGAGGCGCTTGAGATCTTTCTCGCGAGGCATCGTCGAATCTCCTTTGGATGCGCCATGGGCCACTCCCCAGCAGCGCGCCCGAGGCGACGCAAAGGACCGACGATACGAATCCGGGAGTCTGCCCCCCTTTGCCTCGCATAGGACTCCGGCTGGGGCGGAGTCTCCAGAGGTTGGGCGCGGATCGGCGCCGCGAAAACAATGTCGACTTTGGCCGCGGCCGTCAATACGCCATGTCTCCCGATATATTCCTCCGCATGCGCGCGATCCTACTCATTGACCACGGCTCAGTCCGCGGCGAGGCGAATCACATGATCGCTTGCGCCGCAAATCTTCTTCAACAGATGGTCGGTAGCGGGGTGCTCGTGCGCCACGCGCACATGGAGCTCGCCGAACCGACGATTGCCCAAGGGTTCGCCGCGTGCGCTCGTGGCGGCGCGACCGAGGTGATCGCCTTTCCGTACATGCTCTCGCCGGGCAAGCACGTCACGCGCGACGTTCCCCGCCTCGTCGCCGAGGCGGCGCGCGAGTTTCCCGGTCTCACGTACCGCGTGACCGACGCGTTCGGTGTTCATGAGAAGCTCGCGGAGTTGATCGCGTTGCGCGCGGGTGTGGACATCGCAATGCCGATCGATTCGCGCGACACATGCCGGTGCTGGGAGCCCGAGGGCAAGATCGGCGCGTGCGGCGCCGCGTGCGCCGCGCACCCGTCGAAGCAACTCGCGCCGACCAACTCTCGCTAGCGCGGCCATCTCCGGACATCTCCGGCCACCTCCGACATATGCCAAACGATCTCTCCGTTTCCGCATCTCACGGGCCGCTGACGACGCTCTCCGACGACGAGACGTTGTTCCGCGATGCGGTCGCGGGATTCGCCGACGAGGAAGTGCGTCCCCGCGTGCAGCAGATGGAACGCGACGGCAAGCTCGATCCCACGTTGATCAAGAAATTTTTCGAGATGGGACTGATGGGGATCGAGGTCGACGAGCAGCACGGCGGCAGCGATGGATCGTTGTTCATGGTCGCGGTGGCCGTCGAGGAGATCAGCAAGGTCGATCCCGCGGCGGCGATCCTGGTCGACGTGCAGAACACGCTCGCCAACTACCCGATCCGCTCGTACGGCAGCGACTACATCAAGTCGACGTATCTCCCGCAATTGACGAGCGACAAGGTGGGAGCGTACGCGCTCTCGGAGCCATCGTCCGGCTCCGACGCGTTCGGCTTGCAGGCTCGCGCCGAGCAGCGCGGCGACCGGTGGATCTTGAACGGCCGAAAGATGTGGATCACCAATGGCGCCGAGGCGCAGATCTACGTCGTGTTCGCCAACGCGAATCCGTCGGCGGGCTACAAGGGGATCACGGCGTTCGTCGTCGAGCGCGGGTTCAAGGGGTTCGCCGTGGGCAAGAAAGAGGACAAGATGGGCATTCGCGCCTCGAGCACCACCGAGCTCATTCTCGACGACGTCGAAGTGCCCAACGAGAACGTGCTCGGCCCGGTCGGCCAAGGCTACAAGATCGCCATCGAGACGTTGAACGAGGGACGCATCGGCATCGGCGCGCAGATGATCGGCACCGCCGCGGGCGCATTGCAGGCGGCCACCGAATACGTGAAGGAACGTTCGCAGTTCGGTAAGAAGCTCGCCGAGTTTCAAGGAATTCAATTTCAGCTCGCGCAGGCGCGGACCGAGGTCGAGGCGGCGCGGCTCATGGTTTACAACGCCGCGCGTCTCAAGGATTCGGGCAAGGACATCGCGATGGAAGGCGCGATGGCCAAGCTGTTCGCGTCGCAGGTCGCCGAGCGCGTGACGTCGATCTCGCTCGAGCTGTTCGGCGGATACGGATACACCAAGGATTATCCGGCCGAAAAGTTTTATCGCGAC
>DASVYG010000291.1:0-11393 GCA_036392315.1 Gemmatimonadaceae bacterium
ACCGCGCTGTCCAGGCGCGAGATCGCCAGCTTGAACCCGTCGGCGTCGGTGAGGGGAGCGGTGTACTGCGGCACGCCACCCACGGTTTCCCCGAACGGGATGCCGTTGCAGAACGCCTGCGACAGCGCCATCTCGAGGTACCCCATCATCAAATACATCTCGCCAACGTGCTGCTTCCCGGTGGGCGTCTGATCATAGGCGAGGAGGCCGTTGATGGCATCGCGCGCGCGTCCTCGGGCTTGCTGCGCGGCGTTGTAGATCGGTGTCAGCACCCCGTCGTTCGTCTGCAGGTTGCGCTGGTCGGCGTCGTTCCGTTGTGAGAAGGTGTCCGATGAGCGAAGCTCGTCGGTGAACAACGCCTCCCAGTTCCACAGCGCCTCGGTGTTCCCGCCGCCGCCGTTCACCGCCGCTTTCCATCGTCCCAAGGCGCCGACGTAAAGGGCATCGGCGGCCGTCGCACTCGTCACGCTGCTCGGGCTGATGACGCTCGGCTGTTGCGGCGAGAGTAGTTCCGTCTTCGGGTCGCACGCGCTGAGGAGCATGCTCGCAGCGACGACCGCCGCGGCAGCCATCGTGCCTCGAGCGCGATCTTTGAGTTCTCTCATCGTAGAATCGTCCTCGATGGCTATTAGTAGTGGAGGTTGGCGCGCAGCGTGAAGTACGTCCGCGGCGCCGTCGTCGAGAAATCAGTCTGCACGTCACCCGTGCTGTAGTTCGACTCGGGATCCGTACCTGTATAACTCGTCCACGTGTGCAGATTCCGCGCGGAAAAGACGAGCTGCGCGTCACGTGCCCGAATGTGTTCGGCGATCGTATTCGGCAACATGAGCGCAGCCGACACCTCGCGAAGCTTCCAGAACTGGCCGCTCTCGAAATAGCCGGCGCTGGTGCTGGGATTCTTCGCGCTCGAGTTGGCGACGGTGCGCGCCTGATCCCAGAGCGGCGTGCTCTTCAGATTCTCCGAGTACCAGGTCGCGAAGTTCGAGGAGTAGAATTGCGCGCTGGAGTTGCTGAGGTTGAATCCGCCCTTGTAATCCGTCAGGATGGTAAGGCGAAGCTTGTGATTGAGCAGATCGATGCCGTTCGTGACCGACACGATGTCGCGCGGCTGCGAGTAGCCGAGGTAAACAAAGCCGGTATTGTTGGCCCCTCCGGTCGTCTGGACGGTCACCTCGTCTGGGGTGATGATGCCATCGCCGTTCGCATCGCTGTACTTGAACGGCCGCGCGAACACAGCGTTGACCGGCAGGCCGACGGAGTCGCGGCTCGTGCCGGCGCCGATCGTCGGAAGTGGTTTTCCGCTCGCGTCGTTTCCTAGCGACAGAATCTTGTTGCTGTTGTGCGAGGCACCGACCGTGATGTCCCACCCGAGCACGCGTCGGTCGATGAGCGTCGTGTTCAGCGTGACCTCGATGCCGCTATTGGAGACCGACCCGAGGTTCTTCAGTACGGACAAGGTCGACGCACCCGACGACGCGGCGATCGGCTGGCTGATGAGCGCGTCGCTGGTCTTCTTGCTGTAATACGTCACGTCGAGATGCGCGCGGTTGCCCAAGACGTTGGTCTCGAAGCCGCCCTCGAACTCCGACGAGCGCTCGGGCTTGAGCTCCGGGTTGCCGAGCGCCGCGGCCAAGAGACCTGGCGTATCGGCGCCCGTCGCGCCACCCGGCGTTGCGGCAATGTTGGCCGCCGACGCGCCGAACGTCTGCAAGGCAACGGTGCCGCCCGGCTGGACGCCCG
The DNA here is from genome assembly GCA_036392315.1 of Gemmatimonadaceae bacterium. Taxonomy (GTDB): domain Bacteria; phylum Gemmatimonadota; class Gemmatimonadetes; order Gemmatimonadales; family Gemmatimonadaceae; genus JAQBQB01. Next base: position 1,741 of record DASVYG010000291.1, read on the forward strand.
ATGCGCCGTACGCGCTGCGAAGGCGGAACTGGTTCAGCCAGTCTGGATGCGGAAAGAAGGGCTCATCTGAGAGAATCCACGAGAGGCTCACCTTCGGGTAGAACACGTGCTGGAATTTCGTACCGAACGAGCTGTTCTGGTCGGAGCGCGACGCGACGACGAAGAACATCCGGTCGCGGAAGGAGAATTGCTCCTGCGCGTACAGACCAAGCGTCTTGTTGACGGTCTGCAGCTGGTTGCTGGCAGTCTGCGTCGCGGCGTCGCCAATCGACTGCGCGCCCGGCGGAAGGTTGGTACCGCGCCCGGCGGTCTGGTCCTGCTCCTGATTCGTGTAGTCCGCCCCGAGCGTCGTAATGAGGCTGAGATTGCGGCGCGCCTGCCAGGTAGAGTTGCTGACCACCTTCGACGAGAAGTTGCGGATGTTGGTATGCGTCTGGCTCACGACTCCCTGGCGCGTGGTGCCTGAATTTGGGCACTCGGCGAATCGGCAGATGCCGATGTTGTCGTTGTTCGCCAGATCAATTCCCGCGGTGGCCTGGTTCTGCATCCAGTCGAATGGACGCCACTTGGCGTCGCCCGAGCCGAGGAATCGTTGCGTACCGTTCGTTCGCAGCACCTGGAAGATCTGCGCGGGGCTGAATCCGCCGTATCCGTTCCGGTATTCGTTGAGGTTTCCCAACTCGGTGTAGTTCAGACCGTCGTGGTTGAATCCCGGGTTGTTCAATCCGCTATAGATGAAGCTGAACGTATTGTTGTCGACCTGCGGCAGCCGCTGGTTGGTGTTGGAGAAGCCGGCGTTTGCGCTGAAGTCGAACTTCGGCGAAAAGGCGGCCGACAAGTTCGTGCGCGCGCTGTACGTCTGAAATTGCTCGGGATTCACCCACTCATCACGGATCGCCGTGCCTAATGAGTCGAGCGTTCGCTGCGCGAACTTCGGCATGTGGATCGGTCCGATCTCGTTCTGGATGTCGCCGCTGACGAAGAAGCGCACTTGATCCGTTCCGCCGCTGGCGTTGCCGCCGTATGCATCGTGGTGACCGAGGCGGATTGCCGTGCTGTTCGGATCGCTGAACACGTTGAACGATGTCAGGCTGTCGAGAATGCACGTCTTCTGACTCTCGGTCACGAGCGTGCAGCGCTTGACCGCATTTGTCGTCGGGTCATGCCCCCACGACGCATAGTCGGTCGGGTACTTGTTGCGATCGTCGACGGCGGCTCCTTCACCGAACCAGGTCCATCGCGTCGTACCCGCATGTCCCTTCTTGGTGGTGATCACGATGACGCCGTTCGCCGCGTCCGTCCCATAGAGCGTGGCCGCGGACGGACCCTTCACGATCTCAATGTCCTCGATCTCGTTCGGATCGAGGTCGTTGGCCAAGCTGGCGTTCGTCCCCGTGAAGCCGAAGCTGATCGTGTTCGTTGCCAACCGAACGCCGTCGACCACGTAAATCGGATTGTTGCTCACACCGCTGTTCGGAGTCGCAAGCGATCCCAAACCACGGATTTTGATGTTGGGCGCCGCGCCGGTCATGACTCCCGGAAGTACGGTCACGCTGGGAGATTTTGCGACCAGCAGATCTGCGATATTGTTCACCGGCTGCGTCTCGACCTTTTGGCCGACATCACCGAGCGTGGTGACGGCGTTGCCGATCTCGACGCGACGCTGGTCGCCGGTCGCGGTCGTCACGATCTCCTGGAGTTGAACCACGGCTTGCTCGAGGGCGAAGTCGAGAGTCGCGACCTGACCAGGGGCCGAGAGGTTGACGGACTTCTTTTCCTCCCGGTAGCCGACGCGCAGCACGCGAATGGTGGCGATACCGGTTGGAGCATTGACCCGGTAGGAGCCGTCGGTCCCCGTCGTAGTAGTGATGCTGGTTCCGACCACCATGACGCGGGTCTCGGCGAGCGGCTGTTTGCTGCCCGCAGCAGTGACATGGCCCGTGATGGTGCCTCGCTGCGCATGAATCGTGGCCGGAGTCGCCACGACGACGAATGCGACAAGGGCGGACCGGACAAGGGCAGATTGACGGTAGCGGCCGACGTTCAAGGCATGCTTGAATCTCATTTCCTCGCCCCCTGGGAATTTAGGACAACCCACTCGAGACAGGCCCAACACGCGCCGACACTGACGCGCCAAGCGTCAGGGCGACTGCCTTCGACAGCTATGACTATTTGTGCACCGTCGCGCGGCCATCACGCGACGTCGACAGCCCGAACGTCGTGGATCTCATGCGCGCGGATCCACGGTGGGGACACGCGACCGGATAACCCCTCAATCGGGCCGCTTCGTCACATCAGTAGATTCGGCGGGAACGAGTAAGCAAAGAGCTGCTAAGTCGCGATGGGATCGTCAGACCGCATGATCGTATAGCGTATGCAGAGTGACCGCAAGGCGGCAGCTCGATCCCTTGGATCGGCCTACCAATCACATCAGCGCGTACAACGTTCGCGGAACGCGCCGCGACCGGCGCCTGAACCCCTAGTCGCCGGCCACGTGAGGATCGTCCGCTGCGCCACTGTCGCTCTCCAGCATGGAGACGAGCAGGCTCACGTCGATCGGTGGCGCGCCGGACGCGCCGAAGTCCAATGAAAGTTGTCGGACCGGAATGAAGGACATGCGATGGTGCGGCGTCACTCCATGCGCGGCCAAGCCCTCGAGATGGGCGAGCGTTGAGTAGCCGACGTTTCGTTCCCACCGATAGTTCGGATACCGGTCGGCCAATGCGTGCATGATCCGATCGCGCGTAACCTTGGCGATGATCGACGCGCATGCGATGGTATAGCACAGATCGTCGCCGCCGACGATCGCGGTATGTGGGGTGTCGAGCGTCCGAAACGGCTTGCCGTCGACCAGCACGTGATTGGGCGCCACGTTCAGTCGCGCCAGCGCGCGCCGCATAGCCACGACCGTCGCCTGATAGATGTTGACCCGGTCGATCTCGCGGACCGATGCCGCGCCAATGCCAATGCTCACGGCGCGCTCGCGAATCTTGATCGCCAACCGCCGGCGCTGCTCGGCGGACAATCGCTTGGAGTCATCCACACCGGCGATGGCGCGAACATCGGGCGGCATGATCACGGCACATGCGACAACGGGGCCCGCCAGGGGGCCCCGTCCGACTTCGTCAACTCCGGCGATCAGCGGCCCGACGGTTCTCCGGAGCTCTCGCTCCACGGGCTTCCATCGATCGCGCGCCATCGATCGCGCCCGCTTTTACTCGGCTACGCCAGTCTCTGGAACCGACACGCGCACCTTCTTCTCGCGAATGCGAGTGGCCTTTCCGGTCAGGTTGCGCAGGTAATACAACTTGGCGCGACGGACACGTCCGCGGCGGACGACGCTGATCTCGGCGAGCATGGGGCTGTGCACGGGAAAGATTCGCTCGACGCCAACGCCATTCGAGATCTTCCGAACGGTGAACGTCTCGCTGACCCCGCTTCCGCGGCGCGCGATGCACACGCCCTCGAACGCCTGAATGCGCTCCTTCTCGCCTTCTTTGACGCGCACATTCACACGCAATGTGTCGCCCGCGCGAAACGGCGGAACGTTACGAAGCCATTCTTTTTGGGTTTCGATGAAGGGATGCATATGACGCTCGGGGCCCCTGGGCCCGGTGAGAACAGTTCTAGTGGAGACCTGTGATATTAAGTAGTCGCTCGGGCGAAGTCTAGTGTTGGACGTGGTTTAGCCATCCGATGCGGGGCTACGAGGGCCGCCGCGCTGCTCGGTGAGGCGCTGGCCCTCGCGCTCTCGCCACTCGGCGATCTTCTTGTGATCGCCGGACAGGAGGACCTCGGGCACGACGTGGCCGCGGTACTCGGGCGGACGCGTATAACTTGGCGCACTCAGCCCGCGGTCGTAAAAGGAGTCGCCGCGGGCACTGTCCAAGTCCGACATCGCGCCGGGCAACAGCCGAACGGTGGCATCGATGACGGCGAGCGCCGCGGGCTCACCGCCGCTCAACACGAAATCGCCGAGCGAGAGCTCCTCGGTGCAGAGGAAATCGGCGACGCGCTGGTCGACGTCCTTGTAGTGACCACAAAGCAGCGTGAGCTCCGAGCCGGCGGCAAAGCGCATGGCATCTGCCTGCGTGAACGTGCGACCTCGAGCGGACAGCAAGACGATCGGCGCCGAAGCGCCCAATGCCTCGACGGCCTCGAAGAAGGGAGCCGGCTTCATCACCATGCCAGCGCCGCCACCATATGGATAGTCGTCGACCGTGCGATGCCGGTCGTGCGTGTAGTCGCGCAGGTCAACCACGCGATACTCGACGCCGCCGGCCTCGCGCGCGCGCGCCGGAATGCTCAGACCAAGCGGCGCCGAGAAGAAGTCGGGAAAGATCGTGACGACGTTGATGCGAAGCATCAGTCGAGCAGGCCGAGCGGCGGATCGATGCGGATCACGCGGGCGTCGCGATCGACGCTCGTGACGACGCGGTCGTACGGTATGAGGATGGAGCCGCGGCCGCGCGCGACATCGAGCGTCAAGCCTTGCGGCAGCTCGAACACATCGGAGACTGTTCCGACCAGCTCGCCCGACTCCAGCTCGACGCGCATACCCGGGATTTCATGGATGTAGATCTCGTTCTCACCGGGCGGCTCGAGCTCGTCGGCGGGCGCGAGGAGGAACCGATCGCGCCAGAGATCGGCCACGTCGCGGTCGGTGATCTCGTCGAAGTGCACGATATAGCCGCCTTTGAACGGCGTCGACGAGCGGATGTGCAGCTCGCGACGGTCCTTGGACGGGTCGCCCGTCGTGGTGCCCGCGATGACGCGCCGCCCCGCGGCGAACACTGCGTCGCCATCGTCGCTCAGCGGCTCGACGACGAGATCGCCGCGCACGCCGTGCGACTTCCGCACGCGTCCGACGATGATGAGATCAGTCACAGTGTGCGCGCCTCGCCGTCATCCCGAGGAGCGAGCAACGAAGGATCTGTTGTCCGCCGCCAACAGCAGATCCTTCGCTTCGCTCAGGATGACGCCAGCGTTACGCCTCGGCGCTCTCCGCGAGAGGCACTGCGGTCGCGGTCAACTGGCGACCGAGGCGCGTCTCGTGACGCGTCTTGAGCACGCCGGCCTTTCGGAGCAGCGACCGAACGGTGTCAGTCGGTTGCGCGCCGTTGTCGAGCCAGTAGTTGACGCGATCGTTCCTGAGATTGAGCGCCTGCTCGCCCTGACGAGGAGCATACTGGCCGATCACCTCGATGAACTTGCCGTCGCGCGGGCTGCGGGAGTCGGCGACGACGATACGATACGTGGGCTGCTTTTTGCGGCCGGTGCGCCGCAAGCGGATCTTGACCATCAGTAGCTCCTCATTGGGGTTTTCATACTGCGTGTACTGCGCCGGGCTCCTCGCGATCCGGACATTTTCCGGACGCACCCGGGTGGAACGGTGGAACGGTGGAACGGTGGAACGGTGGAACGGTGGAACGGTGGAACGGTGGAACGGTGGAACGGTCCTAACGCATGAACATGTTCGGCTTGAACTTTCCGCCGCCGCCGGGAAGGTTCGACGCCTTCTTCATCATCTTCTGCATTTCGCGGAACTGCTCGAGCAAACGATTCACTTCGCTGATCGAGCGTCCCGACCCTTTGGCCACGCGCGCGCGGCGCGAGCCGTTCATGATCTCGGGCTTCTTTCGCTCCTCGAGCGTCATGGAGAGCACGATGGCTTCCACGTGCTTGAGGCGCTTGGGGTCGGCCGACTTGACCTGCTTGAGCATCTTTGAATTGACACCCGGCAGCATCTTGAGCAGGCCCTCGAGTGGACCGAGCCGCTCGATCTGCTTCATGGCGCCGAGGAAATCGGTCAGGTCCATTCCCTCTTTGCGGACCTTCTTCTCGAGGCGCTTGGCCTCGTCCTGATCGAACGCGGTCTGCGCCTTCTCGACGAGGCTGACGATGTCGCCCTGTTGCAGAATGCGTCCGGCCATGCGTTCGGGATGGAACTCCTCGAGCGCATCGGACTTTTCGCCGACGCCGATGTACTTGATCGGCTTCTTCGTGACGCCGTAGATCGACAGCGCGGCACCGCCGCGTGCGTCGCCGTCCATCTTGGTGAGAATCACACCCGTCACGTGCAGGCGCTGGTCGAAGCCCTGCGCGATCTTGACGGCGTCCTGTCCGGTCATGCCGTCGGCGACGAGCAGAATCTCGTCGGGATGGATTGCCGCCTTGAGCCGGTCGAGCTCCTGCATCATGTCGTCGTCGATCTGCAGCCGGCCGGCGGTGTCGATGATGACCACGCGGTCGCGCGCGCGTCGTGCCTGCTCGATGCCGGCTTTGGCGATGCGGACGACGTCCTGCGTTCCGCGCTCGGCGTACACCGGAACGTCGAGCTGTTGTCCCAGCGTCTCGAGCTGATCGATGGCGGCGGGGCGATAAACGTCGCAGGCGACCAATCGAGCTGGACGGTTCTCGCCCTTGAGGCGTCGCGCGAGCTTCGCGGCGGTCGTCGTCTTGCCCGAGCCCTGCAGCCCGACCATCATGATCACCGTGGGCGGAACGGCGCTGAGCTTGAGCCCCTCGCGGCGCTCGCCGAGCATGGCGGTGAGCTCGTCGTACACGATCTTGACGAGCTGTTGGCCGGGCGAGACGGTTCGTAGCTGCGTGACGCCGACGGCCTTCTTCTCCACACGCTCGAGGAACTCGCGGGTGAGCTGGAAGTTGACGTCGGCCTCGAGCAGCACGCGACGCACCTCACGGAGGCCTTCTTTGATGTCGGCTTCGGTGAGAACGCCGCGACCGCGCAGGCGCGCGAAGGTCGCTTCGAGTTTTTCTGACAGCTCGTCGAACATAGACTGGGAAAGATAGACCAGCCGGAGCCTTGATTCAAGCGGAAGGCGTGTCCTATTGGCTTCTCGCTGTTATACTTACGGGTCGGAACGCGAGCTCGTTCCGCCCACCCAACCATTGCCAGCATCCCGCCCGCAAAAATGGCCAAGGCTCAGCGCAAGGACGAAATTCTCAAGTCGGAACTGCCGCCGTCGCTCCCGCTGATGGCGTTGCGATCGACGATCGTCTATCCACTCGGAACGATCGCCGTGCAGATGGGGGCGCCGGAGAACCTGGCGCTGCTTCGCGCCCATGAAGAGTCGGGACTGATCGTCGCACTGGTCGTCGCGAGCGGGGATCACGACGAGCCGATCGACAACACACGCTTCCGGGGTCGGGTCGGCGTCGCCGCTCGCGTGCACGAGCGAATCAATCTGCCCGGCGACACTGTCCAGATCACGCTGCAGGGACTTCGTCGCATCGTCGTCGAAGATATGGTGCAGAACGATCCCTATCCGATCGCCACGGTCCGCGCCGCGCGAGAGACACCTCCCGATCCGAGCGAGATCGACGATCTCGTAGCGCGCGTGGTGTCCGCCGCCGAGACGCTCGCCGAGTTGATCGATCGCATTCCGGACGAGGTGCCGGCGATCCTCAAGATGAACGTCTCCGATCCGGGACGGTTCGCCGATCTCGCCGCGACCAACATGAACCTGCGGATCGCCGACAAGGACGAAGTGCTTCAGCGGCTCGACGTGGGCCAGCGCCTTCGCTTCATCCTCACGCGGCTCGAGCGCGAGGTTGGCCGCGCGCGCGTGATGGAAGACGTCAAGCGGCAGACGGAGATCAAGATCGAGCAGCACCAGCGCGAGTTTTATCTCCGGCAACAACTGCGCGCCATTCAGGCCGAGCTGGGCGAAGCGGATCCGGGCGAGAAGGAAGCGATCGATCTGCTCAAGAAGATCGAAGAGGCAAAGCTTCCCGAACGGGTCGCGCAGGAGGCGCGTCGCGAAACGGAGCGCATGCGCATGCTGTCGCCGGCGTCGAGCGAATATCAGGTCGTGCGCACCTACCTCGACTGGGTCATGTCGTTGCCGTGGAACAAGCGGTCCGGCGAAGAGGAGATCGATCTCAAGAAGGTCGAGACGGCGCTCGACGACCGACACTACGGGCTCGACGAAGCCAAGGAGCGCATCATCGAGTATCTCGCGGTGCGCAAGCTCCGCGGCGGTGATCCGCACGGTCCCATCCTCTGCTTTGTCGGACCGCCGGGCACGGGCAAGACGTCGCTGGGCGAAGCGATCGGCAAGGCGATCGGGCGCGAGTTCTATCGCATCTCGGTCGGGGGCGTCCGGGACGAAGCGGAGATTCGCGGCCATCGCCGCACGTATGTCGGCGCAATGCCGGGACTCATCATCCAGGCGCTGCGTCGCGTGGCGGTCAAGGATCCGGTCTTGATGATCGACGAGATCGACAAGATGTCGGGCGGCGGACCGAGTGGCGATCCGACGGCGGCGATGCTCGAGGTGCTCGATCCGTCGCAGAACAACTCGTTCGTCGACCACTATCTCAACTTGCCCTTCGACCTCTCGCAATCGCTCTTCATCTGCACGGCGAACAATCTGTACGACATTCCGGCGCCGCTCCGCGACCGCATGGAGATCATCAAGATCGCCGGCTATACGATCGAGGAGAAAGTCGAGATCGCGTGGCGGTATCTGTTGCCACGCTTGCTCGAGGAGCACGGCATCTCCGACAAGGATCTTCAATTCACCGACGAATCGTTGTCGTTCATCTCGAATCGCTATTCGCGCGAGGCGGGCTTGAGAAACTTCGAGCGCAACCTCGCGGCGATCATGCGCAAGCGCGCGCGCGCCAAGGCCGAGGGTGAGGAGGGCGCGTGGATCGTCGACGTCGAGAAGGTGGAAGAAGTGCTCGGTATTCCGCGCTACGCGGTGGAAGAAGCGGAGAAGATTCCCGAAGTCGGCGTCGTGACCGGACTCGCGTGGACGGCGACGGGCGGCGACATCATGCTCATCGAGGCGCTCCGCATGTCGGGTCAGGGACGGCTCACCGTCACCGGTCAGCTTGGCGACGTGATGCGCGAGTCGGTCGACGCCGCGTATTCGTATGTTCGGTCGCGTGCCAAACAACTCGAGATCGACGATAGCGTATTTCGCGAAAGCGATCTGCACATTCACTTGCCGGCGGGCGCCATTCCGAAGGACGGTCCGAGCGCCGGCATCACGCTCACGCTTGCCATCGCGAGTGCGCTGAGCGGGCGCCCGGTACGCCGCGACCTGGCGATGACCGGCGAAGTGACGCTGCGCGGCAAGGTGCTGGAGATCGGTGGCGTCAAGGAGAAGGTGCTCGCCGCATATCGCTCGGGTTTGCGCGAAGTGATCATGCCCAAAGCGAACGAGAAGGATCTGCGCGACATTCCGGAGGAAGTGAAGTCGCACATGACGTTCCGGTTTGTCGAGCGCATGGACGAGGTGCTCGGTCTCGCGTTGCTGCCCGCCGTGCCCGAGGAACTGGCCGATGCGGTACAGCCGGAGCCGTCGCCCGGGCTCGCCGGGTTAGCCGACGCGGCTATCCGCGCGGACCACGAGGAGGAGCCGGTCTCGAGTCAGGTCGGGGCGTAGGCGGCATCTCGAGGGAACGGCTTTCGCCGCAGACGGGAAACGCTTTCACGGCAGAAAGAAAAACCTTTCACCGCAGAGACGCAGAGGAACGCAGAGGAACGCAGAGGAACGCGGAGGACTGCACACCGTGATGCGTCGGCGCGCCACGAGCCGGGATTTTATTGATGGACCGCCGCTCGGGATGCTTCGTGTGGTGTCCCGGGCGGCAGTCCCAAACAAGAATTCCCGGCTCGT
>DASVYG010000292.1:0-2425 GCA_036392315.1 Gemmatimonadaceae bacterium
ATCGACTTCGGCATTGCCAAAGCGGTGGGGTCGCACCTCACGCCCGAATCGGTAGTCACGCGATGGGGACAGGCGATCGGCACGCCGGCGTACATGAGCCCCGAGCAAGCGGCGTCGCCGGGCCTCGACATCGACACCCGATCCGACATCTACTCGCTCGGCGTCATGCTCTACGAGTTGTTGGTCGGACGATTGCCTGTTGACCCGGACGCGATCGGACTCAACGCGTTCTTCGCTCGCCTGGCGTCCGGCGACACCAATCCGCACATCCCCAGCGAGCGGGCTCACAATTTGGGGCGCGATGAGTTCAGCATCGCCGAGTCGCGCGGGACGCACACCGGTCATCTGGCCGGACAGATCAAAGGCGACCTCGATTGGATCGTCATGAAGGCGCTCGAGCCGGATCGATCGCGTCGATACGAGACGGCGAACGGACTGGCGATGGATCTCGAGCGCCACCTGTCGGACGACCCGGTATCGGCGCGGCCGCCCACAACGGTCTACCGCTTCAGCAAATTCGCACGACGACATCGGGCGGCGGTGCTCGCGGCCTCTATCGTCGCCGTGGTCGTCGCGGTGAGCGCGGTCGTGTCCACGGTCGGCTTGTTACGCGCCCGACGCGCCGAGCGGCGCGCAGAGCGGGAGGCGGCGGCGACTCGGGAACTCGGCACGCTCGTGCAGGACGCCCTCCGCGCGTTCGATCCAAAAGCACCTCGCGCGAATGCGATCACCGCCCGCGAGATCCTCGACCACGGTGCGGAGCGCATTCGTCGCAGCCTCGGCGATCAGCCGGTCGTGCAAGCCGAGATCGATCAAACGATCGGAACGGTGTACTCGTCGCTCGCGCTCTATGAGCCGGCGCGTTCGTTGCTCGAATCCGCGCTGCGCACTCGGGAACGTGAGCTCGGACCGAACGACCCGTCGGTTGCCGAGACGCTCGAGTCGCTGGGAAATCTGGAACGCTTTCGCGGCAACTACCCCGACGCAGAACAACGTCTGCAACGAGCGCTCGCCATTCGCCGGCGGACGCTCGCGCCCGGCGATCCGGCACTCGTCTCGGCCCTCGCTAGCCTGGCCTCGCTGCGCGCCAGGCAGCAACGCAACGCGGAAGCCGAGTCGCTCTACAAGCAGGTGCTGACGATCGAACAGGGCGAGGGCGAGCAGGCGGCGCCGCAATTCGCAGCCCACCTGCGCAATCTCGCGGTGGTTTACTGGGGCGAAAAGCGATTCGCGCCCGCCGAGTCGCTCCTGCAACGCGCGCTCGCGATTCAAGAGAAGACATTGGCCCCGGACCACCCCGATATCGCGACGACGCGCAACAACCTCGCTGTCGTGTATTGGTCGCTCGGACGCTACGCAGACGCGTTGCCGATGTACCAGGAAGCGATGGCGAGTCTCGAGCGAGCCTACGGCCCGTCCCATCCGAACGTGGCGTCCACGGTGAACAACCTCGGTGAGACGTTGTGGAAGCTCAAGCGATACGGGGAAGCGGAGCCGCTGCTGCGTCGCGCGCTTGCGATCAAGGAGCAGACGCTGGCCCCGGGTGAGCCGAGCCTCGCGATCACGCTGAACGCGCTCGCCGGGGTGCTGCGCGATCAGCAACGATACGCCGAAGCGGAGCCTCTCTACCAACGAGCGCTGGCAATCCGGGAGAAGGCGTTCGGTTCGAAGAACGCCACGGTCGCCGAGACGCTGAACGATTACGCCGAGTTGCTGCGACGAACGGGTCGCGCGAAGCAAGCCGACGATCTCGTGGCGCGCGCAGGGCGCGGAGACCGGTAAGCTGGAATCCACGTCTCAGCTCTGATGATCGGACCGTGACGACTCGTCCGATTCGCGTGCTCATCGTCGACGACGAGCCGCTGGCGCGACAGCGCATCGAGGATCTCCTCGCTCGCGAGCCGAACGTGGAGATCGTCGGCACGGCCGACAACGGCGTCGCCGCGATCGAGGCGATTCGTTCGCTGCAGCCTGATTTGCTCTTTCTCGACGTGCAGATGCCCGGCAAGACGGGATTGGAGGTCGCGCGCGCCATCGGGCCCGACGCGATGCCGGCCACGATCTTCGTTACCGCCTACGATCAACACGCGCTACAGGCGTTCGACCTCGCCGCGCTCGACTATCTCGTGAAGCCGTTCGACGACGAGCGTTTCGAGCAGGCCTTTCGCCGCGCGCGGCGCGTGGTCGATCTCGAGGAGACCGGCCGGCTGCACGAGCGTCTGCGCACGCTGTTGGGTGAGGATTCGGCCGCTGGCGCCGAGCAGCGCACCAAAGGGCCGGCCGCGACTCGTGTCCGCTTTCTCGACCGAATCGCGGTTGAGTCCAAGGGGAAGGTACGCTTTGTTCCAGTCGGCGACATCGATTACATCGAGGCGAGCGGGCCGTACGCCGAGTTGGTCGTCGGAGGCCGGCGGCACGTGATCCG
>DASVYG010000293.1:0-3198 GCA_036392315.1 Gemmatimonadaceae bacterium
CTGGCGCGGCGAACACGCCGCGGCGCGCGAAGCCTATGCTCGCGCTAACATGCTGCGCCCGGGCGATCGGGGGGCCGCGGCCGGTCTCGCCGCCATCACCGCGGCCGAGCGACATGAAGCGTACGCTGTGCTCCGCGACGACCTCGGACTCGTTCCGTTCACGTCGTACTTGGGTGACAACGCGGGCTTTTCACTGTACGCGGCGGGCGTCCGCGGCGGCATCGCCGCGGGTTCACGAACGGTGCTGACGCTCGACGCCGAAGCGCGCCGTCTGGGCGCCGACGATCGCTTGCCGGTCGCCACGCCAGTCATGAACGGGTGGGCCGCTGATGCCGGTATCGCGCAATACGTCAGCGGTTTCAGAATTGGCGCGGACGGCGGCGTGGCGCATCACGAGCAACTCGGAGACTTCGGGTACGGGTCGCTCAACGCCGCCGGCGCGTTGAATCGGATCTGGACGTCGCTCGAGCTTCGAACGGGCGCCGCGTATCAGGTGCTCATGTCCGCGGGCGCACTTCGATATACCGACGCGCTCATATCGGCCGCCATTCCGCTCGGCCCGGCGACAGTATCCGCCGGCGTGGATGAGATGTGGCTCAGCGATGGCAACTCGCGAAACTCCTTCCAATTCGGCGCGCGCTATCCCTTGGGCTACGGCTTCTCGGCGGTCTACGCCGGCGGGATGATCGGGTTCGATCATGGTAGCGACTCGTACTGGGATCCCCGCCGCTACAGCTCGAACGCGCTGGGGCTCGAATTTGCCGCCCGTCGCGACAGCAGCTTGTCGTTCACGGCGCGCGTGCTTCCGGGCATCGGAGTGTCTGCCGACGCATTCGCCGGCACGCCGGACCCGACCAACCGCAGCGCGGCGCAGCTGTCGAGTGGATTCGCGTTGGACTATCGGCGCCGCTGGTGGGACTTGAGGCTCGACGGCGACTACGCACAAGGCGTTCGAGGCAGCGGATATCACTCCGCGCGCGCGCGCGCCGGCGTTCGCATCACTCCGTAAAATCGCACCCATGCGCTCTCGCTATCTGTACTTCGTGATCGCGGCTGCCGCGATGCTCCTCGCCATGGCGCTCGCCGTCATGCTGCTGCTGCCGCGCACGCACATCGACGTCAGCAATCAGCCGCTGCGAATCGCGATCGTCATCGTGACCGCGTTCCTCATTATCACGATCACTCGCTATTTCATTCTGCTCTGGCTGGGCTATCTCCACCACGTCGAAGCGAAGACGGCGGTGGACGACGGCGAGCGATTCGAGCCGCTGGTGACGATTCTCGTGCCGGCGTACAACGAAGCGGCGGTGATCGAGAACTCGATTCGAAGCTTGCTCGAGCTCGACTATCCGGCCTACGACATCCTCGTCATCGACGACGGCTCGACCGACGATACGTACGTACGCGCGGCGGAGCTCGAAGGCTATTACGGACGTGCCACCGTCCGCGTGGTGAGCAAGAGCAACGGCGGCAAGGCGAGCGCGCTCAATACGGGCATCGCGCTGGCGCGCACGCCATTCGTGCTCTGCATGGACGGAGACTCGCGCCTGTCGCCGGCGACGCTCCGCCACGCCATGCCGCACTTCCGCGATTCCCGCGTCGGTGCGGTCGCCGGCAACGTGAAGGTGGTGAATCGACGCAACCTCTGGACCTGCCTCCAGGCGCTCGAGTACATCGAGGGCTTGAACATGGCGCGCCGCGCCCAGGGCTTCGTGCGCGCGGTGAACATCGTTCCCGGTCCGATCGGAATCTTTCGCCGTGACACGCTGGCGAGTGTCGGCGGCTATGACTCCGACACCTACGCCGAGGACGCGGACCTGACGCTCAAGCTTCTCACCGACGGCTGGCACATCGTGTACGAAGACCAAGCCATCGCGTATACCGAGGCGCCGGAAAATCTGCTCGACCTGCTCAAGCAGCGGTATCGCTGGTCGCGCGGCATCCTCCAGGCGTTGCGCAAACACTCCGCGTCGCTCCTCGCGCCCAGGACGCGCTTCGCGACGTGGATCTCGCTCCAGAGCATGTTGTTCGAGTCGATCGCGTGGCCGCTGATGAACGTGTTGGGGAATCTGTTCTTCTCGATCGCCGCGCTGGCGGCTGGGTCGCCTGTGTACGTGCTGTACTGGTGGCTGTTGCTGACCTGGCTCGACGTCGCCGCCGCACTCCACACCGTGGCGATGGAAGAGGAAGATCTGCGGCTCGTTCCTCTGGCTCTTCTCTATCGGTTCTTCTTCATCACAACGGTCGACGTCGTCAAGTTGTTCGCCACGGTCGAGGAGCTGCTGCGGTTCAAGATGGGCTGGGGGAAACTCGAGCGGGCAGGCCGTATCTAAAACAGGGTTGAGGGTTGAGGGTCGAGGGTTGAGGGAAGGTGCGCGGCGCTTTGCGCCGCTTCATGAACGACATACTGCGTTGCACTTCGATTATTTGAGGGAGGATTCGTGGACATCAACATGCTGTTGTCGACGGTGGTGCTCGTGTCGTTCATCGTCACCATCATTCTCGCCGTCGGCAGCTACCTCGCGTTCAAGGGACGCGAACGTCGTCGCCCAGATCCGCAGCTGGCCAGCCGCAACGGGGAGCCGGTGTACTTCGAGCGCATCTACATGCAGCCGCGCAAAGTCGAGGGCAGCCCGCCGGCGTCCGGCATGCGCGAGCTGAGACCGCGGCCGACAGCGCGATCGTCGGGGCCCGCGCTGGTGCAGCCCTCGTAAAAGACCGAGTTGCCGGGCGCGGTTACTGCGTGAGGATCGTGAACGCGACCGTGCTTGCACCGGTCGCCGCCGCGCTGATACTGTAACTCTTGGTCGTCTGGTCGCTGGTGAACGCGACTTGGGCGTCGCCGCTGGCCCCGGTTGTCGTAGACGTGGCAGTCAGCGAGCCTCCAGTCGCGGTCCACGACACCGCGACTCCCGCGATAGGATTCCCAATCTTGTCCACGGCGCGGACCGTCAGGAGCGTGCTTGCCCCCGGAGCAAGGGTGATCGTATCGGGGTTTTGCTTCGCTAACGCCGCGAGCGGGCCCGCTGTTGCCGTCGCGTAAAGCGTGACCGACGCGCCCGTGATTCCCGCCGTCAGCATGTACGTGTGAGCCGTGTCGCCCAGGGTCCACGTCGCGGTGGCGACGCCGCTCGCATCGGTCGTGCTCGACGCCGGCGACACCGATCCGCCGCCGCCCGTGACAATCCACGATACCGC
>DASVYG010000294.1:0-2396 GCA_036392315.1 Gemmatimonadaceae bacterium
GGACGTGCCCGGTCCATGATTCAGGGTTGAGGGTTGAGGGTGGAGGGTTGAGGGAAGGTTGGTGGCGCGCGTTGCGCGCCACTTGTGTATCCACCTTCCCTGCCACGAAACCCATACATGCAGTTGAGCGGCGCAAAGCGCCGCGCACCTTCCCTCAACCCT
Source organism: Gemmatimonadaceae bacterium (assembly GCA_036392315.1). Classification (GTDB taxonomy): domain Bacteria; phylum Gemmatimonadota; class Gemmatimonadetes; order Gemmatimonadales; family Gemmatimonadaceae; genus JAQBQB01. Next base: position 163 of record DASVYG010000294.1, read on the forward strand.
CAACCCTTGACCCTCAACCCTCAACGCGGTGCACGACGGCGGGGACATACTTCTCGAGCGATGCCGTCATCGCGAGCGTCGCCAGAACGAGCAGACCCGCGACCATGAATGGCAGACCCGGCCCGTAGTGATCGACCAGCAGTCCCGCGCCAATCGGGAATGCGACGCGGGAGAGGCCGCCGTAGGTCTGTTGGACACCCATCTGCAGGCCGCGCTCGTTGGCGGGGACGACGCGCGACAGGAGTGAGGTGACGCACGGGAAGATGAACGCCGTGCCGAGCGGCATCAGAGTGAACGCCGTGAAGAGCGACAGGTAGGACCGGCTCATCGACGAGAGGCACAAGCCGGCGGCGAGAAAGACGAGGCCCAGGCGCGCCACACGCGGCTCTCCGAGCCAGTGGATGACCGGGCCAAGCAAGAGCGTGCGGATGATGACGCCCATCAAGCCGAAGTACATGAAGAAATAGCCGACCGTCTTCTCGGTTATGCCGAATCGGTCGGCGAGAACGAGCGGAATGAGCTGGCCGGTCCCGTAGAACGCGCCGATCGCGACGGCGTAGATCCAGATCAAGCGCGGCGCCGGCTCGGCCGAGTGGCTGATCACGCGTATGAGCGCGGCGCGGCCGGCACGTGGGTGGCGCGCGGCCAGTGGAGTGTGCGACGTCTCGCCCGTCGCCTCGCGCAGATAGCGCCATGCGAAGCCGATGATCCCAAGGCAGAGGAGCGCCGCACCGAGGCCTGGAGCCCGGTAGCCCCAGAGCACGGTGAGCAGCGATCCGAACGCCGGCCCGATGACCACACCGAGGCTGGTCGACGCGCTGAGCCAGCCGAGGCTCTTGGCCCGCTCGTCCTCCTTCATGGCGTCGGCCACGTAGGCCTGGAGCACGCCGACGGTGCCCGCACCGATGCCTTGGACGAATCGCGATACCAGCAACAGCGTGAGCGAGCCGGCGAACGCGAACACGAGGTACGCCACGACGGACACGAGCAGTCCGAGCAGGATCGCGGGTCGTCGTCCGTAGCGATCGGAGAAGCGCCCCCACGTGGGGGCGCTCACCAGTTGACCGATCGAGAAGGACGCGAGGATGAGGCCGATGGCCAGTCCCGTCGCTCCCATCCGCGTGGCGTAATACGGCACCAGCGGTAGGATCATCGAAGATCCAATCATGTCCACGAACGCCGTGAACATGAGTACGACGAGTTTTCCCATGTATGGCCTGCGACGACGACGCGAAGAGTCGAGGAGAACCTAGTATACCGCGCGTGACGTCGTCAAAGCCCGCGCGCGCTATTTGAAGGCCGCGAACCCCACGACGTTGCCGCCGGGCTCACGAACGTAGAACTCTACTGAGCCGTAGAATGTTTCGTGTCGCGGCTTGACGATGGGCGCGTTCGCGACGCGTGCCTCGATCGCATCGAGATCGGCGATGGTGGGAACCGTGATGAACAACGCCGTGCTGTGGCCGACGAGCTCCGCGGCCTGGCTGGGACTGTCGGCCACCACGCTCGCCCGGGTCTGGTACATGATCTCGACGGCGTCCTTCTTTACGCCGGCGAACAACACTTTGCCATCGGGGCCGGGCACCTCGTTCTCCTTGGTGAAGGCGAGCCGTTCGACCCAGAAATCGAGACACGGCTCGACGGAATCGACGATGAGGACCGGCGCGAGCGAGCGGACGCTGAATGATGTGGCGGTGGCAGACATAGAAGAACTCGTGGTTGCGGATGGAGCTAGTATAAATTAGACTACCTGCGTCGTCAATACCCTTTTCGCACGACATGACCCGCACACCACGCACCGCTCTGACGTTGGCCGACCTCGTCGTGCTCAGCATGCTCGCCGAGCGCGCGATGCACGGGTACGAGATGTGGGCCGAGCTCGAACGGCGCGAGGTCGCGCGCTGGGCATCGATCTCGAAGCCGCAGGTTTACTACTCGCTCAAGAAGTTGAAGCAGGCGAAGCACATCGAGTCGACGACGGCCGCCGACGATGCCGCGCTCGGTCCCGATCGTCAGACGTATCGTCCGACGCCGAGTGGCCGGCGCGCATTAGCCGACGCCCTGGCGCGCGCCGAGTGGGCGACGCAACACGTGCCGTCTCCGTTCGTCACGTGGATGGTATTATCGTGGCAGGCGCGCCCGCGAGACTTCGCCGCACAACTCGCGCGACGACGGAAGTTCTTGGAGTCGCAGCTCGAGTTTTACCGGGAAGCGTTGGCGTCGATCATCGAGGA
>DASVYG010000295.1:0-72990 GCA_036392315.1 Gemmatimonadaceae bacterium
CGTGCCGAGCGTCGCGGGGTCGAGCTGAATGGCGATCGCCTCGTTGCCGTATTCGACCGCTTGGCGCCACTCACCACGCGCCGCGGCAAGACGCGCCAGTCCGCCCAGGATACGGTAGTCATCTGGAAAGATCGCGAGCCCGCGCCGATACGCCGCTTCCGCCGAGTCGAGGCGCCCGGTGCGGAGCTCGAGCTCGCCCAACCGATAGTGGAACCAGGCGACCTGCTCTCTCGGCAGATCGTCGCGACGGTCGACCTTGTCGACCGCGGTATGGAGCAGCCGGCGCGCGGCGTCCGCGTGTCCGGTGAGCTCGCGCCACCGCGCGACCCGCGCGGCGATGGTGAATTGATCTGCGTCAAAGTGGATGGACGCGAAGTGCGCATTCGCCGCCGCGTAATCGCCTATCTCTAGCTCGATCTCGCCCAGTAGCGCAACATGGCCCGGAACGCCCGGATCGAGCGAGTCCGCCGTCTTCGCGACAACGAGCGCCTGCGCGAAATCATGACGCGCCAGCAAGGCCGCGGCGAGGATACCAAAAGTCTGATCGTTGTGCTCCGTCCGCAACGCCAATGACTGGCGCGCCAGCCGTTCGGCGCGCGCATATTCGGCGAAACCGCCGGTGGCGCGAGCACGATCCATGTACAAGGTGGCGAGTTGTGCGCGATCGGCCGCGCTCATCGTATCCTCAACCACGCGACGCTCGAAGAACGCAATGTCACGGTCGCGAATCTCTCCCTCCGAGAGCATCGAATCGGCGCGGACTTCCACCACCACATGCGTTCGCCGAGCGAGATGGCTGGACGCCCACGCGGCGCCCGCAACAACTCCGACCAGCGTCGGCGCGACCAACCATGCACGTTTGCTCATCGCTGTGTTCTCCATGCCTCGGCGCCGACTCCTCTCCGCATTCGGGAGAGGAGCGGCTCACGCGAGGCGGTCAGGTGTGCGGCGCGGCGAGATACGGGAACGTCGACGAGAACGCGACGTCGTTGCTGCCGACGTTGTCGGTGCATAGCGGGAGTTGGAACGGCGCGCAGAAAGCACCTGTCGGATTGAGCAGCGAGCTGAAGATCGCCGAGAGTCCAATGTCGACGACGTCGTCGGTCAGCTTGCGGCCGCCCCACCCGTTGGCGAGCGCCCAGGAGAGCCAGCCAGCGGTATTAGGATTCTTTGAGGCGTCGACGACCAGCATGTCGGGATACAGCACGCTGCCGAGAACCGTAGCCAAGGCCTGCGGCCGCCCAAAGCTCGTGACGAACGCCTCGGTCTGCGGGCGGAATGTCGCCGAGTTGTAGGGTTGCGTCTTGTTGTACGCGTCGTGGCTCGCCTTGGCGATCGTGACTTCGCTGACCAGCGGATTGCCGAGGAAATCGGTCTGATCGTAGATCGTGTTGTCGTCGCCTTGATCGTCGGCCTCGTCGGCGCTTGCGGTTGGGCCGGCGATGTTCGCCGACGCCGGCGACTGGCGTGTGTCGCTGCACCCGATCATCGTCGCACCCAGCGCCAGTGCGGCGTACAGGGCGCGCGTCTCGTGCTTCCACATCATATGAATGTGCTCCTTGAGCATTGTTGGTCTGAGAGAGCGGCGAACGTCAGGTGCCGCGCGCGCGGCTGGTCGTTCCCCACACGCCGAATTTCCCTGGATGCAGTGGGTCGGCGACGAGCATCGACGTGGGCAACTCGATCACGATCGCCATGTCGTTGAAGCCGCGCACGTAGTCGAGCGCCTGGCCCGCCGGGCGGAACGATGCCGCAGTCGGCGTCGTCGGAAGTTGCGACAGTGGCCCCGTCACGGGCTTGCGGTCGGGAATGATACGGAAGAACTGTTCGAGATCGATGAAGAACGGATCGTCGCGTGGACCGGCAAAGACTTGGATTCCGTCCGACGATCCGAGCACGGTGTTGACCGGCCCCGAGACGGCTTTCTTGCCGCCAACGAGCGTATTCGCCGGGCCTGTCGAATTCGGCTTGACCGGACCGCGCACGGTGACGCGCTGATGTCCGGCCGTTCCGGTGAACGTGATCTGGAAGACGAGATCTTCCACGGCGTCGCCGGTGTTGTCCACTTTGAGCTGATACAGCTCGCGATCCTTCGTGCCGAACGTGAAGCTCGGCGTCTTCGCCGGCGTGAGCGGCGATGACGTCCCTAAGACCAGCACCGTGCGCCCCGGTGTCGCCCCCGGAAACGCGTACACATCGTTGACGTCCAACCGAGGGCTGAGCTCAACCTCGGGCGTATCTTGGTGATCAGAGGCCTTGAGCCGACCCACGGTGGCGAGACCGGCGACGAGCCCTCCGGCGAGGACGACCGATACGACCCGGCCGCGTCCGAGAATCCGTTGCTTCATAGGCATTTTCCTCGATGATGATGAGAACGGGAGGGGTCGACGGACCCTTCCCTTGCCCGGGCCGTTCGCACGAGGTGCATACTCGGCAAATCGCGCCCGACGTCGACCTACGACGCCAAGCGCGAATCGGATTGGTTGGACTTTGTCGAACTTGAATTGCCGTTGCAGCGCGCTGGTCCGCGGCGCAGCAAATCCCGTGGTGAGCGCCGCGCCTGCGAACCCGCCGGCGGCGTTACCGGCTCTGCGTCAACTCGGCAAGGGCGCGAACGCGAAGAAGCGACGACCCGCCCAAAGCGACACGTAGACAAGCCCGATCAACGCCGGCACTTCGATGAGCGGGCCAACTACGGCGGCTAGCGCCTCGCCCGAGCCGATCCCGAACGTGGCCACGGCGACCGCGATGGCTAGCTCGAAATTGTTGCCGGCCGCCGTGAACGAAAGCGACGCCGTCTCCTCGTACCCGAACCCGAGCTTCGCGGCAATCACGAACGCGAGGCCGAACATGACGACGAAGTACACGAGCAGCGGCGCCGCGATGCGAACCACGTCGAGCGGGAGTTGGATGATGCGATCGCCTTGCATCGCGAACATCAGCACGATGGTATAGAGTAGACCGACGAGGGCCGTCGGGCCGAACCTCGGCAGGAAGATGCCGGTGTACCACGCGTCTCCCCGGCGTGCGACAAGCGTCCGGCGGGTCAGGTAGCCGGCGAGCAACGGGATGCCGAGGAAGATCATGACGCTCTTCGCGATCGCCCACATCGAGACGCTCACGGCCGCTGTGGCTCCGCCGAACCATGCGGGCGCGACGCTCAGAAAGAACCAGCCGAAGAAGCTATATGTGAGAACTTGGAATACAGAATTGAGGGCAACGAGCACGGCCGCGAGCTCTGCCGATCCGCACGCCAGCGAGTTCCAGATCAACACCATGGCGATACACCGGGCGAGTCCGATGAGCACCAACCCGTTGCGATACGCGGGCAGGTCCGGGAGGAACAGCCAGGCCAGGGCGAACATGACAATCGGCCCAAGCACCCAATTGAAGAACAATGACGTGCCCAGGAGCCTCGTGTTCGCCACGTGCGCGCCGATGGTCTCGTAGCGCACCTTCGCAAGAACGGGATACATCATCCAAAGGAGGCCGATGCCGATCGGAACCGACACGCCGGCGACCTTGACTCGATCGAGCGACGCGCCGAGTCCCGGAAAGACGCGACCGAGCGCGAGCCCGAGCGCCATCGCGGCAAAGATCCAGACGGGGAGGAAGCGATCGAGGGTCGAAAGGCGACGGACGATCACCGCGACACCGCGATCGATGACGCACCGCCGGTGCGCAGATGCTCCGCGAAGTCATCGGGCAGCGTACTGGCCTCGATCGCGCGAGCCGCCCGCTCGACGTCGTACTCGACGCGGCGGAGCTCGACGCGAACTCCGGGCTCACCCACATCGAGATGAACATACCCGGCGCGCCAATCACCGTCCTTCGGTCGGCCAACGCTTCCGGTGTTGACGAAGTGCACGCCGTCCACGACGCGAGTCCACGGCCGATGCGTGTGACCGAACGCAATCACGTCGCCCGAGCCCGCGCCGGCGGCTTGCGCCATTTTCGTGCAGAATTCGTCAGTCCGGTCTTCGGTCCAATAGGTCACGTTGTTGATCGGCGTGCCGTGCACGAGCACGACCGACGGACCACCCACGTGTCCCCCCAACGGCCGAAGGTCCATCCGAAATGGTAGTCGGCCGAGCAGTGCTTTCGTCTCGGGCGAGACATTCGCGCGGGTCCACGCGTAACTCACGTGCGACAACTCCTCCTGCCGTGGATCCTCGTACCGACAGCCACAATGCTTGTAGTCCGTAGCGACCGTCGAATCATAGTTGCCCGCGATGCCCGCGATGCCGGCGTCGGCCAGGCGCTGCACGACTTCGTTCGGCCACGGCGCGTAGCCAACGAGATCTCCGAGATGGTAGACGGCGTCGGCGTCCCCTCGACGCTCGATGTCCGCCAACACCGCGTCGAGCGCCGGGAGGTTGGCGTGGATATCGGAAATGAGCGCGTAGCGCACGTGAGTTACGCCAGCGTCTTCTTCATGGCGATCGCCGACGCCGGACACGCCGATTTGAATTCATCGGTCTCGGCAATTTCCGGCGCGACATCCGCGCGCTCGATTCGCTCGAAGCCGAAACGGGGGAAATACTGCTCGGCCGTGGTCGTCAGCAGATACAGCGCGTGCAGTCCTCGGTGCTCGGCTTCACTCACGATGCGGCGCACGAGATCGCGGCCCACCGCGTGGCGACGCCACTCGGGCCGGACCGCGACGGATCGGAGCAGCGCGTTGTTGCAGCAGACCTCGAGGCCTGCGACGCCAACGAGCATTCGCTCATTGGTCGCACCGGCGTCCGCCTCGGCGACGAAGAAGTCGTCCGCGCGGGCGTGGAGAATCTGGCCGACGCCAGCCGTCGGCAGATTGGCATCGGTCAACAGCTGTTCGATAGCCGCGAGGTCAGCCGGACGCGCGTGGCGAATGGCGATGGTAGAAGTGATTGTGCTCATGGACATTACCTCCGATGTCAGTTGCAGCAGCCGTCCGCGCATCCACACTCGCGGGTTCGCTTGACGGGTTTTGTCGCTCGTACGAAGGCGCTCATGATCCTTCCCTCGACCAGATCGGCGATGCCGACGTCGAGTCCCGTGCCGGCAAGCAATGCGGCGGCATCGTCGCGCGTGTACACCCGCGTCGGCTCGATCGTCGGCTGCTCGAATCCGGCCTTGGTGAGGAGATCGAGGAACTCCTGTTCCTCGAGTGCGCCGGCAACGCAGCCGGTCCAGAGCGCCATGCTGCGCTTCACCGCATCAGGCAAGCCACCGCGAACGACCACATCGCTCACCGCGAACCGACCGCCCGGCTTGAGCACGCGGAAGGCCTCGGCGAGGACCTTGGCCTTGTCGCCCGACAGATTGATCACGCAGTTGGAGATAATGACGTCGACGGTGTTGCTTGGAAGCGGAATCGATTCGATGTGGCCTTTCAAGAACTCTACATTCGTCGCGCCGGCCTTGGCCTTGTTCTCCAGCGCGAGCGCGAGCATCTCGTCGGTCATGTCGAGACCGTAGGCCTTGCCCGTCGGACCGACGCGCTTGGCCGACAGCAGCACGTCGATGCCACCACCCGAGCCGAGGTCGAGCACCGTCTCGCCCTCGCGCAGCTCGGCGAGCGCGGTCGGGTTGCCGCAACCCAGCGATGCGAGCAACGCCTCGGCGGGAATGCCGGCCGTCTCACCAGCGGTGTAGAGGTCGGACGTGATCGGATCCCACGTCTCGTTCGTGGTCCCGCAACACCCGCTGGATCCACAGCACGAGGCGTCAGTCGCGCCCTCAGCGACGCGTTTCGCAGCCGCGCCGTAGCGCGCTTCGACGGTCGTCCGTATTTCGTGGAGCGTGAGTGGCTCCGCACTAGCGTCCCGAGTCATACATTCTCCGACGATCAAGAAATGTTGATATGTTGGACAAAAGAAAAGCGGTCAATCGCAGCACGCGGATCCACCTCGAACGGCGAGCGCCCGGCGCGACGGTTTGAGATCGGCGGCAATGCCGGCGAGCTCGGCGAATGCGTCGGCACTGAGGGCGTAGTGAACCCAGCGGCCTTCTTTGCGGTCCGTGACGAGCCCGGCGTCCTTGAGCACTTTCAAATGAAACGAAAGGCGCGACTGCGCGACGTCCAGCGCGTCCTGCAGGTCGCACACACACCGCTCGCCGTCGTGCAGCATCTCGACGACGGCAACGCGCGTCTCGTCTGACAGCGCGTGGAAGAGCTGAGTCGCTCGCGAAAGGTCGGTTGCGGTAGCCACGCGAAGTAATATATCAAGCAATCTTGATATGACAAGCCCTGCTTAGTGCGGGCGACCTTCGCCGCGTCGCTCGAAGATCGCGATCTCCCAGGCGAGCGTGTGACCCCGGTCGACGCGCGTGAGGCCGTGGCTCCGGAGCACCTCCTCGATCGCGGCGGGCGAATGCACGAAGACACGAAACGCCGAGCGACGCACGCGCATGAGCGCATTGATGGCGCGCACGCCGAGACGCATCCACCAGACATCGATAGGATACACGGCACCGAGCACTCGGCGCGTCTTGTCCGCCGCGTTACCGACGAGCGCCGGCATGTCCGGGTAGCAACAGATCACGCGGTCGAGTGTCACGACGTCGGCATCGGCCACTTCCGGCGCCAGCTGCACGAAGTCACCGCGGAGGAAGAGAACGCGATCGGCGTGACCCCGACGCCCGGCCTCCTCTCGCGCGGCGTTGATGTAGTCAGGCGAGACGTCGACGTGAAGCGCGTTCGTTGCGCCCGCGTCCAGCAGCGTGTGGTGGATCGCGCCCACGCCGCCACCGATGTCGAGAAGCGACGCGCCATCGACTCCCACGGCACGCACGCCATCGATCAGGCGCTGCGTCGAGCGATTCGGACCACGTCGTCGAAATCGACGGAGCTCGCGCCTGGCGGTCTCAGGTCCGAACTGGCTCTCGAGTCCCTCGCACTGGCAACACACTGCCATTATCCCGGCTCCCTCACCACCCGAATTCCGTGCGAGCGACGCCCGCCCCTACCATGCGCCAGCCGACGCCTTGAGAATGATGCTGATCCCGGGCGCCGACGCAAATTCCTTGAATCGGCTCAGGTAATCCTTGTACGAGGTATTGAGCGCGTTCCGAACGTCGAGATCGAGCCGCAGCGGTCGGGCCCGCATAACGCGCTCGGTCGACAGATCCAAGTTGAGCAGCGTGTATCCGTCGGTGGCGAAGTCGTTTGGATTGAGACGCCTCTGCGTCTGATTGATCTCGACGTCGCCACCGACCGACACGTTCTGCCACGAGCCGACGCGCCCGAGCGCGATCGATGTGCCGAGAATCGTGCGCGGCGGCGGAATGAGCGGTAGCGGCGTGCCGGCGCGGCGATCGTCTCCGTTCACGAAATCATGGCTGCCGCGGAGCGTGAGTCGACTCGTGACGCGGGCCTCTACTGACGCCTCTGCGCCAGTGAGGCGAGCGTCGGTCTGTTCGTGGCGGAACACGCGCAAGCCGTTCTGCGTTGCCGGCGTCGGCGTCGTGAAGATGTAGTCGTCGACGGTGTTCCGATACACGCTGACGTCGGCGCGAATGAGATCGGATTCCAATCGAAACCCGCCATCGATGTTCTTGGACCGCTCGACGCCGAGGCTTGGATCGCCGATCTCGAAGCGCGCTTCGGCGAGGTTCGGACCATTGGCGTAGAGATCAAACAACGTTGGGGCGCGCCAACCAGTGCCGTAGTTCGCAACGATCGCCAGGACCGAGATAGGGCGGAAGACGATGCCGCCGTCCGCGCTGGCGGCAGACCACGAGCGGTTGTCCGCCGCTTGGCTGATTTCCGGTTGCGCATCGGACGAGAGATGTCGCGAATCTCCGCGCGCGCCAGCGACGAAGGTGAACTGTCCGGCTGTGAGCTGCTCGAATGCGAACGCCGCCGCGGAGTTGATCGTCGCGCTCGGCACGAGAAAGATTGGGCCGGACGAGTTGCTCGCTTGCGCGGTTCCGGAAACGCCGATCGTGCCGCTCAGCGCGTCACCTACACTATGATGCGCGAGCACATCGACCGTTCCGGTGTTGAGCACCAAGCCGAACGCCTTTTGGTCCTTGACCTTCACACAGGTCGTTTGGCCGGGCGCCGGCACGCAATCGTCCGACACTTCGGTGAGTGAATGCCGCTGGAACTGCGCCTTGGTTTCGAGACGCAGGCCGCCGAAGAGATGGTTGTTCGTGACCTGAAGCCGGTCGTCCATCACCTGGCGCACGGGGCCTCCGTTCGGATCGCCCGCTTCGGGACCGGTCGACTCGAGGAGATGGAACTCGCCACCGTAGTGCGCGCCGCGGAACACCGTGTTGTCACGATCACCGCGAATGCCCAATGCGCCTTCGCCGTTGAAGGCCCAGAAGCTCGAGTTGGGTACCGAGCCGTCCGGCGTTTGATAGTTCTGTGAAACGCGGCCGGTGCCGGTGAGTCGCCACCCGTACTTCGACTGCGATCCCTCCGCCATGCCTGCGCCGCCGAGCTCGATGTTGTTGCTCGCGCCGTAGGCCTCGAGCGCGCCACGTCGCTGCTTCGCGCCGTCCGCCGAGAATGGAACGTCGGCCGGAACGACGTTGACGACTCCCGCGAGTGCGTCGGAGCCGTACAACACACTCGCCGGCCCTCGTATCACCTCGATGCGCTGCGCGATGCGTGCGTCGATCGACGGGCCGTCTTCGTCGCTCCATGAGTAATCCTCGAGCCGGCTGCCGTCGGCCAGCACGAGAATGCGTGGACCAAACAGCCCGCGAATCATCGGCTTGCCGATCTCTTGCCCGGTGCTCACGTTGCGGACACCGGCGAGTCGCGCGACGGAGTGTGCGAGCGAGACGCCGCCCTCGCGATCGACTTGATCGCCTGTCAGCACGCTCGTCGGCAGCGGCGACGCGAGCGCGGCAGTCGGTGCGCGCGTAGCGGTGACGTTCACGGGCTCGATACGCTGCACGCCCAACTCGAGCGTGAGATTGACGACCAGCGGGACGTCGCCGACGGTGATCGACTGCGCCGCGGGCGTGTACCCGAGACGTCGAGCGGAGATGTTGTAACGACCGGGCGGCAATTCACCCAACTGGAATGCTCCGCTACTGTCGGTCGTCGCCGCGCGATTCAACTCAACGATGCTGACCGTAGCGCGGGAGACCGCCTGGCCATTCGAGTCGGCGACGCGGCCGCTGACGGCCCCGGCGCGCGTCTGCGCCGACACCGGGGCCGCGAGCAATCCGACAAACGCGAGCACGACGGCGACGTGAGAGCGAACAGTCATCCAAGTCTCCGAATAGAGGTCGCCGCCAACGCCGTCGACCGACGACGCTAGAACCTGAACGCTTCTACGCCGACCCTGATTGTTCGCGGCAAGCCCTGCGACACAATCGTGGGGTTCGCCGCCGTGCCCAAGCCGGCAATGTTGATCTGATACTTCTGGTCGGTCACGTTCTCCAGCGAAACGAAGCCGCGAACGCCGGGGACCAGCTCGCGCTGTACGCTCGCGTCAAGGACAGTGTAAGGATCGAGCCACACGCCCTGGAGCGTGGTCGTGTGTCCTTCGTGCCGCCAGACCGCCGTCCAGTCACCCAGCCTCGCCGACGAATACGTGGCCCGAATGGTCTGCTTGGGCGAAGGCACGCGGTTGATGTGCGGCTTGGTGTTGTCCGTCGTCGTAGCCGGGAGCGCGGTTTGCTGGCGATCGTCGTCGTAGTTCACGCCGCCGCTCACGAAGAGTTGCGGAATGGGGCGCAGCGCGACGTACGCCTCACCGCCTTCGCTCCGGGACTTGTTCACGTTGAGCCGCGTGCGGCACGTGGCCACCGTGCCACATTCCGCGGGACGTGGAGGAACCGACGTCGCAGTGAGGCTCGTCGGTACGTTGAAATTGTTGTAGTCGGCTACGTACCACGTGCCTTTGACCTGCACCCAGTCGACCGGCTGCCAATCAAGTCCGGCCTCGCGACCTTCGGCGTTCTCCGCTTTGAGGTAGGGGTTCGGAATCGTGATCGACGTCGAGCTCACCTGCTTGCGATACAGTTCGGCAAGGTTGGGTGCGCGGAACGCGCGGTAGTACGCCGCGTGGAACGAGAGCGATGAGAACAGCTGGTAGCGCACGCCGACGCGCGGTGAGAACGCCGTCTTGCTGCTGTCGGCGTACATCACCGGTGCAGCGCTCGACGCGATGGAGTGCCCGTCGGTGTTATCCCAACGGTCCACGCGCGCGCTGAGCTCGAGCCGTACTTGAGACAGCGGCGCGGCGATCGCCTGCGCGAACGCGCCGCTCAGATTCTGCGCGCCGCCCGAAGACACCGTGCGCACGACGGATCCGCAGCTCGCACCCGGGCACGTCGTGTTGAAGTCCACCTCGTTGAAGTCACCCTGATAGTGACGGAAGTCGCCGCCGATGCTGAACGACTCGAGATTCAGCAGCCCGCCGCGCGACCACAGCGCAGACCCGCCCCAATCGTGACTCGGAATCGTCGCACGCAAGCTCGAGTCTTCGTTGGCGCGCGTCGCCGCGACGCGGATGTTCGTCGATCGTTGCTGTTCGATCTGCCGTCCATCCCAGGCGCGAATGCTGAGCGTTCCGCTCGCGAGCGAGCCGTAGTCCAAACCGGCGCTCACGTCGCGTTGATCGCGATTCGCGTACGACAGCGGCGTGCCCACGCCGCGCGAGTCGCCGAACAGATGGCCCGACGCGAACGCCGACCATGACGAGGACGGCGCGTAGTTCAGTCGAAGGAATCCGTTTCGCTGAATGACCTGTGACTCGACGTCCACCGGTCCGCGGTTGGCGGGCGCGATGAGATTGTAGCCGCCGTTCTCCTGATAGTCGCCCGTCACGTTCGCGCTGAGCGCACCGATGAGCGGCAGACCCGCGGCAACGTAACTGTGCCGAGCGTCGCGGCTGCCGCCGTCGACCTGCAGATCCATGGCGCCGGGTGCGAGCGGACGAGAGAAGAAGGAGATCAAGCCACCCATCGCGCCGTTGCCGTACAGACTCGACGTTCCGCCCTCGACCACTTCGACGCGATCGAGCGCGCTTTTCGGAATGCGGCCCCAGTCGATCCACTCGCCCCACGCGTCGTTGATCGGAATGCCGTCGGCCAATACCGCGGTGCGGCCTTCGTCGACGCCGCGAATCGAGACGATCTGCGCCGTGCCCGCAACGAGACTGCTCGTGCGTGGCAACTCGACGGCGGGGATCTCGCGCAGCATATCCTGTGACTCGCGCGCGGGGCTCTGTCTCACTTGCTCCGGCGTGAGAACGTTGACGGTCGACGCAACCTTGCTCGCTTCGACCGTCGTCCGCGTCGCCGACACGACCATTCCAGAGAGAAGGAGCGATCCGGCCTTGAGCTCGAAGTCGAGCGGCGCGACGGCGCCATTGGGGCTCACCACGACGGCGCCGCTGTCGGGTCGTTGTCCGATCGCGGACGCGCGGACGACGTAGCTGCCCGCAGGAATGTCTCGCAGCACGTAGACGCCGTGGCCGTCCGTGATGGCGACTCGAACGGGCGACGTGATGGCAACGCGTGCGCCAGCGATGGGACCGTGGCTCTCGGCGGCCGTTACCGTTCCGCGAATGCTGCCATTTCGCTGCGCCGCGGCGGCGCTGGTCGCGCCGATGCTCAACGCGGCGGCGACAGCAGCGCACGACAGGCTGCGCGACGTCGCGCGCGCCCTCGATGACATCGTCATTGGACCGTGATCGTTGGTGTTGGCCCAGCGAATCATGAATTTTTCATGAACGCCGAAGCTTACTTTTCTGGGCCACAGCGGGCAAGGGCCGTCCTGCCTCGACGGCCCGTGATTACACGGCCACCGTCGGGCTTTCGCTGAGCGCCGGCAGCGTGACGCGGAATTCCGTATGCCCCGGTCGCGAGTCCACGAGCTCGAGTCGTCCGCCGTGGGCCTCGGCGATGCGACGCGCGATGGCAAGGCCAAGCCCGGCGCCGCTCGTCGAGCTCTGCTCGCTCCGCGCGCGGGCTGCGTCGAGTCGGACAAAGCGCTCGAAGATCCGCTCGCGCGCCTCGGCGGGAATTCCCTGACCGGCGTCGATCACATCGATCTCATATCGACCGTCGCGACGCGACACGCCCACTTCGACGGCGCCGCCGTCGGGCGAATGCTTGATCGCGTTGTCGAGCAGATTGAGCAGCAACCGGCCGAGCAGGTCGGCGTCGCCGTCGAATGGCGCTTCGACGACCTCGCGCAACTCGACACGAATCGCGCGCTGATCGGCGAGAGGGCGCACGGCTCGCGTGGCGTCATGCACGAGCTCCTCGAGATAGATGGACTCGCGGCGGGCGACGAGGTTCCCCGAATCCGCGCGCGCCAGCAGAAACAAGTCGTCGACGATTCGCGTCAGTCTCCGCGCCGCGTCGCGCATGACCGTGACAGCCGCGCGGTATTGCTGCTCGCTCCGATGCTCCTGGGCCAACGTGACGTCGGCTTCGCTGCGCAGAATGGCCGTGGGTGTCCGGAGCTCGTGCGATGCGTCGGCCATGAATCGTCGCTGCTGACTGAACGACGCCTCGAGCCGGGCGAGAAGGTCGTTCACGACGCGCGCGAGCCCCGCCAGCTCTTCGCCGCCGGATACCGGAAGGCGGTCGCGCAGATTCGTCGCGCTGATCTCGGCTGCGCGCGCCGCCATCGACGCGATTGGTGCCAGGCTGCGCACGGCGAGAAAATATCCGCCCGTCGCGGCGCAAATGATGAGCAGCGGAACCACGAGGACGAACATGCGCCTGATCCGCTCGAGCACACCGGCGATCTCCGCCAGCGAGTAGGTTCCCGTCACCGCGAAGCGTTGTCCGGCGAGAACGAGGGGACGCGAGCTCACACGATATGGTCCGCGAGGTCCGCCGATCGTCAGCGTCTGCTCTCGCGCCAGGTCGCGCTGTCGGAGAGCGACGCCGATCCAATCGTCGAACCCCACGGCGGGACGCCGATCGGCATTCGCGCCGCTCTCGGCCAGCGGCGTCATGGCGACGACCGCGCCGGCGCTGTCCAGGACCGCGATGTGCAGGTCGCGAAAGCGCACTTCGTCCACCGTGCTGTGGATCGCCGATATGACGCCCGTGGCCACCCGTCGCTCGGCGACGAGCTCGCGAGAGAATGCGACCAGCGCATCGCCGATGAATTGGTCCGTCCGGCTGTACAACGTTCGCGCGAAGAACAGATAGTAGCCGATCGCCAACGCGATCAACGGCGCGCCGAGCAGCGCGGAGTACCAGAGCGTGAGACGCCAGCGTAGCGTCGATGGCCAGCGCGCCACGTCACCTCCGCTCGCGAGACGCTTTCGGCCGCTCGACTTGCGCTGACGGCTTCGAGCCTGGCGGCGCCTCGAGCATGAACCCGCTGCCGCGCACCGTCGTGAAGAGCGCCACGCGCTCGCCCTCATCGATCTTTCGACGCAGCCGGCTCGCGTAGACGTCGATGATGTTGGAGTATGTGTTCCGCGCGTCGTCCCATACGTGCGTCATCAACTCCGCGCGGCTCACGACGCGCCCGGCGTTTCGCGCCAGGTGCAGCAGCAAGGCAAACTCTTTGCCCGTGAGCGCGATGCCGCGCTTGTTGCGGCGCACGCTTCGTCGCGCCGTATCGATGGCGAGATCACCGATGACGATGGTCGCCGGCGCGACGTCGCCTCGCCGTCTCGTCAGAGCGCGCAAGCGCGCCAGCAACTCGCCGAAGTCGAACGGCTTGGTGAGGTAGTCGTCGGCGCCGGCGTCGAGACCGGCGATGCGCTGCTCGACGCCGTCGAGCGCCGTGAGCATGAGAATCGGGACGTGGCTGCCCTGCTGCCGAATTTCTCGGCAGACGGCGAAACCATCCTTCCCCGGCAGCAACACGTCGAGAATGATGACGTCGTAGTCGCTCGCCGTAGCGAGTGAGAGCGCTTGCGGCCCGGTGCCCGCCTGATCGACCGCGTACGACGCTTCGCGCAGTCCGCGGACGATCGACGTACGGAGCTGCCGGTCATCCTCGGCGAATAGGATACGCATGCGAGTAACCTACGCGCGGGAACTGCGTGTCGGCGAGGGTCCCAGACCCACAATGCGTCTCGATACTGCTCGCAATCACAGATGACATCGGCGAGCGGCCGCTTGGGAAGAATCCCGTTCGCGATCAGGCCATAGCGGGCGTCCAGCCGGCGGTCGTCGATCCCGCACCCACTTCGCAGCCCTCGTGCCTGCGGCGCTTCGAGCGATGCCGAACTCATCGCGGCGCGGCGGCGGGCACCCAGTTGCCGCCGAGTGCCTTGTACAACTGAACGGCGGCGGTGAGCTCACCCAACTGCGCCTGGCTCATCGCCAACTCTGCCCCGAACAAGCTACGCTCGGCGTCGAGCAGGTCGAGATACGTGGAGAGACCAGCCTGATATCGCACCGTGGCCAGGTCGAGTGCCTGTCGCAGCGCGTTGGCCTGCGTGGCTTGGGCTAATGCCTCGTCTCGCGCGGTGTGGACGGCGACGAGCGCGTCGTTCGCTTCGCGCAGTGCATTGAGCGTCACTCCCTCGTACGATGCGCGCGCCTGCTCGGCGCGTGCGCGCGCCGCGGCCGACGCATTGGCGAGCTTGCCGCTGTCGAACAACGGAAACGAGAATCCGATCAGCGCTTGATACACTTTCGTCCGCGACCCGAACAGGTTGTCGGGCGTGCCGGCCTGGCTTCCATACGATCCGACGACGTTGAACGTCGGGAAGCGCGCGGCATTCGCCACGCCGATCCGCGCCACCGACGCCGCGTACGCGCGCTCAGCTTCGACGACGTCTGGTCGTCGCGTAAGCAGGAAGGCGGACACGGAATCCGGCACGGCGAGCGCGGCAACCGCGCTCGCGAGCGACAGTCCCCGCGGAATTTGCGCGGGCCCTTCGCCGAGTAGCACGTTGAGGTTCCGCTCGGTCTGCGACAACGCGCGTTGCGCTTGCGCCAGCGTCACCGCCGGTATTGCGACTTGCGCCTCGAATTGACGAACGTCCAGCTCCGACGTAAGCCCCTGCGCGAACCGCTCGCGCGCGATCTCGAGCGTGGCCTTGCGCGAGCTCAGTGTGCGCTCCGCAATGGTTCGCTCCTGATCCAGCTCGAGCAATTGGAGATATCCCGAGGCCACATCGCTCACGAGTGACAACACCGTGGCGCGCTGCGCCGCTTCTTGCGCGCCGAGGTCTGCGTTTGCTGCCTCCACCCCGCGGCGTACGCGGCCCCAGAAGTCGATCTCCCACGCGACGTCCCCGGTGAACCGCGCGGCGCGAAACGACGTCGGCGGAAATGCGCCGAGCGCGATCTGGTTGGTTCCCTCGCTGCCGTTCAGCGCGACGCTCGGAACGAGCGGGGCGCGCGCCATTCCGACGTCGGCGCGATATTCGTCGATGCGAGCGACCGCGACCTGCAAGTTGCGATTCTGACGAAGCGCGATGTCCACCAGCCGAACGAGCGTGGAATCGCGAATGATGTCCATCCAGGCCAATCCACTGATTGCCGCATCGCTGAATTTCGCGCGCGCGGCCTCCGCCGGAATGGTGAGGACGCTGTCGCGTCCGCGCTCGACGGCGAGCGAATCAAAGAACCGTCGTGATGAATCGCTCAACGACGGGGTGCCAATCCGCCGCGCCGGGGCAATGACTTGCTCCGGAGCATAGGCCGGCCCAGCGGTGCACGCGGCCGCGCCGAACGCGAGCCCGAGACCAACGAGCGCGCCGCGACTCATGCTTCCTCCGCCAGAGCCACCGGCGCGCTCGAGCGACGAGAACGGCTCTCAGCCAATCCTCGAATGATTCGGAAGAAGAGCGGAATGAAGAAGATTCCAATGGTGGTGGCGAAGAGCATGCCGGCAAACACACCGGTGCCGATCGAGTGCCGGCTCGCCGCACCAGCGCCCGACGCGAGCATCAGCGGCACCACGCCCAAAATGAACGCGAAGGACGTCATGAGAATCGGCCGGAGTCGCTCGCGGGCTGCCTCGATAGCGGCGTCGCGAATGCTGAGCCCTCGCCCTCGCAGCTCCGTGGCGAATTCGACGATCAGGATCGCGTTCTTCGCCGCGAGTCCAACCACCGTGATGAGTCCGACCTGAAAATAGATGTCGTTGGGCTGTCCTCTGAGCCAGATCCCGAGCAGCGCGCCGAGCACACCGAACGGCACCCCGAGGAGAACGGCGAACGGCACGGACCAACTTTCGAATTGCGCCGCGAGCACCAGGAAGACCAGGATGAGTCCGAGCACGAAGACCAGCGCCGCCGCGCCGCTCGATGCGCGTTCTTGGAACGACTGGCCCGAGTAAGCGACGCCCAGGCCCGCTGACGCGAAGTCGGTCTGGATGAGCTGGTCGACTTCACTCAACAGCTCGCCCGAGCTGTGCCCCGGCTTGGGCGCCCCGGTGAACTGCGCCGAGGTGAAGCCGTTGAACCGCCCAATGACCGTCGGGGCGCTGCGGAAGCTCGTCGTCGTCAATGCCGAGACGGGCACCATTTGGTTGTTCGTGCCGCGCACATACAGTCGCCCAATATCACTTGGTGACTGTCGGTAGCCCTCACCCGCGTTCGCCTGCACGCGATAGGTCTTGCCGAACAGATTGAAGTCGTTGATGTAGAGCGATGAAAGAAACGCCTGCAGCGTCGCAAATAGGTCGGTGAGATTGACCCCGCGCGCCTTGGCCGACGTCCGATCGACGGTCACGAACACCTGCGGCACGTTGGCGCGAAAGCTCGAGTTGAGCCCACCGGCCGCCGGAAGTCGATTCGCTGCCTGAGAGAATTCCTGCACGTGCTGAGCGAAGTCGCGAATGTCTTGCCCGCTCCGATTCTGCAGATTCACCTCGACCCCGGCCGTGACGCCGAGCCCCGGCACCTCGGGCAGGTTGAAGCCGAAGGCGACGGCGTCGCGCATGGCGAACAGCTTCCCATTGATGCGCGCGGCGATTGAGTCGAGCGCGTCGTGCTTCGAGCGCTGATCCCATGGCTTGAGGTTGAGAAAGACCGTCGCACCGTTGGTCGAGTTCGACTGGCTGAGCAGATCGAGTCCCACGAGCGCGACGATATTCACCACGCTCGGCTCCGTGCGCAGAATTTTCTCGATGTTGGCCACCGTCGCCTCGGTGCGCTGCAGAGACGCGGCGTCGGGGAGTTGTACCGCCATCGCCATGTATCCCTTGTCTTCAGTCGGGATGAACGCCGTCGGGATTCTGCTCCAGAGAAAGCCAGCGAGCACCAACAACACCGCGAACACGCCGAGCCATGCGGAGGGGCGGCCAAGCACCGAGTCGACGGCACCGGTGTAGCCCCGCGTCGCCTTCGCGAACGTGCGGTTGAACCAGCCGAAGAATCCCGTCGTGTGCGCCTCGTTCGATTCTTTCAGCAACAACGCGCAGAGCGCCGGCGTGAGCGTGAGCGCGACGATCCCCGACAGCACCACGGCGATCACGATCGTCATCGCGAATTGTTTGAAGAAGGCGCCGGTGACGCCGCCGATGAACGCCACAGGCACGAACACCGAGCAGAGCACGAGCACGATCGCCACCAGTGCGCTCGCCACTTGCCGGATCGCGTGGTCGGCCGCGAGCCGCGGCGGCAGACCTTCCGTCGCCATGATGCGCTCGACGTTCTCGATCACGACGATCGCGTCGTCGACCACGATGCCGATCGCCAGCACGAGCCCGAACAGCGTGAGCACATTGATCGACATGCCGAACGCGAGCAGGCCGAGAAACGTGCCGATCACGCTCACGGGTACGGCGAGCATGGGGATGAGCGTGGCGCGCCAGCTCTGAAGGAAGAGAAACACCACCAGCGTCACGAGGATCATCGCCTCGACGAGCGTGATGGCGACCTCCTTGATCGACGCGCTCACGAATGGCGTCGTGTCGAACGGGATGGCGTAGTGGATGCCCTGCGGGAAAGTCTTCTGCAGCTCATCCATCCGGCGCACCACCGCCTCCTTCACGGCGAGCGCGTTGGCGCCCGGGCGCGTGTACAGGAGCGCGAACGCCGTCGGCACGCCGTTGAGGCGGCCCTTGAGGTCGTAGCTCCGTGCGCCCAGACTGACGGACCCGATGTCCGAGACGCGAACGATCGACCCGTCGGGACGCGCACGCACGACGATGTCGCTGAACTCCTTGGGCGTCTGCAAGCGACCGATCGTCGTAATGGGCAGCGTGAGCTGCGTGCCCACGGGCGACGGCTCCGCCCCGAGTCTGCCGGCGGGGTTGGTCGCGTTCTGCTCGCGAACCGCCGCCGCGACGTCGGTGACGGTGATGCCGAGCTGCGCCATCCTCTCCGGGTCGAGCTGAATCAGCATCGCGAAGTCGCGCGCCGGGAACGGCGTCGCGTCACCCACGCCTGGAACGCGCTTGATCTCGTCGACGACGTTGAGCTTTAGATAATTCGCAAGGTAGGTCGCGTCGTACCGCGCGTCGTTCGATCGCAGCGCGACCACGGCGAGAATGTCGGTGTTTGCCTTGAGGATGGTGATGCCGTTCGTCCGCACCGCCTCCGGAAGCTGCGGCTCGGCCAGCTTCACGGCGTTCTGCACGTCGACCGCCGCCAGATCCTGGTTGCGCGACACGTCGAAGGTGACGGTGATGTTCGTGGTCCCGTCGCTCGAGTTCGACGACGAGTAGTAGAGCATGCCTTGAAGCCCGGCTAACTGCTCTTCGATCGGTGCCGCCACTGCCTGCGCCGCGTCTTCGGACGACGCCCCCGGGTAGTTCGCCGAGATGCGCACCGCGGGCGGCGTGATCTGCGGGTAGCGAGCGATCGGCAGCAGCTGGATGGCGAACAAACCGAGCAGCGTGATGACGATCGAGATCACCGCCGCGAGGACCGGGCGCCGGATGAAGAAGTACCTGACCTCCGACGACTCGTCCGCCACACCACGATCCTCGCCGCCCGCTGGGACCTGGGGGGCGCTGCTCACGGTCTGCCTCCGCTGGTCGGCACGGCGCGCGGCGATTTCGTCACCGACGAACTGTCCACGACTGGAACCGGCTTCACCACCCGGCCGGGCGCGATTTTCTGCACGCCGTCCACCACGACCCGATCGCCCGCCACGAGCCCCGAGTCAATCAGCCACAGCCTCCCGTTCCACACGCCCGGCTTCACGTCGTGCGCGGTCACCGTATCGCCGGTGCCCACCACGTACACGAATTGTCGGCCGAGCCCCTGCTGCACCGCGCGCTGCGGAACGGCCAGCGCGCTCGCGCGCGCGAACCCGTCGAGACGGACGTGAACGAATTGGCCGGGCACGAGCCGATGATCGCCGTTGTCGAACTTGGCGCGGAATTCTTGCGTCCCACTCGCCGAGTCGAGCGATGGAGACACGAAGTCGATGTGTCCAACGCGCGGAACGAGCGATCCATCCGGCAACACGACGCGCACCGCCAGCCCCGCGCTCCCGGGCTGCAGCAGCACGCGCGACTGCGGATCCTGCTGCCACGACAGCAGCTGCTGCGACGAAGGATGGAACGTCACGTACACGGGATCGAGCTCGTCGATCGTCGTGAGTAAATCGGCCGGTCCCGTCACGCGCGCCCCGAGCTCCAGTCGCGCGCGCCCGACCTGCCCCGTCATCTCGGCGCGGATCACGGTGTCGTCGAGATCTTTCTTCGCGTTATCGACCGCAGCCTGCGCCGACTCGAGCTCAGAGCGCGCGTTGTCGACGTCTTGTTGCGCCACCGCGTGTTTCGGCACGAGCGGCTCGAGGCGCGCCAGCGTTCGTTTGACGTTGTCGAGACGCGCCAGGGCCGCGCGGTACGCTGCGTCGTACTTGACTTGGTCCAGCTTGTAGAGGACTTGCCCCTTGGAGACCACGCTGCCCTCGGTGAACGGCCGAGCGAGCACGATGCCCTCGACACGCGAGCGGACCTCGACGCGCCTGAATGCTTCGACCTGTCCGACGAACTCGTAGGGTTCCGCGATGCTGGTCGGGATTACCGTCACGATGCCGACCTGCGTGGGAGGCGGCGTAAACGGCTTCGGCGGATTGCTGTCGCACGCAGCCATTCCGGCTGCAATGAAGAGGACGGGCGCAACGCGGCGCCGCCTTGGCAACGGGAGCATGCGAGAATGACGAAAGGAAGGGAAACCGAAGCGGACCCGAGGAAATCTGACCGCCGGTGCAAGCGTTGTCCCGCGGTCGGCGGAAAGCACGATCGCCTCGGAACAGCCCGAGGCGATCGTGCTTTTTCACATGTCGAAACCTAGTCTCGGATCTTCCGTAGAGGAGTCGTCGATCAGGGTTTGCTGACAAACTCCGCGAGTGGGACGACGCGACTCCAGTCGGACAATGGCGCGTGTTCCGCCGCGACCTTCACCGGCGAAACTCCCACGCGTCGAACCGCGGCGACGACCTCGTCAACGTATTGGGTCGGCGCGGTGAGATTCTGAATGAAATCGCTCGCCCACAAGAACCGATCGGGGCGGACGAAGGCGGCGAGGGCTACTTCACTGGCCGCACCGTCAATTGGAAAGAGCTGAATGTCGCCACCGGCAAGTGCAAGCGATCCGTCAACGGCGTGAAAGCGCAACGTCGCACGCGGACGCCGACGCTCGAGTAAGTCCGGGTCCGACGTCCAACGCCGATTCACCACTTGCATCAAGAAGTCGCGCGCCGCCCGGTGGGAAACGATCGTCGCACCGCGCGCGACCCACGCACGAACGCCGGCCACGTGCGGCCACGCCAGATCGGTCACGACGACCACGATTGGATGCCTGCCCGGGAACAGCTTTCCGATCCACAGCGAATCTTGACGCACGCGCTCCTCACCCTGCGTCGCGTCGAACACGAAGACGGTGTCGCGCGCCAGCGTCACGGTCTCGATGTAGCCGGGATTACGAAGCAGGAACGTTGTCGCGCTGACGCGCACCGTATCCGGCTTGCTCGGCACGAGAAACGCCGGCATCGCCATGGACATCTCACCGGCATGCGCCGGGACCGCCAACGATGGTCCGCTGTCGCGCGGAACGAGACGTCGAGCCCCGAACGTGCGCGCGATGGCGGTGACGCCATCCTCCAGGCGGAACGACGCGGCCGGAAAATGTGCGGCACCCACACGATCCCAGGTCGAGTAGACGAATTCCACGTGGACCTGTCCCCACAAGTAATGAGCGTCCGTTCTGTCGAGCTTCGTCGGATATCCGGACTTGGGGTCGAGAAACAGCCGCTCGATTCCCCGCGCACCGCGCCGGCTCAAGACCCATCGCGGATAATCGCGGTACATGCAACGTCCTTCGACGCGCACGTCCTTGGCCGCGAGCCAATCATCGAGCACGGCCCAGACGTTGAGCGGACGCGTGTCGTACAATGCGCCGTGCACTTGTTCACTCGGCGTAAGCGTCGTGTCGCGAATCGCGAACGACGCGTGCGCGTTACCGAGTGAGGCCGCAGAGAATTCGTAGCCGGCAATCGTTGAATGCGACGTCGTGCGCTCCGCCCCGGTGGCAGGGTCGAACCATTGGTCCAGACTCGTCACCTCCACGAGCGAGGGCGGGTACATTCGGTCCGACTCGAACGTGTGTCGCGTTACGTCGAACGCGCTGATCTTCACGATGCGATCGGTTGACTGCGAAAGTCCGATCTGCTCCGCCGCGCGGTGAAGCAGCGTCGTGCCATCGAGACCTGGCGCTGGCTGACACGAATTGCTGTCCCCAAGCGCCACCGCGATGGCGGCAAGAAGCATGATGGGTGTCATGGTGCCAATGCTGCCATACGAGCGCGCCGCGACAAAGGTCGACGTCGCGAACGGTATCGTTTGCGTTGCCGGCGGCAGCGCGTCGCTCGCCGATCACTTCGCGTCTTGCGCCACGTCGTCACCTCGCTCATTGTCGGTACCGTGATGACACAACGCGCGGTTGCCGGCCAGATCGGCGAGAACGAGTCGTTCGCACTGTGGAAGATCGCTGCGGTCTGGTCGATCCCAGCCATGCTTTCGACGGCCGAGACGGTGATGTTCGGCAAGCTCGGTGGTCATCCGATTGCCGTTTGGCGCGCGTTCGTCGGCGAGGCACCACAATGGTTCGGTTGGGCCGCGCTCACACCCGCGATCATCGCGCTCGGCGAGCGCTATCCGCTGCGGCGTCCCCTGCGTGCGACCTCGGTGGCGGTCCATGCGGCGGCGAGTTTGGGCGCGGGCGCGGTGTTGGCGCTCTGCGACGCGATCGTCAACGCATGGGTGCGGCCGTCGCCGGGGGGCCTGGTCGTCACGGCACGCAATTGGTTCGTGGGAGGACTCCCCGCCACGACGACCGTGTACTTCGCGATCGTCGTCGCCAGCTACGCGTGGCGAAGCTCCGTGCGCCTTCGGAAGCGGGAGCGCGAAGCCGCCGAGCTCGCGGCCCAACTTCGCGACGCGCAACTCGGCGCGCTGCGCATGCAGCTGCAACCACATTTCTTGTTCAATAGCCTCAACGCCGTGATGGCCCTCGTCCGCGATCACGACACTACCCGTGCCATCCACGCACTGTCGCTGCTGAGCGACGTGCTCCGCGCCACGGTGAACGCGGGCGACGCGCACGAGACCACCCTCGCCTCCGAGATCGATTTCGTCACGCGCTATCTGGCAATCGAACAAGTGCGGTTCGGCGATCGACTCCTCGTGGTGATCGACGTGGCCGACGAGCTGACAGACGCTCGCGTCCCGGTGTTCATTCTCCAACCGTTCGTCGAGAACGCGCTCAAGCACGGCGTGCTGCGCGGGCGCCAGGGAAATTCGATCGTGATCTCGGCGCGCGAGCAGGCATCGTCGCTCGTTCTGGAAGTCCGCGACGACGGGCGCGGTCTCGTCGACGCGGGCGAATCCAGCTCGGGCGTGGGCATCGCCAACGCGCGCCGGCGGCTCGACCGTATGTATGGGTCGGCGGCGCGCCTGAGCGTTCGCAACACGGTCGGCGCAGCCGGCGTCGAAGTCACCATCACCCTACCGCTCAATCGGGCCGCGATGACCGCTGAGACGACACCCCCGGCCTCGCTCGAGGTCGCGGTATGATTCGCGCCCTCATCGCCGACGACGAGGCGCTGTCACGGCGCGCGCTTCATCAGTTGCTGGCGCGTCATGGCGACGTCGAGATCGTCGCGGAATGTCGCGACGGCATCGAGGCACGCCAAGCGTTGGAGACCCTGGAGCCCGACGTCGCGTTTCTCGACATCCGTATGCCGGTGGAGACGGGGCTCGATGTCGCGCGCCGCCGCGAGCATCGCACCAAAACGTTGGTCGTGTTCGTCACGGCGTTCGACAAGTTCGCGCTGCCCGCGTTCGAGGCTGACGCGGCCGACTACCTCACCAAGCCGCTGACCGAGGCGCGCTTCGACGAGACACTCGCCCGCGTGCGCGAGCGCGTGCGGACCCGACGCGATGCCGAACGATTCATTGAAAACGTCACGACAGCAGACGCGCCGCGCACGACGTACCCGGGGCGCTTGGTGACGCGCGTCGGACTGACCGACGTCGTCATTCCGGTCGAGACCATCG
Organism: Gemmatimonadaceae bacterium; assembly: GCA_036392315.1. Classification (GTDB taxonomy): domain Bacteria; phylum Gemmatimonadota; class Gemmatimonadetes; order Gemmatimonadales; family Gemmatimonadaceae; genus JAQBQB01. The sequence goes on from DASVYG010000295.1 coordinate 23,402, forward strand.
ACTACATCCAGGCAGACGACGTGTACGCGGCGGTCGTGTCGCGCGGCAAGCGGCATTTGGTGCGCTCGCCGCTCGACACGCTGGAGCAGTCACTCGACCCACAACTGTTCGTGCGGGTTCACCGGTCATACATCGTGCGCCTCGACCGCGTCGTTGCCCTTCGACGTCGGTCACGGGGCGGCACCGAGTTGATCGTCGAAGGCGGCGCGGTGATTCCGGTGAGCCGGAGGCGGCGTGCCCGCGTCGCCCGATCGCTCGGAGCGGCGCGGTCGTTTGAGGTTGCTGATTGACGCGCCGCGCTTACTTGACGATCACAGTCCCGTGCATACCGGGATGGATGTGACAGTTGTACACGAACGTGCCGGCCTGATTGAATGTCAGCGTCGCGGACGTGTTGCTCGTCGGCGTGCTGATGTTCGCCGGCGCGCCCGCCGGGTCGTTGTCGAAGAACACATCGTGGGCCACAGCGCCGAAATCCACAGTGACCGTGCCGCCCGCGACGATCGTCACCGTATTGGGGGTGAATTGAAGCGACGGCGTCGCGTTCACGGTCGCCGCCGTAACGGGTGTGCCCGACGATGCCGGAGCCGTGCTCGACGAACCGCCGCCGCAGGCGGCCAGGCTCGCGGCGCTGACCGCGGCGAGCAGCGGCCCCATGGGGCGACGCGTTCCGCGGAGGATATAGGAAATGCGCATATGAGGTCTGTGATGTTATGGGTGATGACCGGCCGTCGTCGTGACGGAAATGCCGGCGCGACGTAAATGCCGGGGGACGCCGAGAAGTTCCTGACTCCGGCGTGGAACTTTTCTTCAGCGTGGGAACTTGCGACGGCCGAGAGCGGTCGATCGCGCAGCTCGTGCCCGGGCCCGCCACTTGCCGACTGCCGGGTCGGCCAAACCTTCGCCAACCTCGTCACCTTTGACAACTCGAGACAATGAACGTCAACAACGCTGCGCCGCTGACAACCACCGGCAACCTGGATTCGAGCGAGGCCGTCGCGTCACAGTCCGACCCGACACCGACCGCGACTTCTCGGCGCCAGTTCCTGCTCGAAGCGACCGTGGTTGCCGGAGCGCTCGCCGGTTGCGCTCGCTCGGAATCCCCTCGGGTGACTGACACCGCGAAGGCTGTCGTCGGTGCCGCGCATTCCACCGCGAATCCGGACAGTCGAACGGACACGAGTCTGCATCACGCCATGCCGGCGTCCTCCGCGACACAAGGCACCACCAATGCGGCGAGTATCGCCCTTCACCGCTTCGATCCGGCGCTGCCACCGGTGTCGGCCGAGCGAACGACCCGACTGCACTTCACGGCGCGGGAGACGCCTGTGCGCGTGCGCGAGGATACCGTCGTCGCCGCGTGGACGTTCGAGGGCGACATTCCCGGTCCGATCGTCCACGTGCGCCAGGGCGACACCGTCGAGTTCACGCTCACGAACGCCGGACAGATCCCGCACTCGATGGATTTCCATGCCGCCCAGATCGACCCCAAAGTCGCGTTCCGCTCCGTGGTCCCGGGGCAGTCGGTGACGTATACGTTCAAACCGAAATACGCGGGCGTTTTTCTCTATCATTGCGGCACGGCCCCGGTCCTCATGCACCTGGGCTCCGGAATGTTCGGCGCGCTCGTCGTCGATCCGGTCGCGCCGCTCAGACCCGCCAAGGAGTTCGTGCTCGTCCAGAGCGAGTTCTACCTCGGGACTCCGGTGAACGGGGTGGCGCCGTTCGACTACAACAAGATGCTCGGCACCCTTCCCGATCTATTCGCCTTCAATGGACGTCCGAGCCAGTATCAGGCAGCGCCCATTCGCGTGAAGCGAGGCGATCTCGTGCGCTTCTATGTCGCCAACGCCGGGCCCACGCATCCGTGCGCTTTCCACGTCGTGGGCGAGCAGTTCGACACCGTGTATCTCGGTGCGCCGCCGGCCAGCGCGATCCACGGCGTGCAGACTTTCGGCGTGCCCGCCGGCGGCGCAATGATCTTCGAGATGCAGGCGGACATTCCCGGCGAGTTCGTGTTCGTCAATCACGCGTTCGGTCATGGCCAGAAAGGCGCGATCGGAACTCTCGTCGTCGAGGACTGAGCGGCCACGTGCATTCACTCGTTCGGCGGTACATCAAGACGGCGATCGCGTTCCTCATCTGCGGCCTGGCCATTGGTGGATGGATGATCGCCAGACGCGAGCTGGGTGGACGTGTCGCCACGGAGTACGAGATCAGCGCGCACACGCACGCGCTCCTCGTGGGCTTCGTCATGATGATGATCCTCGGCGTCGCACTCTGGCTCTTCCCCCGGCCGGAGAAAACGGACGTCCGCTACCGTCCGGCGCTGGTCGAGACGGCGTATTGGCTGCTGACACTTGGCACGGCAATCCGTACCGTCGGCGAATTGATGCGTCCAATGGCTGCCGGGCGCTGGCTGTCCTGGGTCATCGTCGCGTCGGGATTCGCGCAGGTCGCTGCCATCGTCGTGTTCTTCTATACCATGTGGCCCCGCGTCCGGGGCGTCGGCAGTCCAGCGCGTGAGGCGAAAGGCGAACGATTTTGACGTGAGCATTGGGGAGCGCCACGTCTGAGCTCGCCAGGGGTGCAGGGCGGTTTCACGATACCGCGCAGCTCGTTCACGCTCGATTCACGATCTGTGATCAAACTCGACGACCAGTCACGCTTGCCCGCGCGGTTCACCACGGAGGAAGCCATGGAACAGGGACAATCCCGCATTCGCATCGAGCTGACACCCGAGCAGATCAAACAGATCAAGGAGACCTCTGGCAAGACCGTCTCCTCTCTCGAGTTCAGCGTTCAGGAGTTGGAGGATCGCATTGCCCCGACATCGTTCAGCTTCGGGACGATCAAGGTCGACTACAACCCATAATGAGCCTTGCCGAATTGGGCTGACGGTGTTCATCGCGGCGCGGACCGAGACGCATTCTCCACGCTGATCCTCGGCGAGCCGGATCGTGGCCGGGTGATCGCTCGAAATGGGACGGCTGACGTCAGACTAGAGACGTCGGACTCGGCGTTTGAAACGCAATGGATGACGGGCCCCGGGCGTGACGCCGTTTGGCGTCACGCCCGCAGTGATGTCTGCCGTCCGATGCGCTCGGCTCGAGCCGCCTCATCATAAAACTCTAAACAACCCGACTCCCCACCGGCACCCGATGCCGGCCGACGTCGAACGCGTCTGCCCACGGCGGCGGACACGGGCGGGGCGTTGACAGCCATTTGCCCCCGTCGTACGTTCGCCGCGCGCGAAAATCTTGGACGTGACCGCCGCGCCCTTCCGGTGGTTTGTTGTAAAAGCATTCGCTTGCCCGTCCCTGCTGCCGCGACGACGCGACTGCAGGCAGCCTGACTACATCGCGCACGCCGCTGTTCGCCGCACTTACGCGTCGAGCAGCCGTTCTTGCGCGTCGTTGTGTTCTGTCGGTAGTCCTGAGTCAGCGCCATCGCTCCGGCCGCACTCTGGTGGTCGGAGGTCATCCTGCCGGGAGAAACCACTATGCGAAGGGGTCCTTCCACCTCAGGGACCGTCGTACCGGTCCGCACCGCCACACCTCGCCGCTGGACGATGCTGGCCGTCGCCGCGATTGGAATCGCGGGCGCTGCTGGCGGCGCCTCCGCCCAGGGAGGGTCCGGCGGGACGATCACCGGCCGCGTAACCGAGGCCGGAACGTCGGCGCCGCTTGGCAGCGCGAGCATACGGGTCACGGGCACACAGATCGGTGCGCAGTCGGCGCCGGACGGGCGTTACACGATTCGAGGCGTCAAGCCGGGCACCGTCGACCTCCAGATCACTCGCATCGGCTACCAGGCCAAGCATGTGAATGTCACGGTCACCGGAGGCGCGACGGTGACCACCGACTTCGTGCTCACCCAAGCTCCGTTCTCGCTCGCCGCCGTGGTGACGACGGTGACCGGCGTGCAGAGCAAAGCGGAAATCTCCAACACCGTCGCCTCGATCGACGTCACGTCCAAGATCGCCGAGACGCCGATCACGACCACCGGTGAGCTGATCTCCGGGCGGGCGGCAGGCGTGCAGGTGATCTCCTCGGGCGCTGTGGGCGCCGGATCGCGCATCCGCATCCGCGGACAATCGTCGCTCTCCCTGAGCAACGATCCCATCGTCTACGTCGACGGCGTGCGCGTCGACGCCAAGACGGGCGACAGCGGCATCGGCACCGGCGGCACCACGGCGTCGGCGTTCGACAACATCAATCCCGAAGAGATCGAGAGCATCGACGTCATCAAGGGCCCCGCGGCCGCGACGCTCTACGGCACGCAGGCAGCCAACGGCGTCATCGTCGTCACGACGAAACGCGGCCGCGTCGGCTCGCCGCACTATACGGTATGGACCGAAAACGGCACGCTGTCCGATCCGCACAAGGGCAGCTATCCGGATCTCTGGGTCTCGTTCGATCGCCGCACAGGCCTCAAGACCTGCACGCTCGTACAGGAGGCCTCGGGCAGCTGCGTCATCGACAGCACGTATCACAACAACGTGCTCAACGAGCCCGATCTCACGCCGCTCGCCACCGGCATTCGCTCGCAATACGGCGCCCAGGTGTCGGGCGGCGCCGACCGACTCCAGTTCTTCATCTCCGGCGATCAGGAACACACGCAGGGTCCGTACAAAATGCCGGACCGCGAGATCAGCCGGCTCATGACCGAACGCGGCTCGACGATCGGCGCCGACCAGGTCTATCCGAACGCTGAAAAGAAGGTGAGCCTGCGCACGAACCTCAACACGCAGCTCACGTCCAAGGTGAACCTCGCAGTGTCGGTCGGCTACGTGGACAACGACAATCGCCAGCCGCAGAACGAAGACAACAGCGACGGGCTCATGGTCGCGGCGATCGGCGGCTCGGCGCGCACGGATCTCAAGGACGCGCGCGGCCTGCCCCTCCTCGGGTATCGCAGCTTCCCGATCGGCGACATCTTCGCCCAGACCACCACGCAGAACATCAACCGCTTCATCAACGGAGTGAATGCGCAGTATCTCCCGCTGCCGTGGTTGACCACCCGCGCCAACGTGGGCTACGACTACAGCGCGCGGAACGCGACGTTCATCCAGCAATTCGGCCAGGGTCCGTTCGGCGAACAGGCGCGCACCGGCAGCGTGCAGAACAACCGCGCCGAGACGGCGATCTACACGGTGGACCTCGGCGCCACGGCGACGATGGCGGCCCGCCACGGCGTCGGGTTCAAGACGTCCGCCGGCATGCAGTACTTCCGCAGCTGGTTCTCATCGAGCACCGGAACGGGCTTGGGCATGCCGCCTGGGGCGACGACGACCAGCGCCGGCGCGACTCGCACGGCGACGCAGTCCACGACCGAGTCGATCAACCTCGGTGCGTACGGTGAAGAAGTGGCGTCGTACGCCGATCGCTTCTTCCTGACCGGCGGGTTGCGCTACGACGGAAACAGCGCGTTCGGCACGGGCTTCTCGGGCGTCTACTATCCCAAGATCGGCGCGTCGTGGCTGTTGTCCGATGAAAAGTTCTTCCCGCGGATCGACGCGATCAATTCGTTCCGTCTGCGCGCGACGTACGGCTCGTCGGGCGTGCAGCCCGGCGCGCTCAATGCCCTTCGCTACTACCAAACGGCCAACGCCAACATCTCTGGCGTCGAGCAGTCGGGCGTTACGCTGACCGCGCTCGGCAACACGAACCTCAAGCCCGAATATTCGGGTGAGTTCGAGGCCGGGTTCGACGCCAGCGCCTTCTCCAACAAAACGTCGATCGAGCTCACGTACTACGACAAGAAGACCAAGGACGCCCTCATCAGTGCTCCGACCGCGCCCTCGGCCGGCGGCGCGATCCCGAGCCTGCTCGAGAATATCGGCTCCACGCGCAACCAGGGCCTCGAGCTGACCTGGAACCAGAAGTTCATCGACCGCCGCCAGATCGGCTTCGACGTCGCGCTCACCGGCTCGACCACCAAGAACCGCATCATAACCCTCGGCGAGGGCGTCACGCCGATCTTCACCGGCAACCGCAGCACGCAGTACAACGCGCCGGGCTATCCGCTGTTCGGATTGTGGGGCAAGACGTTCACGTACAACGACGCGAACAAAGACGGCATCATCGTCGCCTCGGAGATGAAGTTCAGCGACACGGCAGTCTTCATTGGACCCACGGCTCCGACGCACGAGTTCGCCCTGAGTCCGCGGCTCGAGCTGCTCAGCCACAAGCTGGCGATCGCCGCGCAGTTCGATCACAAGGATGGCATGACGAAGTTCTATAATACGCTTCGCCATCGCTGCCAGGGCGGCGCGTCGTGCCCGGGACTCTGGGATCCGCACGCCTCGCTGGCCGACCAAGCCGCGGCCGTGGCCGACAATCTGAATATCTACACCGGGTATTTCCTCAACGGCGAGTTCACGCGCTTCCGCGAGTTGTCCGCGACCTATCAGCTTCCCGATGCGTTCGCGAGCAAGATCCACTCGAGCCGCGCGTCGATCATCGGCACCGCGCGCAACCTGCACGTCTGGACCGCGTACCCGGGCATCGACCCGGAGGCCACGGTCGGCAACACCGACACGCGAGGCAGCGAGGAATACTTCTCCACTCCGCCGCTTCGCTACTTCACGCTCCGCCTCAACCTGAACTTCTGAGGCGACCATCCATGACACGCATCCCATCACACCGACGCCCCATGCCCACGCTCATGCCGGCGCGAACGGGTCTCACGCTTGGCGCGGCCGCGCTCCTCACCGTGCTTGGCGCCTGCAAGCCGAGCGAAGTGCTCAACGTCACGACCCCGGACATTCTCCCGCCGGGCGTGTTCAACACGCCGATTGGTACCGATCCGCTGCGCTTCGGAGTCATCTCCGATTTCACGCTCGCGTTCGACGGCGCCACGGACTCGTTCACGACGATGACCGGCGACATGTCCGACGAGATGGTCGCCAGCGATACCTTCGCCGAACGGTTGTCGGTCAATTCGCGTTCGCCGGTCGAGGTCAATTCGTCGACCGAGTCGGTCTTCCGCAACTTGCAGCAGGCGCACTCCGGGGCAATCAAGGCGGGCGCCGTCATCGGTGCGACGCAACCAACGCAGAAGTGGCAGCGCGGCGAGATGTACATGCTGCGCGGCTTCGTCGAGATCTTCCTGGCCGAAGGCTTCTGCTCGGGCACGGCGTTCTCCACCGCCGACGACCAGGGCGTCGTCACGTACGGACCGGTGAATTCCTCCACGGACCTGTACAACATGGCGGTCGCGAGCTTCGATTCCGCGACGACGCTCGCCGACACGAGCAAGCGCGTGTTGTACGGATCGGCGATCGGCAAAGCGCGTGCATTGCTCAATCTCGCCAAGTTCACCGAAGCGGGAGCTGCGGTGGCGAGCGTGCCGCGAACGTTCCAGTTGCTCACGTTCCACTCGACGGCGAGCGGCTCGACCGGCCGCGAGGTCAACGGCATGTGGCTGGCGGCGGCCAACGGCTCGTCGCGCTACAGCGTCATCACCAAGGAGGGCGGGAACGGACTCCCGTACCTCAGCACGCCCGATCCGCGCATCCCGTGGTCGCCGTCCACGCGCATCGGATTCAATAGCATTTCCACGAACCTGCCCACCGAGACGAAATTCGGGCAGACGACGAGCGGCATCGTCGGCGACGGCACGGAAGCGCAGCTCGACATTCTCGAGGCGCGGCTTCAGGGCGGAACGCAAGCCGATCGCGACGCGGTGTTCGCAGGCCTCAACACGCTGCGTACGACCAACACGCCGGCCATCGCGGCGATTGCCGGCTCCTCGCCGACCACGCAGGCTGCGGCCGTCGATCTGTACTTTCAAGAGCGCGCCTACTGGACCTGGCTCACGGGCCACCGCCTCGGCGACATGCGGCGGTTGGTGCGTCAGTATGGGCGCGGCGCGGAAACTGTGTTTCCAACCGGGTTGGTTGCGAACTCCGGAGTCCCGTCCGTCACAGGAGCGCTCTCCGGCTCGTATGGTACGGCGACGAGCATGATCATCCCGTTCGCCGAGCGAAACAACCCCAATTACAAGGGTTGCCTCGATACCAAACCATGAGGTGAGCGAACGTAGTAGACGCAGGATTGGAGTCGTCGCATTGAGAATCGCGTTATTGCTTGCCCCCGCCGTGTTGGCGGGCTGCTATACCTATTCGCCCATCGAGGTCGCCGCCGTCACGCCGGGAATGGAGGTCCGCGCCCGCGTGTCGGCGGCGACTGCCGCCCAGCTTGGTCCCTCGCTCGGTATGGGCGACGCGCGCCTCCTCACCGGGTCGGTGGTCGACAAACAGGATGAGGGGCTGACCCTGAAGGTGCCATCGGTGCCGGCCGGAACGGCGGGCGCACCGCCGGAAGGGCTCTTTCAACAAATTCTCATCACGCGCGCACAGCTGCTCGAGCTGGAGTCAAAACAGCTCGACAACACTCGCACCCGCATCGCGGTCGCCGCGGGCGTCGTCGGCGTCACCGCCGTGGCCGTCGCCATACTTCGCGGCCATGGGTCGGGCGAGTCGGCGGTGGTCGAGCCGCCGGCCAATTTCAGTCGTGGCGGCCTTCGCGTTCATGTGGGCGGCTTCGCCCCTTTGCTCGGCATCGAATGGAGCGGAATGCACCGCTCTCGAGCACCAACGACGTCTCGCACCCGGTGAGCGCGTTCAGACCGATCTTGCCGGCGATCGACCGTTGTCGCTCTTGAAAATGCCGCGTCGGTGGGAATATTCGCATCGCACGACGCTCCTCTCAGTCACCGCCGTCGCACTTTCACCTCGAAGGAACCACTACATGACGCGTATGTTCATCGCCGCCGCTCTCGCGGCGTTCTCCACCGCCGCGGCCGCTCAGGCGGTCGCCATACCCGTAACTCTCACTGAATGGAAGATCGAGATGGCGCGTGATACGGTGCCCGCCGGTCCGGTCATCTTTCGCCTGAGCAACAAGGGCACGATCACGCACGGCTTCTATGTGAGGGGCGAGGGCGTCGAGAAGGGGTCACGTGAGATTCCGGCTGGCGAGTCCGCATCGTTGACGGTGACCTTCAAGCCCGGGACGTACGAAGTGTTTTGCCCCATGTCCGACAATTCCCACAAGACGGCTGGGATGGTGCGCAAGCTCGTCGTCACGGGCGGCACTGCACCCGCGCCGCCAAAGAAGCCGGAGGCATAGGAAGGAAACGGCGCCACGAAACGGAGGCGCAACTATCGGGAGATCGTGACAGGCCGAGCGGCACGCGCCGCCTCGACGGAACGCAATTCGCGGGGAATTCACCGCCCACCGAACCGAAGCCCATGAGAAATTCGGAAGCCGATCGCAGACGCGACGGTAATCCGTCTATCAGATGGGCTGCTGTCGTTTCGGCGTTTCGGGATTCAACAAGGCCATCGAACGATCGTTTGGAGGACATCGACAGTGATGAACGACGAAAAACCAGGGAAACCGACCACTCGCGGCTCGCGCTCCGCTCGCAAGACCACCCAAAGCACCGAGGCGAGCTCGGCCTCGGCGACGAGTCCCCGCACCGAGGAGCCGGCAATTCCCGTCGAGCGCGCCTCCGAGCTCAGCCCCGGGCCACAAGGCGAGGACCTGGAAGCCGAGATCCGCCGGCGCGCATATGAGATCTATCTGTCACGCGGCGGCCAAGAGGGCGATCACGTGGCTGATTGGCTCGAGGCTGAACGCATGGTGCGAGGCTCACAGCGAGGGAATCAACGGCGGGATTCGGACGCGTTCGCGCCCTGAGTTGCGAGCCTCGACGGCGGGCCCCGGATAGTGGGCTTCTATCCGGCCCGCGCTCGCGTCGCGAACGATTGATCCTCACGCACGAGATCGTCAATCGTGGTGCGCTGGAAAAAATCCTGAAGCGAATCCGATATCGCGCTCCAGTGCGTGTGCGCGGCGCACGGGCGCTGATCGCTACATTGGGGTCGGCCGAGGAGGCAGTGCCTGGCCCCCGACTCATCAAAGGGCGCGGTGACGCGCGCGAGCGTGAGCTTGGCGGCAGGCACGGCGAGCTGAAAGCCACCGAGCGGACCGCGCGTCGATCGCAACACCCCGGCGCGCGCGAGCAGGTGCAGTGTTTTCGAGAGATAGTTGCGCGGCACCTTGAGCGCCGACGCGATCGGCGTCACGCGCACGGGCTCATCGCCGCCGTGGGTTGCGATGTAGACCACGGCGCGAATCGCGTACTGAGACGTCCCGGAAATCCACATCGAGGGCACCGAGTGAGGGCGACGGTGACAAGCGTAGCAGCCAACGCCCCGCGCGCTCCGTCGGAGCGCGCGGACTCGCTGTTGCATTGATCATGGCAACATGATAAACTCGGAATGCCATTCCAGGCAACCGGAGCGAACGCAAATGTCAGACATCCATAGCGCGAAACGAGACGGAATCACCGTCGGGCTCGTCGGCTACGCATCGGTGGCGCTCTTCTACAGCGCGTTCGATTTCCTAGCCGCGCGGGGAAACCTGCACACCGTCAATGTGCTCGGCCAAGCGGTGTTTCGCGGGCTGCGAGATCCGGCGGTCTTGCGCTTTCCAGTGCCCCTCGATGCAGGCGCGATCTTCCTCTACAACGCGCTTCACCTCGCTCTCGCGCTCACCATTGGACTGATCGTCGCCGGCCTCGTCGCGTTCGCGGAACGACATTCGGAGCAACGGCGCGCCATACGCTTCATCATCGCGGCAGGATTCGTCGTGACGGTCGGCACGATTGGGCTGCTCACGAACTCGATGCGGCCGGTGCTTCCCTGGTGGTCGATCGTTGTCGCCAACTCGCTCGCCACGCTGTTGGCCGGCGCGTATCTCGTCACTCGGCACCCAGGGTTGTGGCGGCGCCTCGCGCTCGCGCAGGCGTAGCGCGAGATCGCCGAGCGTCCCCGCGTCGCACAACGTCAGTTCGAGCAGTCGCTGCGTCAGGGGGGTTCCCTCAGGAGTCGTAGCGTGCGGCGCTCGGGATCGAGCGAGACGACGACGACACGTTCAGGCAGGAATTCCAACGCGGTGTCGAGCTCGAGGCGAGGCGGTATCGCGGCGCGTGCGCGACGCGCGTGCTCGGCCGCCTCGCGCTGCGCGCGCCCAGCGAAAAGCCCGGTGTCGGCGTCTGGCGATGTGCCGCCGATGAACGCCGCCGCGTCGTTGTCCGTCGTCTCGCGCCGCACGAAGGTGATGGTCAGCCGATGAGCTCCCGGCGGCACGTCGATCTCGCGGATCAGGAAGAGCGGGCGGTCGTGGCGCAACCCGGCGCCTTGAACGATGCTCTCGTGCAACACCCGGCCGTCTGATTCGACGCGCAACGCATAGGTCGCGAAGCGGCCGTCACACTCCACGCGTTGGCGCATGTGCTCTTCGCGTTGCGCCAGCTCCGCGGCGGACAGCGTGCGGCACACCTCAATTCGTTCGGGACGCGCGCTCCAAGACAGGCGCAGTCGCGCTGACGCGGCATCGTGAAGCGATATCGGTACGGCCGACGCGCGCGCGATGACCAAGAAGGCTGCAGCGCTGACACCGACCGCCAGCGCCCCGCGGACGACCGCTCGCGGTGTCATCATGGGTCCTCGCCGAACGGCACCGGCTCGCACTCCAAATCCAGCTCGGCATCCGCCTGTTGAACAGCGGGACGCAAGGCACTGACGTCTCGCGCAAATGACTCGAACGACGCGATCGATTCACCGAGCAATCCGGCAGCAAACGTGGTCACGCGAACGCGTCGCCTATCGACGCGCGCCTGGAGCTCCGCCTCTCGGTCGTTGAACAGACGTTCGACGAGCCACTTCGGTCCTTCGCGACTCACACAGTCGCGCGACGGGCATCCGCAGACGATGACCCCCGGCGCGCCGGCGCGAATGAGGCGTTCGACGATGGATGAATGCAGGTTGCCGACGCAGGTCACCTCGTGCACGTACGCGCCGCGAGCGCGAATTGCCGCAACGTGCGAGGGCGGCGCCTGCGCACAGCAGATCGCGACGATTGGCGCCGGCGAGGCGAGCGCGAGATCCGGCAACACGTCGTCGCGCAATGCCGTGAGCTGATCGCGACCGGTGCGCCCGGCCGGTCCGACGCCCATTGGGGCGCAGGAACCCGCGCAGATGCCGCAGCTCACGCAACGCCCCGGGTCGACGAGCGCAACGAGCGTCGGTCGATCGTCCTCGCGCTTCACCATCGTGATCGCGTCCCACGGACAATCCTGCGGACACTGGTTGCATCCTGTGCACAGCCGCGGGTCGACGACGCTTGGCGCCCAGCTCCCCTCGCGCGGACGTCGCATGAACCGCGGCACGAAGAGCATCACCAGCGCGAGTGCGAGCGCCACACTCCACGCCGTACTCGGCGTCACTCGCTCCGAGAGCGGCAGCCACCATGCCGCAACGAGGTCGAGCGGCGTCGTCCGCGAGAGGCGGAACGCGTCCGCCGCGGGTCCGAGCTTCGCGGGCGCGAGGACGGCGGTCGCAGTCAACGCAGCGACGAGGGTCCAGGCGAGGCGCTTGGGGGGAAGCAGCGTCGGCCGCGCAACGCGAGAGACGTGCAGCCAGAGCAGCGCGCCCATCGCCAGCGGCAGCCCGATGTGGATGAACAAATTCACAAAGAAGAACGCGCTTGGCACCGGGCCGTCGCCGGCAAAGATCCGGCTCAGGGGTTCCGAGAAGATCGGAACGACATCGAGCAGCCGGGCACCGTCACGCGCCAACCGCTCGCCGAACGTATCCCACGCCATGACGAATCCGGTCCACGCGCAGACGATGCCCGCCCCGAAGAGCATCAGCCCCGACACCCACGCGATCGTGCGCGGCCCCCAGCTTCGCGCCTGCGCGAACATCCGCAACAGATGCAGGCCGGCAGCGACGATGAAGACATCAGTCGCGTAGCGGTGGAGACCGCGCATCCACCGGCCGAGCCAGGGATCGGCGGCGAGCCGCGCCACGGACGCCGACGGCGCGCCCACCCGATAGAAGAACACCAGGACGAGGCCCGTACCGACGAGCACCAGCAACATCGCGACGGCGACCGTGCCGGTCTGGTAGATCGGATTCCACGCCGCTCCGTACACCCGGGTGGCGACCGCATCGAGAGCGGCGAGCAGGCGCCGGGCGGCGCGTTCGAGAGTTCGTTCGAGGACTCGCATGCAATCGGGGCTTGCGGAAGATTTATCATATCGCCATGATGTTAGCAAGAATCATTTCCGGGAGACGCCCGATGTCGTTGTCGAGCACCGCGCAGCGGGCGCGCGCGATCATCCAATCCCTCCGCGACTCCAACCAGAAGAGGTTGCCGCATGGATCCCTCGCCTGACAGTGCGAGCGACGGCGCCGAGCGTGTGCCCCTCGGCCAACGCCTGTTCGACAACATGTATCTGCTGCTCGTGCTCGGTGTGCTCGTGATGCTCGTCGTGTTCACCGCATGGGGCATGTGGGAGATCTTCTCGATGCCGAAAGGCACCCTACCCTGAGGCACTCGAATGCTCACCAAAGTCCATACGGGACTCGACTCCGTCCCCGGCGTGTGGTGGAAGCCCGCGCACAAGGCGGAAAAGCTCTGGGTGTCGATCGCGTTCGCCTGGTGCATCGTGCTCTTCGCGATGATGCCGCTCTGGCACTGGAAGGGTGGACAGAATCCCAGCGGGGTGCGCACGCGCGTCGATCCGAAGGCGTACTACGCACGCACCGTCGCCTTCGCGAAGCAGTACAAGGTTGGGGATGATCGCGGACTGCCCATCGTCCAGCCACCGCCCGGCGCCGACGTCTATCTCGTCGGCCTCACCTTTCAGTGGTTCCCGATCCTCAAGCTGCAACAGGGAAAGGAGTACATGCTCCACCTGTCGTCGCTCGACGTGAATCATGGCTTTTCGTTGTTTCCGCTCAACGTCAACTTCGCGGTCGCTCCAAGCTTCGACTACGCGCTGCGCGTCACACCAACCGCAGCCGGTGACTTCCGCATCATCTGCAACGAATTCTGCGGCATCGGCCACCACACAATGGTCGGACGCGTGATCGTCGTCGATTCTACGGGGCAAGCGGTCGCGGACAACACGGCGGCCTCGCTGGGTCATGGAGGTGCACGATGACGAGCACCGCACTTCCGGCCCCGGGATATTCCCCGCCCTCCGCGCTCGCCGCGTATCGCACCTGTCCGGTGACCAAACGCAAGATCAACCTGCAAGCCGAAACGTTGATCAAGGTCAACGCCGTCGTATCGATCGTTGCCCTTCTCGTCGGTGCCACCGCGGCGCTGCTGCTTGCGCTCACGCGTTGGCAGGCCGTGCACCTGCTCCCGGCGGTGTGGTACTACCGCATCCTCGGCGTGCACGGCATGAACATGCTCATCTTCTTCATCATCTTCTTCGAGATGGCGGTGCTCTGGTTCGCGAGCACTGTCCTGCTGAACGCTCGTCCGGCGGCGCCGAGGTTCGCCTGGTTCAACTTCGGGTTGATGCTCGTCGGTTCGCTCACGGTGGAAGCGATGCAGTGGAGTGGCCGCGCCGACGTGTTGTACACGTCGTACCCGCCGCTCAAGGCGCACCCACTCTTTTATCTCGGCATCATCCTCTTCGCCGTCGGCGCGCTCTGCGTAGTCGGACAATTCTTCGCCACGCTGACGATTGCCAAGCGCGAGAAGACCTACGAGGGCTCGATGCCCCTCGTCGTATACGGCGCGATGGCGGCGGCGATCATCGCCGTGATCACGCTCCTCCACGGCGCCATGGTGTATATCCCGACTTTTCTTTGGTCGATCGGGGTCATCCGTGAAGTGAATCCACAGATGTACCGGCTGCTCTGGTGGGCGCTCGGTCACTCGGCGCAACAGATCAACGTCGCGGCGATGGTGTCGATCTGGTACATGCTCGGTGGACTTACGGTCGGCGCCGTCGTACTCAACGAGAAAGTCAGCCGCTGGGCGTTCGTGCTCTACATTCTGTTCATCTCGATGGCGTCGGCACACCATCTCCTCGTCGATCCCGGGTTTGGGTCGGCGTGGAAGATCGTGAACACGTCGTACTTCATGTACATGGCGGTGCTGGCGTCAATGGTGCACGGATTCACGGTGCCGGCCGGAATGGAGCTGGGCATGCGGTTGCGCGGGTACACCACCGGCTTGTTCGGGTGGCTGCGCAAGGCACCGTGGGGTGACCCCGGCTTCTCGTCGCTGATCTTTTCGGTGGTGGTCTTCGGCTTCTTCGGCGGTATCACCGGCGTCACGATCGGAACGGAGCAGATCAACATCATCGCGCACAATACGCTCCGCGTTCCCGGACACTTTCACGCCACGGTGGTGAGCGGTACCGCAATGGCGTTCATGGGCGCGACATACTATCTGATCCCGCTCATCTTTCGGCGCAAAGTCGCGTTCTGGAAGTTGGCGAAGGTGCAGCCATATCTGTTCACCTTCGGCATGCTCACGGTGGAGTTCGGCATGACGTTCGCCGGCAGCTTCGGCGTGCCGCGACGACACTGGGACATCTCGTTCTCGCAGGCGCCGTTCGACGTACCGTTCAACCCGGCGGTCGATCTCTTTCTGGCCATGATCGGCATCGGCGGAATTCTCGCCGTGGCCGGTGCGTACTCGTTCGTGCTCATCGCCGTCAAGTCCGTGTTCTTCGGCGAGCGAATCGATGACTTCCCGAAGGGCGTCGTCGTGGCGGGCATTCCGCAGGGACTCACCAATCCGCCCGTGCACCCGGCGAACGCGGATGAGCTGAACGAGCAGCTGCATGCGCCGAGTCGTGGCTTTCTTGGACCCACACCGGGCACGCTCGTGCTGGTCGGCGTGTTCTTCGTGGCGTTCATGCTCTACTATTTCACGAATTGGAAACTGCTGAGTTTCCTGTGGAAGATCGGGTAGAAGGGGAACACACGGAGCGGCCGGGCGCGGCGCTGATTGCGCTCGTGGTAGTCCTCGCGATTACCGCGGCATGGTGGGCGCTCGCGCTCTGGCCCGTCGGCGCGAATGAGCCGGAGTGGCTCGTCCGCACACGCGGCGCGTGCTTCGGCTCGCATCGCGGAGGCCTGCCGGACGCCGGCGGGTGGATTCTGCTCATCGGCGAGCCGCTCGGTATGCTCGCCATGCTCAGTGCGATCTGGGGGCGGTCACTGCGACGGGATTTACGCAGGATTGCGGCGCGACCGTCCTTGCGCGTGGCCGTTGCCGTGGTGCTTGCGGTGCCGCTCGTTACAACCGCGCTGCTGGGAGTGCGCGCCGCGCGTGCCTGGGCATCGAGCGGTGCGTCAGCGGTCAGTCTCCGGA
The DNA here is from genome assembly GCA_036392315.1 of Gemmatimonadaceae bacterium. GTDB lineage: Bacteria > Gemmatimonadota > Gemmatimonadetes > Gemmatimonadales > Gemmatimonadaceae > JAQBQB01. Next base: position 39,607 of record DASVYG010000295.1, read on the forward strand.
ATGCACCTGCACCGCTCCACATGGACCGCGCGGCACCCGCCGTCTCCCTCATCGATCAGAACGGCCAGCGCACGTCGTTCGCTGATTTTCAGGGGCACACGACGCTGCTGACATTCGCTTACGGTCACTGCTCTATCGTGTGTCCGTCGATTGTGAACGACCTCCGTGCGGCGCGACGGACGGCGAATCGATCCGACGTTCCACTTGTCATCGTGACGCTCGACCCATGGCGTGATACGCCTGACCGTTTACCAACGCTCGCACAACACTGGGGTCTCGGCCCGCGTGATCGTGTGCTCTCGGGTGGTCTCGCCGAGGTCGAGGCCGCGCTCGACTCGCTGGGTATCGGGCGTCGGCGCGACGACGTCACGGGTGACATCGATCACGCGACGACCACGCTGATTCTGGACGAGCGTGGCCGGATTGCCTGGCGAATCGATGGCTCAGCGTTCGGGGTCGCGGATTTGCTGGGGCGTTCGCGATAGAGTCGGACGCACCCCCGCGACCCCCGCCGCGTTTCTTACCCCGGCCGCGCCAATCGTACGGCAGCGATGACGAGCAGCACACCGAGGATCGCGTTGACGCGCGCGAGGAGAGCTGCACGCCGGCGAAAGCCGATCGCCTCCGGCGATCCGGGCGCGGCACGCCCGGCCCGTGGGCCCTGAATGAAATCGTGGACGGCGCTCGTGCCGACCATGACGAGAACGATCGACAACTTGGCGGCAAGCGCGAGTCCGACGCCTGTCCGCCAAAACGATGCCGACGCGAGCACGCCGTTCCAATGCAACCAGCCCCGGAAATACAGATTGATCAACCCGGTGACGAGCAGCACGCCGATCGCCCACCATCCGACGAGGCGGAATCGCGAACCGAGTTGCTGGAACAGGCGCTGCCTCAGCGGCGGTGGCTCGATCGCACGGAGCACGGGCGCGCCGACCACGCCCAAGAAGAACATTCCTCCGAGCCAGAGCATGGCCGCGAGCACGTGGATGGTGACGTTGATGTAATAGAGTGCCGGCATTCTAGAGCGTCACGTGCGATGACGCGCGGATCATCGCGCCGCTGGCCGCGGCGCGATCACCGCGGCAATCACCAACTGCTCGCCGTCCGCTCGCATGCCGTGCGGCTCCTGCGGGTCGTACGCGACGATGTCGCCCGCGCTGACGGTCCGCTCACCATTCGCTCCGACAACGGTCCCGCTACCCGATACGATCATCAGGAGGACGGTCGATGCGCTCGTATGCACGGGGACCTGCTGACCTGGATCGATCCGAAACAACACCACGCGCGCATCGGCCGAGTCGTGGGCGAGCGCCGTCGCTGGACGATCGCGCTGCGCGGTGGCACTCGCAGCCACCGCGCGCGCATCGTACACGTTCATTGGCGCTCGACCGCGTCGCGAAGTGCACCGAGCAACGCGTCGAGATCCAGCCCGTCACGACGCGCGGCTTCGTTCAGGGCGACTCCGCCGCCGCAGCAGGTATCCATGCCGAGGCGGTTGAAGACGGGGATCGTTTGAGGATAGAGAACGACGATCTCGTTGATCGTCATCGTCGGATCGAGTAATAGGGAGTTCGGCATAAGAAGTCTCAAAAATGGGCGCGCGAGGACGTCCGCGCCAGCTCACATCGGAAAGGCCGTCGGTGCGATCATCCCCGGATGCCAGGCTGGATCCCACACGATGTCGGTCTCGACATCCGTGACGCCGTCAACGCGCAAGACGGCGGCTCGAATGCCCTCGGTGATGATCCCCTCCATCGGACAACCCGGGGTGGTGAGGGTATGTCGGATTCGGGCCGTGCCGGCGTCGATTTCGACGTCGTACACGAGCCCCAATGTCACGACGTCGAGGCCGAGCTCGGGGTCGATCACAGTGGCGAGGGCCGACCAAATCGCACTCGTGTGTGGATCATCGTGTGGCATGGCAGCAAGCACTCCGGGGCGTGTTGAGTATCGCTCTTCGAAACGTGGTCGCTGCACGCGTCGCGCCGCGTGACTGATGTCACAGGATGCCAGCCCCGCGGTTCGATCGGGCACCTTCATATACTTCACCAATATGCCAAGCACGCACGACTCCGATCCCCCTATGCTTCGCCTGCTCCATCAGGTTCCGCTATTCGCCGGACTGGGTGACGATGCGCTGACCCAACTTGCGCGGCGATGTGTGTCACGTTCCGTATCCGCCGGACATGTTCTGTTCACGACAGGCGAAGAATGCCGCGGGCTCTACTTGATCGAGTCGGGCCGCGTGCGCATCTACCGGACGGACCCGGCCGGCCGCGAGCAGATCCTTCACATCGAGGGTCCGGGTCGTACCGTGGCAGAGCTGCCACTCTTCGACGGCGGGCCATACCCGGCGTCGGCGATCACAATCGAAGAGTCGCGCCTCGTGTTTCTTCCGCGCGCCGATTTCGAGTATCTATACAGAACTCAGCCAGACATCGCCCAGGCGGTCATCCGAGCGCTCGGCCGCCGGCTGAGACACATGGTGCACCTCGCGGAGACGCTCGCCTTTCGCGATGTCGCCGCGCGTCTTGCCATGCTGCTCGTCGGTTACGCGGAACGTGCGGGCACTCTAGTCGCATCTGGCGTCGAGATCGAGCTCGACCGCACGCAGGAGGAGATCGCACACGAGATCGGCACGGCGCGCGAGTCGGTCTCGCGCGCAATGAAGCAGCTCCGCCGAAAAGGGCTGATCGAGCCCCTCGAGCGCAACCGCGTGCTGATTCCAGACGTGTCGCGGCTCCGGGCCATGCTTCCCAGCGCGGGGCGCGACGAGCAATAGTCGTTCGGCGCGCTACTGACCCTGAGACTTCCGTCACACCTCCGGACGCTCCGCCGTGCGAGCATTCGGTATGAGCCTTCCTTCCCCTCTCCCGCGCGCGGCAGCCGAGCCCTCTGTGCTGACGAGCGCGGATGTGACCGCGGCGCTCGAGCGTGTTGCGTACCCAGGGCTCTCGCGCGATCTGGTCTCATTCGGAATGGTCCAACACGTGAGCGTCTGCGACGGACGTGTGAAGGTCCGGCTCGCGCTACGCACGAGCGACGAGAGCATTCCGGCACGACTCCAAGCAGCCATCGATGCGGCGCTGCGTCCGCTCGGCGCAACGAGCACCTCGGTCGAGATCGTCGAGCCCACGCCTGCAGCACGTCCTGTGACGCGCAATTCATCGGATCCGTGGTCCGACCAAGTACGCCTGTCGAAGGTGCGTCACGTGGTCGCCGTCGGTGCCGGCAAAGGAGGCGTGGGAAAGAGCACCGTCGCGGTAAATCTTGCGCTTGCACTCGCACGCGAAGGTCTGCGAACCGGTCTGCTCGATGCCGACATCTATGGACCGAGTCTTCCGATACTGCTCGGCATCGAGGACGGCGCGGCGCGTGTTCGTATGTCGCCGGAGAAGCACATCCTGCCGCTCGAGGCGCACGGGTTGCCGATGATCAGCTTTGGCTTCTTCCTCGGGGAGCAGTCCCCGGCGATCTGGCGCGGTCCCATGGTGTCGAAGGCTGTGAAGCAGTTTGCGCGCGGCGTTGCGTGGCCCGAGCTCGATGTGCTCGTCGTCGACTTGCCACCCGGCACCGGAGACGTTCCGCTGAGCCTCGCCCAGGCGATCGCGCTCTCGGGCGCGGTGATCGTGACGCAGCCGGCGCGCGTCGCCGTCGCCGAGGCGCGCAAGGCGGCGGAGATGTTCCGCACGCTCGAGGTGCCGCTGCTTGGCGTCGTCGAGAACATGTCTGGGCCGTTCGGACGAGGTGCGGGGCGCGCGGTCGCGACCACGCTCGGCGTGCCCTTCCTCGGCGAGGTTCCATTCGACGCCGAGATCGTCGCGGAGGGAGACCGGGGCGTACCGACAATCATCGCACGTCCGGAGAGCGCCACGGCCCTGGCCTTCGATCACATCGCGACGCAAATCGCCTCGCCGCTCGGCTGGCAGCGTCTGTCCGCGGAGGCAATGTGACCGCCGCCGCTCCGACGACGCCGCAATCAGGCACGCACCGACCAACGTCAGTGCCGACGGGCGTGAGCGGCGGCCTCGTAACGCCGGCCACCGGTTCCATTCGTTTGGCCGGCGAACATTTCGCGGCCGCGACGCTGTACCTGATAGCCGGCGCCGTCGGCCTCGTGTGGATCGCGCCAGACTTGGCCGTTGGGAACTACCTCTCGCCGCATGTGGCAGGCGTCACGCATCTATTCACGCTCGGCTGGCTGACGACCACCATCTTCGGCGCGCTTTATCAACTCTTACCGGTTGCGCTTGGCGCGCCGATTCGATGGCCGCGTCTAGGACACGTGAGCTTTTGGACGTTCGCACCTGGCGCGGGACTGTTCGCATGTGGCGTCGCCGACAGCTCGATCATGCTTCATCACGTGGGCATCGCGCTCGTCGCCATCGGAATCGTTCTCGGCGTGACCAACGTCGCCGCGACTCTGCCGCGCGCGCGCGCACGAGACGTGACGTGGGCGGCGATCGCGCTCGCCGTGACATTCCTGTCGTCGACGCTCGTGCTCGGCGTTGTGCTGCTACACAACATCCACACCGGGTTCATCGCGGCGGCGCGTGTGCGCGTGCTCGCGACGCACCTGCACGTGGCGATGGTGGGCTGGGCGCTGATCATGATCGTCGGCGTTTCGCACCGGCTACTCCCGATGTTCCTTCTCGCACACGGCGCCGATACGCGATGGACCAGGCGCGCGCTGGCGTCACTCACCGCGGGCGTCCTGCTCCTTGCACTCGGACTCAACACGCGCGTCAGCGCCATCACCTGGCTCGCCGTCGCAATGCTCGAGCTAGGCGTCGCCTGTTTTCTGCGTCAAGCATACGGCTTCTATAATGTGCGCGTGAGAAAACAGATCGACATCGGCATGCGCTTCGCTGCGGCTGCCGTTGTGTTTCTCGCCACCGCGGCTGTGCTCGGGCCAATCGCATTCGCGCTGGGCCCATCCTCGACGCGGGTCGCCACCGCATACGTGCTCGTCGGTTTGCTCGGCGGCATCGTGATGTACGTCGTCGGCTTCTTCTACAAGATCGTGCCGCTGCTCGCATGGACGGCGCGATACCGCGGACAGATGAACAAGCCCGGCGTGCCCAGAGTCGCCGACATGTACTCGATGCGTGTCGCGCGCACACAACTCGTGTCCATGCCGGCCGGACTGCTCATCGCAGCCGTCGCGATCCTAATTGGTTCCGAGCTCGGCGTGTATGTCGGCTCAGCATTGTTTCTCACCGGAGTGCTGCTGTTCGCCAGCCAAATCATACGCATTGCGTTTGGTGGCCGCACCGGAGGTTCGATATGACGGACGTAAGGATCTCGACGCCGGTGACCGCCGGCGACCGAGTCAGCGATGTCCTCGCGCGGGACGAGTCACTGGTCGACGTGTTCGTGCGGTACGCGCCTCATTTCGCGAAGCTGCGCAATCGCGCGATGCGCCGCGTGATGGCGCGGCTCGTCACCGTAGAGCAAGCGGCGCGAACGGCGAACGTGCCAAGCGCGCAGCTCGTTCGCGATTTGAATGCGGCGCTCGGGGTCGTGCCCCAAGAGCTCGATACCCTTCAGAGCGATCCGTTACCGGAGGCGTTAACGAAAGTCGAACGAGCCGAGGAGTTGAGACATCCCGCCACTGCGCGCGTCGTCGAGCTGGACGTGCGTGACGCGTTGCGCGCGGGTGAGGAGCCATTTTCGAAGATCATGGCCGCTGTCTCCGGGCTGAAGGACGAGGAGGTCCTGCATCTTCGCACGATCTTCGAACCCGTTCCGCTATTCGCTGTGCTCGGCAAGCGCGGATTCGTACACGAGTCGCGCGCGCATGCGGCCGATGATTGGTCGGCGTGGTTCTGGCGTCCGGACAAACGCGTCGGTGCCCCATCCCCGACGCCGGAATCACCGCTCCCGAATGAGGACGCACCGACAGTCTGGCTCGATGTGCGCGGGTCTCATCCGCCTGAGCCAATGATGCGAACACTGGCAGCACTCGAGACGTTGCCCCTGGGCCACGTGCTCGTGCAGGTGAACGATCGGGTACCGCAACTCCTTTTTCCACTGCTCGCCGAGGGCGGCTATGCGTGCGAGGTCGACGAATCCGCCGCCGATCGAATCCTCGTGCGCATTTGGCGCCCCCGCTAGCCCGCTCGACCGTCGTCGAGCGATTCACCGCGTGCGCCGGTTGACGCACGCATCCTTGAACATTCACGTTTTTCAATTGACCATCATCATGCCGACCAATACCATCGAGCTCGACGTCCGGGCGATTCCACCACGCGACAAACATCCAACCATTTTTCGCACGTTCGACGGCCTGCATGCCGGCGAGTCGATGGTGATCGTCAACGATCATGATCCGAAGCCGCTGCGCTACCAACTAGCCGCTGAGCATCCGGACCAATTTCATTGGACATACGAGGCCGAGGGACCGGACGTGTGGCGAGTGAGAATCGACCGTCGCTGACGGCCAGAATTGGCATCGTTCGTGGATCAGGCGCGCGCTCATGTTGACCTCTGACAACGCTGACGCGTCCTTGGCAAGACATGAGGATCCGATCAGGCATTCCCGAGGTCGACCGTCTAGAGGACGAGCGCGCGACACCGAGCCCGGGGCTGGCTGCGTCGCTCGACGAGGTGCCAACTGATGCCGAGGCTCTGACGATCTCGCGGAAAACGCGACGGCTCGCGGCACTGACTGAGCGTCCCTTCCTACGACGGATCATCGCCAAGGGCGTTGGCGAGAAGGAGCTCGAACACATCGGTCGGGTCGCGGGACTCGAGCAACTCGCGCTCACCGCGACAACATCGCGCGATCTGCGAACGTTGGCAGGCCTATCGCAACTACGAATACTTAGCGTTTCGGTCAGTTCGCGACTCGAGTCGCTCGACGGCATCGCGACGTTGGCAAATCTCCAGATGGTGTCGACGTGGCACACACCGAAGCTCACGTCGATCGAGGCGCTCGCATCGCTTCGCCAATTGCGAATCGTCTTTCTCTCCGGCGCGATGTACAAGCCGATGCGACTTCCGTCCCTCCGTCCGCTGTCCGAGCTCGAGCATCTCACGAAACTCCACCTATCGAGCGTTCGTGTCGCGGACGGTAGTCTAGAGCCACTTTCACGCTTGACCCGGCTCCGTCGTTTGGACCTGCCGCTGACGTTCCGCCGTGGCGAATTCGAAATGCTCGAGCGCGTGTTACCAAACGCGCAGGGCAGATGGCGCCTTCAGTGGCGACACTTCGCGCGGCACAGCTGAGGAACGAGATCGGTCGCGTGGCTACCACCACACGTATGGCGGATCATTGGGACCATCGTAGAAGCTCGGCTCCATTTGCGACTCCGGCGGCGATTCCATTCCGATGCCCGCCGCGGAATCCGTCACGCCCTGATTCCAGTTCGGCGGCTGCACACCGAGCAGCCATTGCACGAAGAAATCGTTGCGCTTGCGGGTGGCGTATTGGCCGCCCGCTCCATGCCCGCCGTTCGGCACGACGAGGAGATCGAAGTATTTGCCTGACTGAATGAGCGCGTTGGCGACCTGATACCCCGAGGACGGATCGACGTTGGTGTCGAACTCGCCGATCACGAGCATGAGATGCCCCTGCAGCTTGCTCGCGTTGACGACGTTCGACGACGCCTCGTACTGCGGGCCGAGCGGCCATCCCATCCACTGCTCGTTCCACCAGATCTTGTCCATGCGGTTGTCGTGACATCCCGAGTTGGCATAGGCCGCTTTATAGAACTCTGGATGGAAGAGCAGCCCGCCCATCGCGTTTTGTCCGCCGGCGGAAGTGCCGTACAGTCCCACGCGCGTGATGTCATACCACGGGTACTTCGCCGCGACTGCCTTGTGCCAGAGAATGCGATCCGGAAATCCTGCGTCGCCGAGATTCTTCCATGCGACGTCGTGGAATGCCTTGGAGCGGTTGTTGGTCCCCATGCCGTCGATCTGAACCAGCACGAACCCCAACTCGGCGACCGGCTGCAGCGCCTGACCGCCGCCCCACGTCTTGGGCACGAAGTTGCCCTGCGGTCCGGCGTAGATCTGCTCGATCACCGGATATTTCTTATTTGGATCGAAGCCGAGCGGCCGCACGATGATGCCCCAAATGTCGGTCATGCCATCGCGACCCTTCGCCACGAACACCTCGGGCGGCCGCCAACCGGTCGCGAGCTCCGCTGATGCGTCGCCTTTCTCGACGGGCGTGAGGCGCATGTCGCTGACGCGGCGTAGCTCGAGCACGGTCGGCAGGTCGACGCGCGAGTAGAGATCGACGAAGTACTGATGATCCGGCGACCAGAAGATCGCGTGGTTGCCGTTCGCCTCGGTGTATTTGACGAGCCCCGTGCCGTCGAAATTGATCCGGTAGTAATGGATGAAGTACGGGTCTTGGCCCGGGATCATGCCGCTCGCACGGAAATAGATCTGACGCTTGGCGACGTCGACGGAGTCCACGCCGCGCACGATCCATTCACCTTTTGTAATCTGATTCTTCAGCTTACCCGTAACACCATCATACAAGTACAGGTGGGCCCAGCCGTCGCGCTCCGACATCCACAGCACCTCTTTGCCGTCATCCACGTCGAAACGCCAGTTGCTGCCGTGGTCCGTCGGGTTGCCGTTGAGCGGCCGGTACGAGAAGAACGTCGTCGGCTCCTCCGAGATCACCGCGCGGGCGTTTCCAGTCACCGCGTCGACCTCGATGATGCGATAGACCTGGTGCCCGCGCTGGTTGTACTCGAACGTGAACGCGTGACTGTCCTTACGCCACACCGCTTGAGAGATCTGGTATGCATTCGGAAAGAGCGCGTTGTCGACCAACACCCGCTTCCGTGCGCCGACGTCGATCAGCGCCGGTTGCACGAAATCCAGCACGTCCCCCGGCTTGCGATAGAAGATGGACGTATCCTTGGGCTGCAGCTGGTCGGCGGGCGACGAGAGCACGTAGTGCACGAGCCGCGTATATCCGGGTCGCCGACGATACGCGACCAGCTTCTTCGAGTCCGGCGCCCAACGAATCGACATGAGCTGGTAGGCGTCGCCTTCCGAGCCGTCGAAGGTGAGCATGGTATACTCCGCCCTGCCCACGTTGCCGCCACCCGCAGTCGGGGACGTGCCGCGCCCGCCGGCGGGCCGCACCGCGACGTTGTAGTTCTGGATGAACGCCACGCTCGCGCCGTCCGGCGAGACGCATCCCGCCTGCGAGCCACCGGCGTTGCCGGGGGCCCCGCCACCTCGACCAACGCCGCCCCGCCCTGCGCCGCCCCGAGCGCCACGCTCGCCCGCGCTGTCGGTCGGCGGCAAGCAGGCCGTCGACGGCGTCGGTGCCGCAGGGCGCACGTCGGGCCGGACCACGCCACCGCGGCCTGCGCCGAGCGCGCCGCCCGCCGTTCTCGCCGGCCCTGTTCGCACACATTGATAGTCGGAAAGCGTGCAACGCCAGCGCCCATCGCGCACGTCGACCTCGATTGCTGCGTTATCGGGCTCGACGTACGTGAACTGCGTGAACGGCAGCGTGACCGCAGTGAACGCGCCCCCGGTCGCAGCAGAGAGCGCGCTCGCCAAACGTGCATGATCGAACGCCGCTCGCTTCGCGCCCGTCGCAGCGTCGACCAGCACGAACTCGTTCCCGCCTTTGATCGACTTGCGATACCAGAAGCGGGTCGGTCCGGTCCATGTCGGAGGCTCGGCGACGTTGACGGTGAGACCAGCGAGTCTCTGATTGACCGTTGCGGCACGCCGATAGTCGTCCAACGTCCCTTGCGCATTGGCGCGGAACGGCGTCGTCAGCAGAAGCGAACACAGAAACATCTTCGCGAAATAGCGGGCGCTCGGCATCAGGCAACTCCTCGTTGTCATGCGATTGGGGGATACCCCGCCGTCATCGTCGGTGAGTATGCGGTGCTCGAATCCAATAGACAATATGTCGTCGGCACAGCACGCGCCCTGCTGACGTAGCAGTGGCGGGCGAACAGCCGGCTCACGCGGCTAGCGTCGCCGCCCGATCAACTCGTATTGTATTCCACGTCGAACGTTGCGCGATCGCGTGTCGGCGAACGACTCATTCGTCCTGTCCCCGAGGAGTAATTCACCGCGTGTTCCCCATCGCCGCGTTCAGTCTCGTGCTTGCTCTCCCCGGTCAGAACGCCGCGGAGATGACCCAGGTACCCGCGCCCCCGAGTCACGTCGAGATTCGCCACGCCGCAGCGCACGACCGGTCTCGTATGTTGCGGACCGAGCCCACGCTGCCGCCGGCAGGCGGTGAAACCACAACGCGGTCTATCGCGGCGCATCGCGCATCTCCACCAGGCGACGACGTCGAGCAGACGACACAGGGCGATCATCCGGCAGCCAGGATCGTCGCGAGCTTCGATGGACTCGGCGTGGGATTCGTGGGGCCGCAAGGCAGCGCGACGCAAAGGAATCCGTCCGACAACTCCCTGGCTGTCGGGCGCGATCAGATCGTGCAGATCGTGAACAGTCGCATGGCGATCTTCACGAAGAAGGGCAATCGATACGACACGACAGGGCGCGCACTCTATGGCCCGGTCGAAACGCGAAATGTCTTCAAAGGATTCGGCGGTCCCTGTGATCAGCGCAACAACGGCGACGCCGTGGTTCGGTACGATCAACTCGCCAACCGATGGCTGATCGTCATGCCGATCTTTTCACGCATCACAGACCAGGAGGATAGCCGAGCGATTCCGCGCGGTGGCGAGCCCGCGCGACGGAGCCTCCCCGGTATTCGCGGGCAGCCAGGCCACGCGCTTCGGCTATACGAACCGCCACCGCCCCCGCCGGATACTCAACCGGCGGGACGCGACACAACGCGACGGCGACCACCGCAACCGGCCCATGGCGTCTACGCGATGTGCTATGCTGTCAGCGTCGGCGCCGACCCGCTCGGGGCGTATTATCGATATGAATTCATTCGACCCCTGTTTCCGGATTATCCGCGTCCCGCGGTGTGGCCAGACGGCTACTACGTGCCCACGAGCACGGGTGATGAAGTCATTCAGAAACACGCCTGCGTGGTCGAACGCGCGAAAATGCTGATCGGCGCCGACGCCACCGAACAGTGTGTCATCATCGATGGTGTCAACTTTCTCAACAATGCCGACGTCGACGGAACTGCCGTTCCTCCGCGCGGCGCCCCGAACATCATGATGGCAGCCGGTGGAAAGCAGCTCGACAAGAATATGGAGGACAGCGTCATCCTCGCCTGGTCCTTTCACGTCGATTGGAAAAACCCGAGCAAGACGCGAGTGGACGGTCCGCGACGGATTGCCGTGGCTCCGTATCACTACCTGTGCGACGGTCAGCTCACCAACTGCGTCCCACAGGCCGGCACCGATCGGCGCCTCGACGCCCAGGGAGACAAGCTGATGGCTCGTCTCGTGTATCGTCGCATCGGACAGCGCGAGTCGATCGTCGCCGTTCACTCAGTGAACACGAGCGTGGGCGGTGGCGGCGTTCGGTGGTACGAGTTTCGGCTCGACCGCCAGCGCGTTCCGTCGGTATTCCAGCAGGGCACGTACGCGCCGGACAGCGCCTTCCGCTGGATGGCGAGTCCCGCGATGGACGCGCGCGGCAACATCGGGATCGGGTATTCGTATGGCGCACCAGCCGCATTCGCGGGGCAGCGGTTCGCGGGACGCCTGGCGACCGACCCGCCGGGTAAGCTGACGCTCCACGAGACAGTGCTGGTCGATGGCGAGGCACCGCAGACCAACACGCTCCGGTGGGAAGACTATACGCAGACCGCCGTGGATCCGAGCGACGATTGCACCATCTGGTACGTCGGGGATTACGTGAAGCGTGGCGCAGCCAGCTATTCGACTCGCATTGGCGCCTTCCGCATGTCTGGTTGTCCCGGAACCCGATGATGGACCAATCGGATCAATACCTCGCGAGACGGCGACGTCACCGGCGACGTGCGTTCCGAAACTCCTTTGGCGTCTGCCCAGTTTCGCGGCGAAAGAACCGGCTGAAATAGCTCGGGTCCTCGAAGCCGAGCGACGCTCCCACTCGAGCTGCGGACTCGTCGGTGTAGAGGAGCATGCGGCGCGCGCGCGACGCGAGCACGCTGTCGAGTAGGCGCTTGGCGCGTTGCCCGGCGTACTGTGTGCAGAGAACGCTCAAGTGTCCTGGGGTCACCGCGAGCTCCGCGGCATAATCGGCGATGCGGTGACGGCGCGCCGCGTCACGCTCGACGAGCTCCATGAATCTCGAGACGACGCGGTGGGTGGGACGCTGTGGGGCCAGGCGATGCGCCGCGGCATACTCGCGCGCCAGCACGATGAGTGTCTCGTGTAACTGCGCGCGCAAGAGATCGATGCTATCGCGTCGGTAGTGCGCCAGTTCTCGCCGCATCGCCGCGAGCCGCGCCCGAAAGCCCCGTGCGGCCGCCGGTGCCAGAGATAGCGCGGCGTGTGCGGGGTCGGCGTGAAAGTACGGGAGGCGATGAAGGAACGCGTCGTCCTGCAGAAACTCCTTGATGAAGACGTCTTCAAAGAACAAGCATATGCCATCGAGCTGCTTCGTGTTCCACCGCCGGACTTGGCCGGGCGTCGTGAAGAACACCGCGCCGGGGCGGACGGCGTGGCGGTGCGAGTCGAGCCAGAACCACCCGGTGCCGCGCGTCACCAGGATGACGTCGAAGAACCCAAGGGAATGCGGCTCGCCGATGATGAATCCGCGCAGCTCGTGCACCCAGCCGACGTCGATCAGGAGATGCCGCCCGTACTTGCGCCGATCGAACGCCACTCGGGGCACACTCGTCCGCGGCTCCGACGACCCAGTTGCACGGGTTTTCATCATGCGTCGAAAAGTACCATGATTCGGCCGCTTCATCCATCCACGAATGGTTCCGCGATCAATAGAATAACGGTCATGACATCGTATGAGCACGGTCTCGCACTCGCGCTTGCAGTCATTTGCGCGTCGCCCGTTGCGGCGCAGACAACGCAGACGGGCGCGCGCATGGAGCGAATCGCCGATGGAGTCTACGCCATCATCCATGACGTCATCGACGAACAATTTCCGAGCGGCAATACCGGCGTCGTCGTCGGCGACGACGGCGTGCTCGTCGTGGACGCGACGTACCTTCCCTCGCACGCCAAGGCCGACATCGCGCTGATTCGATCGGTCACCGACAAGCCCGTTCGCTATCTCGTCATCACGCACCTGCACCGCGACCACAACGGCGGGGCGAGTGCCTATCGCGACGCGTTTCCTGGCATTGCCGTCGTGAGCGGCGCGCAGACGCGGGACTTCATTGCCATCAACCGGGCTGCGACCGCGAGGAGTGCGGCCGCGAACGGGTCGCCGCTTCGCACCGCACTCGCGGCGCTCGAGGCGCGGCTGGCCGCGGGCAGAGACACCGCGGGCCAACCGATCAGTGCGTCGGCCAAGGCCGATTTGGAGCAGCACATCGCGCAAAGGCGCGCCGAACTGGACGAGCTGTCGACGCTGCGCGTGATCACACCGGATGTCGCCGTGAAGAACGAGCTAGACCTATTTCTCGGCCGCCGCCGCATTCAAGTGAAGAATCGCGGACGCGCCAACAGTCCGGATGACGTAACGGTATACCTGCCCCTCGAGGGCGTGCTGTTTAGCGGCGACATCGTGGTTCAATCGCCAATGCCGTTCACCGGCGCGACGTGGCCGGTGGAATGGAGCGCCGTGCTGCACGACATCGAGTCGGAGCGCATCACGGCAGTCATGCCTGGGCACGGCCCAGTCATGCGAGATCTGTCATACGTCCGCGCGGTGCACGCGTTCATCGACTCCGTGACATCGCAGGTGGCGGGGTTCCTTGAGCGCGGTATGACGCTGGACCAGATCCAGCAGAGCGTCGACGTGACTCGTCTGCGCGGGGGATCGCCGGCGTGGTCGAGCAGCGCATTGGACGATGATTGGAAGACGACGGTGCGGGCGCTGGTCGACCGTGCATGGCACGAGCTGCGCGGGTTGGACTGACGACGCGGCCGCACGCACGCGGCATTTCGATCTCTCACTCTCAGTACGGATTCAGGGAGTCATGAACATGTCGGTCGGTTGGCTTGGCGCCCTAGCCGTGGTCGCGAGCGTGGGGTCCGCGCCACTTCGCCACAACGACGTACGGCAGCCTCGCATTCCAGCAGCGTCGCCATGCGCTGCGGATTCGAACTTCCAGCGCCTTGCGTTTTGGGTCGGCGATTGGGAGGTCGTCGATTCCACCGGCGCCCATTACGCGACGCAACGCGTGCGCGCCGTGCTCGACGCCTGCGCGATCACGGCCGAATGGGCCAGCGGGGGCGGATACAAGGGAATGAGTCTGTTCGCGTTCGACGTGCGGACTGGTGAATGGAGGCAGATGTACGTTGCGAACCAAGTGCCCTCACCGTCCGGCGTCGAGCTCCGGAAGTCCGATCCGTCGTACCGTGGGCCGGGCATCCGATTCATCCCGCTGCTCGATTCAACGACCGGGGAGGCCGCGCGGTCGCGCGTGACGATCATGCCACTGAGCTATCACCGCGCGCTGCAACTGTTCGAGGATTCGTCGGACGGCGGCAAGACGTGGAAAACGGTCTTCAAGGCAGAACACCGGCTGCAGGGGACCACCGCGCCGTAGCACAGGCACATCTGCGCGTTGCCGCGCGGCCAGTCCATCTCGATCTAAAGAGGGCTAGAATCAGACCTTCTCGGACCCCGTGTGCCCCGATGCCCTACATCCCCACGGTCCATCCTCCCATATGTTGGTAGTGGTGCGCCGTCGGGCCTTCGTGCCGGCGCACGCCTACCACTCGGAGAGTCTGATGCGCTCCTCATCGATGTTCTGCATCGCCTGCTGTGCCGTCATGCTCGGCGCCTGCGCCGGCCCGCGCGAAAAACTTGCCGACACGGCGAAGGGCGAGATAAGCCCAGCGGCGGCGCCGGCTCCCACGCTCTCGCTCGCGGATGTCGCCGGCCGGTGGAAGGTGAATGCCGTTCCCGAGGTCGGCGAGAAGAAGGTGACGACCCTCGTGCTGACCGCGACTGCGGATACGTCAGGCTGGGTGATCGCCTATCCGCCAAACCCCAAGCCGATCCCGGGGCGCGTGGTCGGCGTCAAAGGCGACAGCATCGTGATCGAGTGGGGTCCGTACTTGAGCGCGCGGCGTGCAGGCGTGCGCGCCATGTCTCATGATGTGTACCGGTTGAGCGGCGGCCGCCTCGTGGGCTACAGCATGTCACACTATGTCGGAGCGCCCGCCGACTCGGTGATCATCCTGCGACTCGAGGGCACCCGCGTGCCGTGACACGCGGTGCCCCACCATCGTCGAAAAAAGAAGTGCGCGACTAAAGTCCGAACGTCAATTTCGCGTACAAGAATCGGCCGTTGAATCCGAACGGCGTGATGCCCGCAAACGGTAGGATGCCGGAGTTCGTGTTCGCCGCGATCGTCGGATCGGGGTACTTGTCGAAGATGTTGTCCGCGCCGACGATGATCGTGCCGCGGCGCACCGGTCCAAAGCTCAGCGACCCGTCGGTGATCCATCGCGCGCCGAACGTCTGGTCGCCAGTTGCGGTCGTACCGAACGACGTAACTTGCCCGTACCGGTGTGTCCGGAGTACGATGCCGGCGCGCCCGCTCCGGAAATCGCCAGAGAGCAAGAAGTTGTTGCGTGGGTTGCCGACCTCGAGACGCGCACGATCGACTCGGCTAAATAGCGCGACGGACTGCCCCGGTATGATCGACGAGGTATCCACGCGCGTGACCTTCGTCCAGTTCCCGTTGTACCCTGCCGTCACGTTCAACACGCTCCTCGACGAGAACGTCCACC
This sequence comes from Gemmatimonadaceae bacterium, assembly GCA_036392315.1. Taxonomy (GTDB): domain Bacteria; phylum Gemmatimonadota; class Gemmatimonadetes; order Gemmatimonadales; family Gemmatimonadaceae; genus JAQBQB01. The sequence goes on from DASVYG010000295.1 coordinate 55,392, forward strand.
CGTAGTTCGCCACCACGTCGACGCCGTTGGTCTTGGTGTCGACGGCGTTGGTGAAGTATCGGCCACCGCCCAGGCCGGTGAGTCCGTGCGCGGCGAGTGTGTCGATCACCGCCGTGGCCGTGAAGTTGTTCGACAATACAATCCGATCCTTCATGTCGATCCGGTAGTAGTCGATCGTCGCCGACAAGCTGCGCGCCGGCTCGAGCGCCAGGCCGGCGCTGTAGTTCACCGACGTCTCGGGCTTGAGCGGCTGCGCATGCAGCGCCCGCGCTTCGGCGCTCCCCACAGGGAAAGTACGAATCTCGAGCGGCTGCGCCGTCGTCTGCCCGGGCAACGTGATGAAGTTGATCGCCGTGTTCGAGAAGAATTCCTGCCCGAGCGACGGTGCGCGGAAGCCTGTGCTCACCGCGCCACGGAGCGCGTACCCTTTGATCGGCTCGAACCGTCCGCTGACCTTGCCCGTTGTCGTCGAGCCGAAGTCCGAGTAGTGCTCGGTCCGGCCGGCGACGTCGACCAGGATCTGCGGCGTGATGTCGCTCGACAGGTCGACGTAGCCGGCGACGTTGTTGCGCGAATGGCTGCCGGCGTCTTCCGGTCGGAAACCGGGGTATCCCTGCGTGCCGACGGCCGCCGGCGTGGACGTAGGATTCCCGTTGGCGTCGAGCACCTTGGCGCCGCCGTTCATCCACGACGCCGAGTCGCCCTGCACCACCTTGTACTGATCGACGCGGAACTCACCACCCCACGCGACGTGCAGCGGCGACGACATCCCGACGTCGACATCCCGGAACAGATCGAGGTTGTTCGTCCACTGCCCGAACGCCATCTGACCCGCATAAAAGTTCGTTGGCGAGTTGGCACCGAGCGACGCGTTGAGGCTGTGCACGACATGCATATCGAAGTTGTCGCGCCCGTAGCCGCTGCTCAGGTCGTAGTCCCAGCCGAGTGCGCGTCCCTTGGCGCCGCCGAAGCCCGACGCATCGAGAATGGCGGGTTGCTCCTCGGGAACGAACCCATTCGGGTAGATCGAGCGAACGTTCGTGGGATCCTGTGGGCGACGCCAGAACGCGAACGCGTCGCCGAAGCGATGACTCGCGCCGCCGAACGCGTAGAGCTGGATGCCGTTGGCGAGCGTCGTGCCGGTGTTGAGCCACCCCGACATGTCGTGGTTGTAGGAGTCGCCGATCTTGAAATCGACGCGACCCGGCACCGGCAGATTCGGATCGGTGTTCCGCGGATCGCCCGTGAAGTATTGCTGCCGCAGATCGGGCGCGGCGCGGTTGGTGAGTCCTCGATCGCGAATCTCGCCGCCGACGAAGACGTAGCCGTTCTCGCCGAACGTAAAGCCCCGGTCGGCGTTGGTCGAGAACTGTTTGCCGTCGTGATGGTAGACGTCCGTCGTCCAGTTCCCGGCCGCCGGCTGCTTGGTGTTGTACTCGCCGATCTGCGTGGTGAAATCGCCCGGCGCGTTCGTCTTGAGCACGATGTTGATCACGCCCGCGATGGCATCGGAGCCGTACTGCGCCGCGGCGCCGTCGCGCAGAATCTCGATGTGATCGATCATGCTCGCCGGAATGGCGTTGAGATCGACCGCTTCCGATCCACGACCGACGAACCCGTTGATGTTGACGACCGCGCTCAGGTGCCGGCGCTTACCGTTGATGAGAACCAACGCTTGGTCGGGTGACATGCCGCGAAGGGTCGCGGGGCGCACGTTGTCGGTGGCATCGCCAAGCGTGGTGCGCGGGAAATTGAACGAGGGCGCGAGCGCCTGGAGCATCTGCGCCGTCTCGGTCCGTCCAGTCGAGCGAATCTCGAGCGCGGGTAGCACGTCGATCGGCACCGGCGCGTCGAGCACGGTGCGCTGCTCGCCACGCGTCCCGAGCGTCGTTACGGCCTCGAGGGCGGTCGCCGCCTTGGTCATGACAAAGTCGTGTGTCACCGTTGTGCCGGCGGTGATCGTCACCGTGTCGGTCCGGCTCGCGTACCCGATGAGCCGCGCCGTGACGGCGTACCGCCCGGCCGGTGCACTCACCCGGTAGCTGCCGTCGCTGCGGGCAACACCACCATTCTGTGTCCCCGCGAGCGACACCGTCGCGCCCTGCACGGGATTGCCGGCGTCGTCGCGAATGTGTCCCGTGAGCGTCCCGATGGCCTGCGCGTGCATCGAGACCGGAACGACGCTCGCCACGATGGCGAGAGCATAGCGCGTCGAGCGGCGCAGATGAACAGCGACTACGTGCATACGGAATTCGTCCTCGCGATTAGAGGGAATTCTATAACGTCAACGGGGAACCACGCCTGGGCAAGTCGGGAAATTTCAGTCGGCGCGCATGGCGGAGCTCGGGTCGATGGAGGCAGCGCGTCGCGCCGGGAGATACGCGGCAAGCAGCGCCGATGCCATGAGTACCGCGCTCACGCCAAGGAAGGTCGAGAGATCGGTGGGCGTGACTTCGTACAAAAGGCTTACCATGACGCGAGAGAACGCGAATGCCGCCGCGAGGCCCGCCGTCAGCCCCGCGATCACCGGCATCATCCCCCCACGCAGCACAAGCGCGAGCACATTGCGTGTGGTGGCGCCGAGCGCGAGCCGCAATCCGATCTCGGATGTCCGCTGAGCGACCCCGTACGCGATGACACCGTAGATGCCGATCGTGGCGAGCAGCAGGGCAAGTCCGCCGAACGTGCCGATCAACCACGTTTGAAACCGCGGGCGCAGTACGGACGCGCCGACGAGGCCATTGAGCGGCTGCAGCTCGCGCGCATCGAGCTCGGGGTCGATTCGCTCCATCGCCGCGCGGACGGATGTCATGACGGCGCTCGGGTCGCCGACGGACTTGACCGCGACCCAGACACCGGGCCACACGCGCTGCGCGAACGGCACGTATACCTGTGGCGTAAGTGGTGCGCCGACGCCTTCGTACGCCGCGTCCGTCACGACTCCGACGATCACGCGCGAACTTCCGTTGACCGCGATGCGGTGACCGATCGCATTGCCGTTGGCAAAGTGACGGCGCGCGAGCTCGCGGCTCACGATCGCCACGGGGGCCCCACTGGAGTCGTCACCACTCGTGAACCAGCGTCCTTGCACCAGCGCGATCCCGAGCGCGTCGTTGAACCCGGCCGTAGCCGGAACGAAGATCGCCTCCGGTTCGTGACCAGGCATCGGCGCCGGCTGGCCTTCGATGGCGAATCCGGCCGTCTCCTGCATGCGAGAGGGCGGCATGCTCGTGCTCGCGCCGACGGCGGCAACGCCGGGAATCGCGCGGAGATCGGCGAGCATACGGTCGACCACACGCACCTTCGCCCCATCCCCGGGGTAGCGATCATTGCTCATCGTGACATGAAACGCGAGCACGCGATCGGGCTGCACGCCGATGTCCGCCGAGACGAGCCGCGCGAAGCTGCGAATCATGAGACCGGCGCCAACGAGGAGCACGACGGCGAGCGCCACCTCCGCGGCAGTGAGCACCGAGCGCGCACGGGCGGCCGCGCGGCCCGCGATGCTGCCGCGCGATTGTTCGCGCAGCGCGTCCTGAGGATCGCTGCGCCAGGCAAACATCGCCGGGGCGACGCCGAACACGAGACCCGTAACGATCGAGACGACGATCGCGAACGCCAGCGTGGTCACGTCGAGACCGACGGTCTCGAGGCGTGGAATATCGGATGGCCCGAACCGAACGAGCAGCCGCGTAGCGACAACCGCGACGCCGACTCCCGCCACGCCGCCAACGCCGGCGAGCAGCACGCTCTCGGCGATGAGTTGCCGAGCGACGCGGCCGCGATGCGCGCCAAGGGCGCGGCGCACGGCGATCTCGCGGCGGCGCGCGGACATGCGCGCCAGGAGCAAGTGCGCGACGTTCACGCAGCCGAGCAGTAGTACGAGTCCCGCGGCGCCGAGCATGGTCCAGAGAGCACGCTCCACGTCCTTGACCGCGGCGTTGCGCACGGACTGTAGGCGGATCCTTCGTCCTCCATCTTCGTCCGGATAGGCCGCGGCGAGGCGTGCATCGATCGCGTTCATCTCCGACTCGGCCTGCGCGGAGGTGACGCCGGGCGCTAGTCGCGCCACGACTCGAAACGCGTGCAGGCTGCGCTTGGTGGTCCACGGGTTCGGTGCACCCGGCGCTTGAGACGTCATGTCGGTGATCGGCTGGAACGACGTCCAGAGATCGATGTCGGGCGTGGGGAAATGAAATCCCGCCGGCAGGACGCCGACGATGGTGAATGGCTTGTGATCGAGCAGCACCGTACGGCCAACGATGTTCGGATTGCCGGCATACCGTCGCTGCCACAAGCGATAACTCAATGCGACGACGGGGAGATGCTGTTCATCATCGCGCGGCATGCGTCCGATGATCGGCCGTGCGCCGATGATGTCGTACAGCGTCGGCATGCCGATTACTGCGCGCGCTTGCTCCACGCCCTCAGTACCGGAGAGCTCGTATCGGTTGTAGCCGAACCCGGCGATCCCGCTGAGCGCGCGGCTCTGACGCCGCCAGTCGACGATGTCGAGATAAGATGCCGAGTAGCGATTGTTGGGCGAGCCGGTCGGCACTTCCCACACGGAGAAGAGCCGGGTCGGATCGGCGTAGGGCAGCGGCCGCAGCAACACAGCGTGGACGACGCTGAAGATCGCCGTGTTGGCGCCGATGCCCAGGGCGAGCGTGAGCACAACGGCGACGGTGAAGCTGACATTGCGACCCAGCAGGCGCGTGGCGTAACGGAGGTCGTGGAGCAGATCGTCGAGGATGCCGAGTGTCCACATGTCGCGTGTGTCCTCGCGAAGGCGGGTGATGTTGGCGAGCCGGCGCTGGTCACGCGCGGCGAGTTGCGCGTGCATTCGCAACTCTTCGTCGAGCTCGGCGGAAAGCACGTCGCGGCGCAGACGGTCTCGGAATCGGTTGAGGAGCTCGCGCACTGTCATGTCGACGGTGCCGAGAGGAGATTGCTTTTCGGGGCCACGGATTGCCTAGGGGATAGGTTGTCTATGGCTTTGACAACGAATTGCGGCGAATGGTTGTTTCATCGACTACGGCAGTACATTCGGGAAAATAGGGCGCCACCGCGGCCTAAAGAGACCACGATGGCGTCGGGTTTTGGGAAATGGCTAAAGTCGGCCCCGAGAACGCCCGCCAAGTGCGCCTCCATGGCGTCGGTACGCCAGACTGCCGGGAAACGCTGCAAGAGCAGGCTGCCCTCGGCAAGAAGCCCATCCCGAGCCGCACGTTCATCGGCGTGGACCTCGACTTTCTGAGCACCGAGCACGAGCTCATCCCGCCGCGACTCCCCTGCCGGGGTCGGTGTGCGATCCTGAAACACCTCGACCCGATCGCCGTACGTGTATGTGAGTCGAACGGAGAGAATCGATGCGCATCATGTGGACGCTCTTCAAGATCATTATCGTGCTCGCCATTACGATCCCGGTCGCCTTGTTTGCGCTGGCGCTCACCGTGGGAGTCGTCGGCACCGTCGTGGGCCTCGCGATCACCGCGCTGCGGCTCGCGGCCATCGCGCTCGTTGGCTACGGCGTCTATCGCATTGCGCGATTCTTCTTCGCACCGACATCAGCGTCGGTGAAGCCGGTCGTCTCGGAGTTGCCGGCGGCCGATCCATACTATGTCGCGGCGATGCGCGAGCTTGACTCGGAGCTCCGCCGCTAGCGAGTGAGCCGCGTCGCACTGTTCGCTTTTGGGATCGGCAGTCCCACGTCCGGACGCGCGAGCGCGCCGCGTAGTGCACGACATCACGCGGAAGCCCTTGCGTCACATGCGGTTTGATTTCGCGCCCTCGGGGCATGCTTCGTCCATTGCACGGAGTGTCCCCCGCCCTGCCGGCATAATGGAACTTCTGCTTCAAGACACCCGCTACGCCGCGCGAAAGCTCGCACGCGCTCCAGGCTTCACACTCATCGTCGTCGCCACGCTGTCGCTCGCCATCGGCGCTACGACTGCCATGTTCAGCATCGTCAACGGCGTGCTCTTGAATCCGCTCGGGTTCACGAGACCCGACCGACTCGTGTTCGTGGAAGGGACGGATCCCAAGGGCGAGCCTATACCAGTCTCGCCGCAGGACATGATGGACTACCGCGACCGCACACACAGCTTCACCGGCATGGCCGCGGTGGATGGCGGCCGAAACGTCAATCTCACGCGCGAATCGGCACCCGCCGTGCGAATCAGTGCCGCCCGCGTCGGTGCGTCGTTCTTTTCGCTGCTCGGGATCCGAGCGCAGCGGGGTCGCACCTTCGCTCCGGGCGACGACGACGCGAGCGCCGCGAAGATCGTCGTGCTCTCCGACGCCGGATGGCGCCGCCACTTCGGCGCTGACCCGCGGATCGTTGGCCAACGCATCACACTCGACGGCAACTCGTATCAGGTCGTCGGCGTCGCCCCGCCCAAGTTCACGTACCCGGCGAGCCCCGACGTGTGGTTCCCAGCAGTATGGCGCGATTATGAGATCGGTGACACGCATCGCGGATACCGCTCGATCAACGCCATCGCGCGACTGAAGGACGGGGCGACGATCGAGAGCGCGAACCGCGACGTGCAGTCGGTCGCCGGTCGTCTCGCGCAGGCGTTTCCGGAACATGACGCGAGGATCGGCGCGCGGCTCTCACCGCTGCGCGATCGCATCATCGGCAACGTCGCGCGTCCATTGTGGGCTATGCTCGGCGCAGTCGCCTTGGTGCTGCTCATTGCCTGCGCCAACGTCGCCAATCTGCTGCTGGTGCGCGCCGCCGCGCGCGAATCCGAAATCGCGGTGCGCGCAGCACTCGGCGCCGGGAGCGCACGCCTCGTCCAGCAACTCGTCACCGAGAGCATGCTCCTCGCGGTGGTCGGCACCGTGCTCGGAACATTGCTTGCGTCGTGGGCGGTCGGCGCGGTGATCGCGTTCGGCCCGGCTGACCTTCCCCGCCTCGGCGAGATCGGAATCGATGGCCGCGTCCTCGGCTTCGCGGCGCTGGTCGCTATCGTAACGGGCGTCGGGTTCGGACTGTTGCCCGCGCTCCACGTCGCGCGATCCGACATCTCCCGGCTGCTCCGCTCGGGAGCGCGAGGGTCGACGCGCGGGGGCAACCGCACGCGACACGTGCTCGTGCTCCTCGAACTGGCGCTCGGGATGGTCTTGCTCGTTGGCGCCGGACTTCTGCTCAAGAGCTTCGAGAGGCTCATGCACGTCAATCCCGGATTCCGCCCAGATCATCTCGTGGTGTTCGATGTGGCACTGTCGGGAAAGAAGTACGAGCACGACCAAGAGACCATCGCCTTCGTCGATGACGTTCAATCGCGCCTCGCTGCGATCGCGGGGACGCAGAGCGCCGCGGTCGCCGCCGACCGTCCGATCGATCCGAACCGCGGGTTCGAGTTGTACACCTCGTTCACGGTCGACGGTGCCGCCAAGCTGCCGCAGGGCACGGAGCCGCACTCGCGCATACTTCCGGTATCGCCGAGCCTCTTCGAGACGATGCGAATGTCGCTCGTGCACGGCCGTACGTTCACCGATGCGGAGAATCGGCTCGATGCCGCGCCGGTCATTGTCATCAACGAGGAGATGGCGCGGCGATACTTTCCCGGTCAGAACCCGATCGGCAAGCATTTGACGTTCGGCTTGATGCACCACGTCTCGGCCGCTCCCGATGATACCGTTCGCGCACGCGGCGAGATTGTCGGCGTCGTCCGGAATGTGCAGCACAACTCGCTCGATGGAAAACCGGATCCCGCGACGTACGTGCCATTCCGCACGTTGCCACTCGGTTCCGCGTTCCTCCTGCGAACGTCGGCCGATCCCAGCACCGTCGAGCGCGCGATTCGCTCCGTCGTGGCGGCAGTCGATCGCAATGTGCCGATCTACGGGCTTGGTACAATGGACGAGGCGCTTTCGGATTCGGTGTCTCAGCCGCGCTTTTACACGCTCCTCCTCTCGACCTTCGCCGCTGTCGCGCTTCTGCTCTCGGCGCTCGGCATCTACGGCGTCATCTCGTACGCCGCGACCCAACGCATGCGCGAATTTGGCATTCGTGTCGCGCTGGGCGCGACGTCGCACGACGTCTCGCGGCTCGTCGTACGGCGCGGCCTCTTCCTGACGATCGCCGGCATTGGCGGCGGCATCGTTATCGCGCTGCTCGCAACACGGGCGCTGCAGGGTCTCCTGTTCGGCGTCGAGGCGTTGGACATTGAGACGTTCGTGTCGGTAGCCCTGCTGCTCGCGGCGGTGGCGATGCTGGCCTCATGGCTACCGGCGCGTCGAGCCGCCCGCGTTGATCCGGTCACTGCGATGCGCGCCGACTGACGAAACGGCGCGCCGCGACGACCTGTTGCACGCGTTTCCCGACTGCTGCGTTAGCGAATAGCGAAGCTCTCTTGCGTCTCCTGCACAAGGAGGGCAAACCCTGCGAGGACCTCGGCCTTCGTGAACGAGCAGTGCCCGTAGCGGACCACCGGAAATGCGGCGAACGGCGCCGCATTCGCGAAGTCGAGCACCTTGGCCTGGTAGAGTGTCTGCTGCGAGAACGGAATGATTGGATCGCCCGTCGTGTGCAGCGACACAGCCGGGCGTCGGAGGCGACCGCTCGTCTCGAACTTCTTGAGGGCAGCGAGCGCCCTCGGGGACGCGGCGAAGCGCTCGACATCGCGGTTCAAACGCGCGTCATCGCTCGACCCCACGTACACGCGCGTCCGGTTGTCGTACGGGTTGCCACCCAAGCGCGCATTGGCCTCGTTCGTGGCGAAGACGTTGTACCACAGTATCCCGAGCACGCTCTCGCCGATGGTGTTCGGATTGCTCGGATCGAACGCCGCATGGCTGACGTTGAGCAGCTGTTGCGTGGCGACGGGGTTGGCAGCGAGCGCCGCCAGCACGGTCGGCGTATACACGTCGAACCAGTGCTCGATGAGATTCTGCGGGATCTCGATGGGGCTTCCCGGGAGCACCCCCGGGAAGAAATAGTCGAACAGCGACCGGAAGTCGCCCAAGTAATCGATCTGGTCGCGGAAATCGCCAGTCGGTCCACATACCGCGAGCCCACCGCTGAAATGCGTGGCTGGCCGCTCCAGCGCGAGAGTCGACGACAGCGAGCCTTCTGACGCGCCAACGAGATACGCTTGGGACGGCGGACCCGCCTCGGCATCGAACTGCGTGAGCAAATCCTCCACATCGTAGGAGCCGTCTACCGCGGCGAGGCCATTGCTCCGGTAGCTCGTGGTGGCATACGCGTAGCCCAGTCCGAGCACGATCGCGCTGACCGGCGTGCCTTCGACGGCGTCGGTGGGGATCGCGAGGGGCTGGAACGGGCTGACGTAGCCGTGTGCCCATACGATGACGCTCCCGTTCCACGACGGCGGCAGGCAGATCTGCCACAACGCGCCGGATGAAAGCGTACCATCCTTGCAGCCGACGAAGGCTGGGGCCGGCGTGCGCACCGCCGCGGCCGACATCGCGACCCGGGTCGGTGAAGCTGTGGGCAAGTCGCGGCAGGCGGTCAGACTAAGAAAGACGCTCGCTATTGCGATCGCGCGCGTTGCGCGAACGTCACGAATCACCGGAGCCTTCATCGTTCATCCTTGAGCACGTTGTGCGCACAGTGGACGCGACCGGCGACGATGTCAAGCACAGCGGCGCTACCGGCAGCGATCAGGCAGAACCACGGCCGCCGGATCGGCGAGACCGCGCTCGCCTCGAGGCGGCGGACCGACACGTGCGGAGAAACGCACGACAACGAGCGCCCATTTTGGACGCACACCATAGAGGGCTGCGCGTGGATCGCCCTCACCCGGAGGTATCGTGACATCGACGCCCGTCTTGATTGTCGGAGCCGGTCCAACCGGTCTCGTGCTCGCGCTGAGTCTTGCTCGCCGCGGTGTGCCGTTTCGAATCATCGATGACGACGCCGGCCCTGGGCCCAACTCGCGCGCCATGGCCGTCCATGCACGAACGCTCGAGCTGTATCGGCAGTTCGGATTCGCCGACGAGATCGTTGCGCAGGGGGTCAAGATCGCGGCGATTCACCTGCGGGAGTCCAGAGACGGCGCGCCTCCTTATTGGGCTCGTGCCGCCGGAGTTGACCGACCGACGAGATCTCTCATTCGAGGACATTCGCGATCGCGTCGAATCGCTCCTTGGCATCTCAGTCGTGAACCTCAATTGGTTTTCGACCTATCGCGTCCACCATCGGGTTGCCGAGCATTTCAGAATCGGCCGAGCGTTCTTGTTGGGCGACGCGGGGCATATTCACAGTCCGGTCGGCGCACAGGGCATGAACACGGGGATCGGCGACGCGATCGATCTCGGATGGAAGCTGGCGCAGGTCGAGCAGGGACGTGCGAGCACGACCCTGCTCGACACGTACGAGCCCGAGCGGATCGTGTTCGCGCGGTTGCTCGTGTCGACGACCGACCGTGCATTTCGGCCTGGCATCGCTCAAGGGCTCGTCGGCGAGTTGGCGCGCCGGATCGTCGCTCCCATGGTGTTCAGTATCGCGACGAAGTTCAGCATTGCTCGGCACGCGTTCTTCCGCACGCTGTCGCAAATTAGAATTCACTATCACGACAGCCCATTGAGCGAGGGCGAAGCCGGCGACGTCCGAGGCGGCGACCGGCTCCCGTGGTTGGGCGCAGGCGTGGACGACAACTTCGCGCCGCTTCGATCGCTCGATTGGCAGGTTCATGTTTACGGAGATGCCGCGCGCGACGTGTCAGCCGCGTGCGCCGCCCTGAGCCTGCCGCTTCATTCATTCGGATGGAATGACGGCGCACGCGATCGCGGCTTCGAACGCGGCGCGCTGTACCTTGTCAGACCCGATGGGTACGTTGCTCTTGCCGCGTCCGAGAACGCCGCGGAGAAACTCCGGGCCTACGTCAACCGGTTCAGCCTCAGCTTTCGATAATGAGCGACGGCCGACGAACAACTCGGCCTTTGATTCAGCGCGACACGCGCTGCGCCGCGAGGTAGTCGCGAAGCACCGCGGTTTCCAGTTCAAGCTGACTGAGACGGTACTTCACCATGTCGCCGACGGACACGACGCCGAGGACGTGTCCATTTTCCCGAACGACGAGGTGCCGAACGCGCTCGCTCGTCATTCTGTGCATCACGGTTTCGACGGTGTCGTCGGCATCGCAGAACGCAGCCGGGCCCATGACGTCCTGGACCGGCATATGGCGGATCGGACCGAGGTGACCATTCATCATCTTCACGATGTCTCGTTCGCCGATGAACCCGACGACGGCGCCGTCAGGCGCAACGACCGGCATTCCGCCGATGCTGTAGATGAAGAGTAGACGGACCGCCTTCGCGACCTCCTCTTGGGGACTCACGGTGATGACCCGCTGGCCATCGACCAAATCTCGAACGTGCACTTTCAACCTCGCGACCATCAAAGGGATATTGATAGTTTACTCGCGTGCGTTTCATGGTGTACCGAGCTCGTCTATTTGACGACATCCGCCCCTATTGGGCCGGCTCGAACAGCTCGATCGGATTGCCGTCGGGATCCTCGATCTGGATCTGACGCCCGCCCGGTCCCGTCTCCATTTCGTTGCGGAACCGGAGTCCTGCTTGCTTTAGCGCGGCGATCATCGCCGGCAAATCCGTCACGCGCAGCACGACCCGGTTCCATCCGCCCGGCTCCTGCCGTCGGCCGTCCGGCATTGGTCGTGATCCGGACGCCTGCGGACCGCTGAGCAGCAGTTGAACGTCACCCAACGCGACGCTCGCAAACGCGGGCGGTTGCTGATGCCGCACCTCGAATCCGAGGTGCCGAGTGTAGAATGTGATTGCACGCGCGACGTCCTTCACTTGGTAGCGGATGCCGTGGACGCCTTTGACGAATGGATGCGCACGAGCGGCTTGCGACGCTGCTGCTTGTCGTTCGGCTGTTCTCTCTCCGTTCTCCGGTCCGCTTTGAAAGGGTAGCTGCGCGCCGGTCTCGAGAAGCGTTTTCAGTCCGCTCAAGATTTCGTTCCAGCCACCGCCCGCGCCGCTCGACTCGCGCTCACCGGCGACCAACGCCGCAACCGTCGGCGCGTGCGACAGATCGTGTGTGACCGTCAGTCTCGCGACACCGCCTCTGACCGGCTCGATCTCGTACGTCAGACGCGTGAACCCCTCGGCGGCCATGGCCGGATCCATCAACATGCGCCACGTCTGCACCAGCGTGCGCGGCGCGTCCGCGTCGAGCACCTGACCATCGATGACGACGTCCGGTATGCCCAAGGCCTTCATGCCTTCGTTGGCATGCGCGCGAAATGCGCCGCCCGGCCGTAGCTGGTATTCAACGAGCGGAGCGTATCCGTACCGCTTCGTCCACTCGGGTTTCGTCAACGCATCCCAGATGACTTCGGGAGCGGCCTTGATGTAGATGCAGTACGTCTGAACCGTGGCCGTGTCTGCCGCCGTGGTCGTCATATCTCCCTCACGCTAAAACGGACTCGCCGTCGACGGCATCAACTGTTCCTCGACTGCGCAGCGGAGCGGAGATGACGGAACTTAGAAGGCTCGGCTGTGCTCGAACCATGGCGAGGTCACGATACCGCTAATTTCTCGCCGTTCAGCTTGCGTCAGACCTCGAGCCCTATGCACCATCCAAGTCCTAACGTCCTTGCACGGAGGCAAACATGGCCAAAGCAAAGAACCCAGTTCCCGCGGGATTTCACACCGTCACGCCGCAGCTCACGATGGAGAACGCCGCTTCAGCGATCTCGTGGTACAAGAAGGCACTCGGCGCCGACGAAGTGACGCGTGCCGTGGGTCCGGACGGGAAAATCCTACACGCGACGATCCGCGTGGGTGATTCGCTCGTCATGCTGAACGACGACATGATGGGAGGAAACACGGTCAAGGCACACGGTGGTTCGCCCATGTCGTTGTGGGTGTACGTGCCGGATTGCGACGCCCTGTACAATCGAGCGGTGAAGGCTGGAGCTCGAGTCGCAGACGGCCCGATGGGACAAATGCAGGATCAATTCTGGGGAGACCGAAGCGGCACGATCGTCGATCCCGAGGGGTATCACTGGAACATCGCCACGCATAAGGAAGACCTGACGGCGGACGAACTGAAAACGCGCCAAGACAAGTGGATGCAGCAGTTCGCGGCGGCGCACAGATAACGCCGCCACGCGGCGCGGCGCGAACACGCCGGCCGCCAGGTTCTCAACCACATGCACACGGGCCACTGTCTTAGCTGACAGTGGCCCGCGAACTCTACTCAGCGCGAAGCGCGACCACCGGATCAACACGCGCCGCCCGGCGCGCGGGAATCCAACTCGCCAATATCGCCGCCGCCCCGAGCGTTACAATGACGCCGATGTAGGTGACCGGATCGCTCGGCGTCAGATCGAACAAGAACGATCGCAAAACTCGGGTCGCCACGAGCGCGCCGCCGAGCCCAATGACAGCTCCCACGCCGGCCAGTGCGATTCCTTCCCCAATGACGAGACGTTGCACACCCGTACCTTCGGCGCCCAACGCGATGCGAACGCCGATCTCGCGAGTCCGCGCAGTGACTGCGAACGACATGACGCCGTAGATGCCGATGACGGCGAGCAGGAGCGCCGTGATCGCGAAGGCCGTGAGCACCACCGCGCGGAACCGAGCCTGGGCCGTGGCCACGGCTGTACGTTGCGCCATTGTTAGCATGTCGTACACCGGGAGCTGCGGGGCGACGTCATGGACGGCGCCGCGAATCTCGTTGCCGATCGACGCAACGTTTCTCGAATCGCGAACGAAGACCATCATGCCCGACCGCGGCGACTGCGCGTACGACACGTAGGCGGTTGCTGGGGGCGCCGAATCGGGCCGTTGACGCACGCCGGCGACGATGCCGATCACTTCGGCGTCGGCGATGCCGCCCATGCCGAGCGAGACGTGTTTTCCGATCGGGTCCTCACTCCCGAAGAACCTCTTTGCCGCGCTCTCGTTCAGCACCATCACCTGCGGCGCGCCCGCACGGTCCGCGATCGTGAACAGCCGACCGCGCTCGAGCCGCACATGCATGAGCGAGAACCAATTCGGCGTGACCCAGGCCATATCGATCAGCGACTTCATGTCTGGGACGGGAGCGCCCGTGCGACTGAAGAACGCTTGGCTCTCGTGGCCACTCATCGGGGCGCTACTGCCGAGTGCCGCGTCGGTAACGCCGGGGACCGCCCGAACGCGATCAAGAATCTCTGCATAGAATCCCGGCATCGAATCGCGCTGGATCGAGCCGGGCGTCGGCGTGAGCCGAAACGTGAGCACGTTGCTCGCATCGAATCCGGCGTCGGTGGCTAGCAGCTTGGCCAGGCTACGAATCATGAGCCCCGACCCCGCGAGTAGCACGAGCGCCAATGCGACCTCGGCGACGACGAGCGTCCGCCGTCCGGCCCCTGCACCCCCGCTGCCGACGGCACGATCACTCTTGAGGACGCCGGCCAGCGAATCGCCTACGGCAGCGAACGCCGGCGCCAGCCCAAACAGAACGCCAACGATTAGTGATACGGTGAAGGTGAAGGCGAGCGCACGCCAATCCAAAGTGATTGACGAGAACGCGATCGCGCCAAGCGGGGTCCCGTGTGAGCGAAAGATCGCGGACGGATCGATCGTGCCCAGTGAGTGGATACCCGCCCACGCCACCGCGACGCTCGCGACAGCGCCAACGAAGGCGAGCAGCAGACTCTCCGTCAGTAGTAGCCGAATGAGCCGCGCGCGACCGGCGCCGATCGCGACGCGCACGGCGATCTCGCGCGCCCTCGCGTTGGCTCGTCCAAGGAGCAAGCTGGCGACATTGACGCACGTAATGAGCAGGACGAGTCCGACCGCGCCGAACAACACGAGAAGCGAGCGCTTGATCACCGGCTCGAGCCGCGCATCATCGAGCGGCGAAGCTGTGACTTCCCAGTTCAGCTTGCCCATTGGGTTCGGGTACGCCTTGGCGACCTGAGCACCGAGGGCGATCGTTGCCTGAGCCGCCTGTGCTTCAGTGACATTGGGCCGGCGCCGGGCGACGAGCGAGTGATTGAACCACTGCGGCCCCATTTGGGCGGCCGGTTGGGTCGTGGCCGGAAGCAGGAGGTCCGCCTGACCCGAAAGCCCGCGAAAGTCGCGCGGGCCGACGGCGATGATCGTCCAGGGCTCCCCGTCAATGCCGATGGTACGACCGATGATCGACGGGTCCGCGTTGAAGCGGCGCTGCCACAGTACATAGGACACGATCACTTCGTGCGGCGCCGGAGCAGATGCGTCCAGCGCGCGATCGAAGTCGCGCCCGCGCGATGGCGACAGTCCCAACACGCGCAAGTACGCCGCGCCGACGTACTCGCCCGTAACACGCTCGGCGTCGCCGCTCGTCAGCGTGTGCGGTAAAGGACGATAGACCGTCATGTCACTGAAGGGGCGCTGTGCGTCTCGAAACATGGTGAACATGGGGTACGACCACCCCATGTCAGTCCTCGGATAGTCGCCCTGCGCCGGAACGAACAACGAGATTTTCATCAGCTCATTCGGGCGTGCATAAGGCAGGGGGCGCAGCAGCAACACGTTGACCGCGCTGAAGATCGCGGTCGTCGCTCCGACGCCGATGGCCAACGTGAGCACCGAAACAGCGGTGAATGCCGGGCGCCGAATGAGTCCGCGCGCGGCGTAGTGGATATCCTGCTTCACGCTGTCGAGGAATTCGTTGAACCGCATGCGACGCTCCCGTTGATTGGCGGACGCGTGGAGTTGAACGCGCGCGTCGTCGAGCGACGCGCCCAGACGTCGAAGGGCTTCAGCGCGCGCGTGACCGGGCGACATCCCGCGCGCGACGAGGTACTCGACGCGGCTGGCAATGAGCGACTCGAGCTCATCGTCGACGTCATGGTACGTTGCAGCGCGAGTAGAGAGCGGCAACCGGAAGAGTCGGCGGACACCTGGCCGGAGCTCGAAGTGCATGATCCTACCTCGCCGTCTTGGCGCCGAGGATCGTGGTGAGCGCGTCGAAGTGATCGACCAATCGTGCGGATTCGGCGCGCAGGTGGTCCCGCCCACGGGGCGTGATCTTGTAGTATCTCGCGCGGCGTCCGTTCTTCGTCACGCCCCACTCGGCGGCGATGAGTCGGCGTTCCTCCAAGCGATGCAATGCCTGCAGTAGCGCGGCGTCATCCACCTCCAGACGTCCGGCCGAGCGGTCATCGATCCACGTCGTGATCTCGAACGCGTGCATCGGCGTAAAAGACAGCGTTTTGAGCACAAGCGGGTCGAGCGTACCCTTGAGCATCGCCATGTCATCTCCTCCTCGTGTCTAAGGGTAGAGACAAGGGGGAGCAAAAGCAAGCGGCGGGCACTGGTAGTGTTTGAAAGTGCCCGAGTGCCCATCGGCGATGGCCAGCCGCGGTCCGCACGATCATTCGTGCGTGTGTCGATGATGAATGTCGGGGTAATGTGGATGTGAATGGACGAGCGGCTCGTGTCGGTGCGGATGACTGTGAGGTTGTGGATCAGTCACTGGCGGATCCCCTGGTCCATGCACGTGCTGGTGATGCGCGTCGTGCACATGCGCGTGAGCATGCTCCATCGCTTCGTGCGCGTGGTCATGCTCGTGGCGCTCGGTGAAATGAAGCCAGACGCCCAGCGCCATGCAGCCGGCGCCGAGCAGCAGGAGCGGTCTCACCTGCTCTCCCCATCCAACGATCGCGAGAGCCGCGCCGACGAATGGCGCGAGGGAGAAGTACGCACCGGTTCGCGCCGTCCCAAGATGACGTAGCGCCAGCACGAACAGCGCGAGACTCACACCATAGCTGACAAATCCGAGAACGGCCGCACCGCTGATGACTGACGCGAGCGGCAGGGGCGCGCCGAGCAAAAGAGCGACCACTAGATTGACGAATCCAGCCGCGAGTCCCTTGAACATCGCAATCTGGATTGGATCACTCCCTGAGACCTTCTGCGTGAGGTTGTTGTCGATCCCCCAACACAGACACGCGCCGGCGATCGCGAGCGGTCCGGCGAGTCCGGCGACATCGGCCCGGCCGCCCCACGATAACGCGACGCCGCCGACGATGATCGCCAACATGCCGAGCGCAATGCGACGGTCCACGTTCTCGTGGAAGACGACCCAGGCAATGGTTGCCGTGAAGACACCTTCGAGATTCAGCAGAAGCGAAGCGCTGGAGGCGGGCGTGTGAGTGAGGCCGATCATCAGCAGAACGGGGCCGATCACGCCACCAAACGAAATCGCCATGCCGAGCCACGGGATGTCGCGTCGGCCGATGCGCGCTTCTGTCTTTGATCGATCGCGGCGCATCACAGTTACGATTGCGAGGCCGGCGCCCGATCCCAAGTAGAGCAGTCCAGCGAGTAGCTCTGGAGAGGTCCGATGCAGCAGCGATTTGGCCACCGGCGCGCTCGCGCCAAACAGCACTGCTGCCAACACAGCGTAGCCCACACCGCGCCGATCAGTCATACATCATTCTCTTATTAGTTGAACAATGATCGCGGTGAGCGCTTGCCTCCGCTACAGCGATCGCCTTCGCTGGCGGGGTCCACGTAGCGCGGCGCGACTGGACGAGTTCGCGTGAGCGGCACGCCCGGCTCGAGTCCATTCGCAACGCGCAGACGAAGTCCTAAACCTCGGGCGCGCGCGCCGTCC
>DASVYG010000296.1:0-2098 GCA_036392315.1 Gemmatimonadaceae bacterium
GCCGTTTGCGACGGTCGAGTAGAGGATCGACGCGCCATCCGGCGTCCACTCCGGGAAGACGCTCGAATTGTCGAATGTCAGTCTCGTGAAGGCCGACGAGGTCTTGTTGTACACCCACAGGTCGCCGATCAAGTCGCCGCCTGATTCGATGTCGACCGCGATGCGCTGGCCGTCAGGCGAAAAGCGCGGTCCGCGAAAAGCATGCTGGCCGATCGGAAGCACCTGCGCGGACCCGTCCGTGCCGACGCGCAGTAGCTCGCTGTCGCTGAACATCCCGCCGTCGAACACGATCGTGCCCGTCGCCGACATCGCGGTCATGCGCGATCTCGCGTAGAACGCCTGGCGTGCCACCGGCATGGTCATGGGCCTGCCCGTGGACTGGAGCGACTTCACGTCGAACGGCATGGACATCGTGGCGCCGTCGGGCGTGATGTACACCAGATGCCCATCATCGACATATCCCAATGCGAGGCCGGTCCCGAGGGTCGCGACGATCGCGCCGTCGGTCGTTGAGACGACGGACATCTGGTAGTTGCCGACGCCCTTCTCGACGCTCACGACGACGCGTTTGCCGCCCGGCAGCGCCACCGGAAGATTGTATCCGACCGCCTTGGCCGATCCGATCCGGCGTGCGGCCCCGCCCGATGCGTCGACGCGATATAGTCCGGCGCCGCGGCTCGTGAAGACGATCGAACCGTCGTCACACCACGTTCCGGCGTCGACGAAGTCCGCCGAGCCGAGGTCAGTGACGAGGCTCGCCGTCGCGCCGCCGGGCCCGCCGTCGATTCGCGCACGCATGAGACGCGACCCGGCCGCCCACGCCACCCACGCGCCGTCGGGAGAGAAGAACGGCGAAAGGCCTCCTTCGCTCCCCGCGACGGAGAGCGGCTGGCTCTGATCCAGCGGTCGCACGACCAAATGAGTCTCGAGTCCTCCCGGAAGAAACTCGACCGTGGCGACCTTCGAGCCCGCGGCGTCGATCGCCACTACGCCTCCCGTCGCCATCCGCGCCACGTCCACGGGGAATTGCAGACGAAGAACTGGCGCCGCACGCGCCGGCGAGCTCGAAGCATGCTGTCGAACGCCCCACACGAGCGCAGCCAGCGTCGTTACGCCGAGCACCGCGACGGCGACGGTCATGCGGTCGACGGTCGGTCGCGCTCTGGCAATCGAAGCCGTTCGCTTCCGAACCGAGGACTGACCCGCCGTCAATGCCTCCGCGAATTCGGCTGTGCTCCCGAAGCGATCCGCGGGCAGCTTCTCCAGCGCGATGGCCACCGCGTCGTCGACGTGCTGCGGTACGGACCGGCGGACCTCGCGCATGGGACGCGGCCTATCGGTCAGCACCCTGGCCACAATCGCCTGCGCCGTGGGACCGGTGAACGGCGGCTCGCCCGTGATCATCTCGTACACGACGCAGCCGAGCGCGTACACGTCCGCGCGCGCATCGATCGTCCGCTCTCCCATCGCCTGCTCGGGGCTCATGTACTTGGGCGTCCCGAGGCTCATTCCTGTTTCCGTCAGCCGGCCATCGCCTGTGTTCGCGACAGCGAGCGCGATCCCGAAGTCGGCGACGAGCGCCTGGCCGTCGTGCAGGAGGATGTTTTCCGGCTTGATGTCGCGGTGGATCACTCCGTGCCGGTGCGCGTAATCCAACGCGCTCGCGACTTCGGTCGCGATGGCGAGCGCGTCAGCGGTTGGGAGCTGTTTCTCGCGCTCCAGCCGATCGCGCAACGTTTCGCCCTCGACGTATGGCATGACGTAGAAGACGGTTCCGCCGACCTCGCCTGAATCGAACAGGGGCAGGATATGAGGGTGCTGAAGGTTTGCCGTGGTCCGGATCTCGCCGAGGAAGCGCTGCGCGCCGATCACCGCGGCGAGCTCCGGCCGAAGCACCTTCATCGCAACGCGCCGGTCGTGACGCACGTCGTGGGCGAGATAGACCGTGGCCATGCCGCCGGCGCCGAGCTGGCGCTCGATCCGGTAGCGGTCGGCGAGCTCCCTGGTGAGGAGAAGCGCCTCGGGGGGCGGGCTGGTCGTCACGGGGCCAATATGCGGTGCTCTCGCCGGAAGAGCGAGATTGACAGGCTCTCGCGCT
>DASVYG010000297.1:0-22402 GCA_036392315.1 Gemmatimonadaceae bacterium
ACTCGATGTGTTGAAGGTCGTGAGCCGCTCGAACATTGGATGGTTGGCCGCAACCTGGACGAAGTGACTGTCGAAGAGACCTCGAACATTCATGAAGGGCCCGGGCGGCGGGGCGTATGACGCGACGAACAGACGCTCTGGCTCAGGAAAGGGCAGTGGCCGAAGCAGCACGCCGTTCATTACGGTGAACATCGCCGTGTTCACGCCGATGCCGAGCGCTAACGTCAGCACCGCGACCGCGGCGAACCCCGGAGCACGCCGGAGTGATCGCGCGGCATACGCGAGATCCTGCATCAGTCGCTCGAGCCACACGCCGCGCCACGTCTCGCGTGTGACCTCCTTGACGTGGCTTACGTTGCCGAATTCGCGGCGCGCCGCAGCGGCCGCGTCCTCGGGCGACTCACCGCGAAGAATGCGATCGGCAATCGCCATGGCGAGATGCGCGCGGATTTCTTCGTCGAGTGACGCGTCGCGCTGCTCGCGGTCGTGACGCCAAGGCATCCTCAGAATTCACCTCCGTCGCGGGCGGACACATGACGCCGGCGATCGCCTGAGAGAGTCGTTCCCAGCGGCTGCGCTCGACCGCAAGCTGCTTGCATCAGATCGAGCGTGCCCTGTAGCAGCTCGATGCGCGAGAGACCGTCGTTCTTCGCCATGGCGCTGTGGGTGTAGGGTGTCTACGTCCTAGCATGTAGAATGACTACACCCATCGATTGCGTCAAGCCCCCCGGCCCGGCCACTCCCACGCGGCATGGACTGCTCGACTGGACGCACGCTGCGCCGGCCGCCAACATAGAGGGGGCCGTGCGCGTAGCTGATCTAACCGCGCCCCTTCTGTCCTCATCCAACCGAGCCGTGCCGCCTACGACCAAAACGCAGCGTCGCCCGTCGCCATATGCCGAAGTACCCGCCTCCAGCCCGTCGAGTGTACCCGTTGCCCGACGTCTGTTGCCGCTGGTCGTTTTGCTATTCGTTGGGAGCGGATGCGCAGCCCTTATCTATGAGATTGTCTGGTTCCAGCTGCTGAGCCTGATCATAGGCTCGTCGGCGGTATCGATGGGCGTGCTCCTCGGGACGTTCATGGGCGGTATGTGCATCGGAAGCTTGTTCCTCTCGAAGTTCGTATCGCGCCAACAACACCCATTGCGCGTGTATGCCAAGCTCGAGCTGGCGATCGCGGTGTTCGGTTTGCTCGTGCTCTGGGGCTTGCCGTACGCGGGCGGCTTCTACTACGCAATCGCGCTGCACGGCACGGCCGATCTGCTGGTGCGCGGCCTGTTCTGCGCCCTGTGTCTACTTCCGCCCACGCTGCTCATGGGCGCCACCCTGCCGGCCATCGCGCGCTGGGTCGAGACGACGCCGACCGGTGTCGCATGGCTTGGCTTCTTCTACGGCGGCAACATCGCCGGCGCGGTGTTCGGCTGCTTGTTGGCCGGATTCTATCTTCTGCGCACGCACGACATGGCGTTCGCGACGTACGTGGCCGTCGGCATCGATGTCGTGGTCGCACTCGCCAGTCTCGCGCTCGTGCGCGTCGCGCCGTACGACCCCGGCGACGCCGGTGCGACGACCGACGCCGAGAAAGCGCCGCTCATCCCCGCCGGAAGTTGGCCCGTCTATCTCACCATCGGGTTGTCGGGCGCGACCGCGCTCGCCGCGGAAGCAGTGTGGACGCGCCTGTTGTCGCTCCTGCTCGGTGCGACGACGTACACTTTCTCGCTCATTCTCGCGGCATTCCTCGTCGGACTGGGCATTGGAAGCAGCGTCGGATCGGTATTGGCTCGCACGGTCAAGGAGCCGCGCACGGCGCTCGGCATCTGTCAGTTCCTGCTCACCGCAACGATCGCGTGGGCGGCGTACTCGATGACGAAGATGCTTCCGTATTGGCCGGTGAGTCCCGGCCTCGCGATCGAGGCGCGGTACACGTTCCAGATCGACCTCGTGCGCTGTCTGTGGGCCGTGTTACCGGCGGCATGCTTCTGGGGTGCGAGCTTTCCGCTCGCGCTGGCGGCGGTCGGCCGCGACGAGAAGGATCCCGGCCGCCTCGTGGGAACGGTGTACGCGGCGAACACCATCGGTGGAATTGTCGGCGCGCTGCTCGGCAGTCTGCTGATCATCGCATGGCTCGGCACGCAAGCGTCGCAGCGCATTCTCATCGGCACGGCTGCCGTGAGCGCGCTGCTCATGTTCGTGCCGGTCGTCAGCACGGCGACGTCGAAGCTGTCGCTCGCGCCACGGCGCCTCTGGTGGGGTGTCGTCACCGCGGTCGCGGCGGTGCTGTTCATTCAATCCGTTCCGCCCGTTCCGCCGCTCCTCGTCGGCTACGGGCGTTGGTTCGCGACACGTCTCGAGAACGCGAACGATTTCATTTATGTCGGCGAAGGCATGACGGCGTCGGTCGCCGTGTCGCAGCTGTCGAACGGTGTGCTCAATTATCACAACGCCGGAAAGGTTCAGGCGTCGAGTGAACCGCAGGACATGCGGCTCCAGCGCATGCTCGGCCATTTGACCACGCTGTTGCCGCCGCATCCGGGCTCGGTGCTGGTGATCGGCTGCGGAGCGGGCGTGACGGCCGGCGCCGTGAGCATCGATCCCAATCTCGGACACGAAACCATCGCCGAGATCGAGCCGCTGGTGCCGAAGGTCGTGTCGAAGTATTTCGGCGCGCACAACTTCAACGTGATCTCCAATCCGAAGGTGAGCGTCGAGATCGACGACGCGCGCCATTTCATTCTGACGACCAAGCAGAAGTTCGACGCGGTGACGTCGGACCCGCTCGATCCGTGGGTCAAGGGCGCCGCGACGTTGTACACGAAGGAATTCTTCGACGTCGTCAAAGAGCATTTGAACCCGGGTGGCGTGGTCACGCTGTTCGTGCAGCTCTACGAGAGCAGCCCCGAAGCGGTCAAGAGCGAGGTCGCGACGTTCTTCCAGGCCTTCCCCAACGGCGTTGTGTTCGGCAACACGAACAATGGCGGCGGTTACGACCTGGTGCTGGTGGGTCAGCTCGGCACGATGAAGATCGACCTGGACGCGATCACCCAGCGGCTCGATAGCCCGCAGTACGCGCAAGTCGCGCAGTCGCTCCGCGAGATCGGCTTCAACTCGGCGACGGATCTGTTCGCAACGTTTGCCGGCAACGAGCCCATGCTCCGCCCGTGGCTCGCCGACGCCGAGATCAATCACGATCGCAACTTGCGGCTACAGTTTCTCGCCGGCCTCGGGTTGAACCGCTACGATCAGGGCGCGATCTACAGCCAGATGCTGCAGTATCGCCGATACCCGTCGGAGCTGTTCGTCGGTGCGCCCGACAAGTTGGCTCAGATTCGGATGGCGACGGGCGCGGCGGAATAACGCTTTCCGGCGTGGCTAGCTTGCGTTGGTGCCCGCCCACCCGTCGGCCGACCTGATTCATCGGGGGACTCCCGAGTTCCGCCGCATCAACCTCGCGCTGTTCTCTGCCGGCTTCGCGACGTTCGCCTTGCTGTACTGCGTGCAGCCGCTCATGCCGGTGTTCGCACGCGACTTCAACGTGAGTGCCGCCCAGAGCAGCCTCTCGCTGTCGCTGACCACGGGCCTGTTGGCGCCGGCGATGATCGTCGCCGGCGCGCTGTCCGAGTCGCGCGGACGAAAGTCGATGATGGTTGCTTCGCTCGGAGCGTCCGCGCTGCTCACGATCTTTTCCGGGCTGGCGCCGCACTGGGGATTGTTTCTCGCCACGCGCGCGCTCGCAGGCATCACCTTCGCCGGATTGCCGGCGATCTCCATGGCATATTTGAGCGAGGAAGTGCATCCCGGCTCGATCGGACTGGCCATGGGCCTGGCCATTGGCGGCAATGGATTGGGCGGCATGATCGGTCGTCTGATCACGTCGTTCATCACCGACCTCCTCTCGTGGCGGTACGCGCTCGGCGCGATCGGACTGTTAGGCCTCGTGGCCACGGTGATCTTTTGGCGAACGCTTCCATCGTCGCGGCATTTCGTCGCTCGGCCGCCCCGCATCGGCGCGCTGCTCCGCACATTCTGGGAGCAGCTGCATGACACGAAACTCATTGGCCTGTACGCGGTGGGATTCTTGTTGATGGGATCGTTCGTGACGACGTACAACTATGTCAGCTACCATCTACTCGACGCGCCATACCGTCTCAGCCAGTCGGCGGTCGGGCTGATCTTCATCGTGTATCTGGTTGGCATCTTCGCGTCGGCGTGGATCGGCGGGCGCGCCGACCGGGTCGGTCGCGCGAAGATGCTTCTCTCGATGGCGGGACTCATGCTGATCGGCGTCGGCCTCACGCTGTTTCGACCGCTGGTGTTGGTGATCGCCGGAATCGCCACCATTACCTTCGGATTCTTCGGCGGTCACTCGGTGGCGAGCAGTTGGGTCGGCCTTCGGGCACAACATGCCAAGGCGCAGGCGGCTGCGTTGTATTTGTTCTTCTATTATGTCGGGTCGAGCGTGGCCGGGGCGGTGGGCGGAGTTTTTTGGGGGGCCTGGCGGTGGATCGGCGTTACCGGGTTCGTCGCCACGATGCTGATTGCGGCGCTCGCGATCGTGAGAGCCGGCACACGGGCGGAGCTCGTCGGCGCGGAGGGAGTGTGAAGGGCGAGGTTGTCGACATCTATTCCTTGCTCGATCAATTAGGAATCTCGTATAC
Organism: Gemmatimonadaceae bacterium; assembly: GCA_036392315.1. Classification (GTDB taxonomy): domain Bacteria; phylum Gemmatimonadota; class Gemmatimonadetes; order Gemmatimonadales; family Gemmatimonadaceae; genus JAQBQB01. The sequence goes on from DASVYG010000297.1 coordinate 4,656, forward strand.
GAGATACGAGCATGCCGCCGTGTTCACCTGCGACCAAGCCTACGCGGCGATCCCCAACGAGCCCGCGGTTCAGACGAAGAACATCTTTCTGCGCGACAAGCGCGGCCGGCGGCATCTCCTGCTGGTGACGACGTGTGAAAAGGCCGTCGACATCAAACGATTCGCGGAGCAAGCCGATGCCGACCGCTTGAGCTTCGCGTCGCCGGAACGACTGATGAAATACCTGGGCGTCGAGCCCGGCTCGGTCACGATTCTTGGGCTGATAAACGACGAGAGCAAAGCCGTCGAGGTCTACATCGATGCCGATGTATGGAATACGCCCCGGTGGCGATGCCACCCGCTGGTCAACACGGCGACGCTCGTGCTGTCGCGGCCGGACGTGGAGACGTTCCTCGCGCACACGGGACATTCGCCCCGAGTGCTCACGATCGAGACGCGGCCCGGGTCGGGCGAACCCTGACGGCTCGTCGCGGTGGTTTCTCCACCCATTGTGTCACGGTAACCCTACCAAAGTTCGTTCATCTCCCCGACAGTAGCCGCATTCGGCGAATCATACCTTCCGCTCCAGTTCGAGGGCCCCCGCGGCGCCGACCGGCCCAGGGTGAACTCGAGTAACGGGAGGAGGAAGGATGACTAGGACTAATCTCGCCAGCGTCGCCATGTTCGCACTCATTGCATCGAGCGCAACGGTAGCTGGTGCGCAGGGAACGGCCCGCGTTGCCGTTGCGCCCGATAGCAAGCTGTGGATCGAAGGAACGTCGAACCTGCACGGCTGGAGCTGCAAGGCGACCACGCTCGAGGCAGCCATCGACCTCGACGCCGCGACTGCGTCCCAGATCGCCGTCGCTCCGCCGAAATCCCTCAAGCGGGTGCAGGTCAAGGTGCCCGTCAAGTCCATCAAGTGCGGCCACGGCGGCATGGATGACAACCTCTACAAGGCGCTCAAGGCCGACGACTCGCCCGACATCAGCTACATCATGGCGACGTTCGATGCCGCCCCCGGCGAGGCCAAGGACAGCTTCACGCTCCACACTGTTGGCACGCTCACGATCGCTGGAAAGGAGAACAACCTGACAATGGACGTGTTGGCTACCCGTATGCCCGACGGCAGCGTCAAGGCGACCGGCGTGGTCCCGATCAAGATGACGGACTACGGCATCAAGCCGCCGACGGCGATCTTCGGCCGTCTCAAGACGGGTGATGAAGTCAAGATCAACTTCGAGCTGAGCGTAGGGGCCAAGGCAATTGCCGCGGCCGTCGGACAGCCGTAAACCCTTCAAAACCAGGGGCTGGATGGTCGGGGAACCCCTGACGCTGGTGTCAGGAGTTCCCCGTCGGCGTCTATCCCGAGTGCCCGACACAAGTCACATCGGTTGGAGCTAAACTCTACTCACACCTATTTTTCCGCGTCGTCCGAGACCCCCTGATGTCCCTCGTCCTGCCCGTGTTGTCCGACCAAGCGTCGAAGCCGGTTCAACTCCTTCGTGGCCAGCCACGCGCCGCGAGCAGCAGACGGAGCATTCGTCTTGCCGCGCTTCGCGTGCCGCTGGCCGTGAAGTTGGTTGGAGCGAACCTGGCCGTGGTCGTGCTACTCATCGCGTTCCGGACGGGCTTGTCTCGCGCGGGCGGATTGGCGTTGGACGGCGCCATCGTCGCGGCGCTCGCGTTGCACATCGGGCTGGTCCTCGTCGCGCTCAGGCCTATCCGTGATCTTGAGGCGGTCGCCGAGCGTGTCTGGCAGGGCGATTTCGGTGCGCGGGTCGAGCGGTCGACGGTGGCGGACCAGGAGGTCCTCCGAGTCGGCTCCATGTTCAACATCCTGCTCGACGGACTGGTGTCCGATCGCGCGCGGATGCGGGCATTGGCAACCGAGGTGATCGAGGTTGGCGACAGAGAGCGTGCGGTGCTCGCCCGAGAGCTTCATGATTCGACGGCCCAGCACCTCGCGGCATTGCTGCTCCAACTCTCCGCCGCGGCGCGCGACTGCACCGATCCCGCCCTGGCGGCGCGGCTCTCGGAGATGCGCGATTCCGCCGAAGAGGTCACCGAAGAAGTGCGTCTCCTGTCCCACACCGTTCATCCGCGTGTACTCGACGACCTCGGGCTCGTCGCCGCGCTGCAGAAGTTGGCGCGCGAGTCATCCAAAGGCACCGGGATCGACATCGACATCGACGCACAAGGTGTGACGAGTCGCCTGTCGCCGAGCACGGAGTCGGTACTCTATCGAGTCGCGCAGGAGGCGGTGCGCAACGCGACGCGTCATGCGTCGCCGCGGCACGTCTGGCTCACCGTGCGCGCGGACGGACCAACCGCGCGATTGGAAGTGCATGACGATGGGCATGGGTTCGACCTGGCGGCGGTGGAGAAGAAGGGAACCGCGGGCGGGTTGGGCTTGCTGTCGATGCGCGAGCGCGTTGCGCTCGTTGACGGATCGCTTGAAATCAAGACGGCCCCGAACAGCGGAACGACGATCGTTGCCACGATTCCGTTGGTCACGGCCTGACACTGCATAGGATTGTCATTCTGGAACTAGGAGATGCAATGACTGGCGACACCATTCGCGTCGTTCTCGCTGATGATCACGCGGTCGTGCGCGCGGGGCTCAAGGCCGTCCTCGGCGCGGCGCGCGACATCGAAGTGATCGGCGAGGCGAAAAACGGATTGGAAGCCGTGGCGCTCACCGAACGTTTCAAGCCCGACGTCGTCGTGATGGATCTGACGATGCCGGAGCTTGACGGCGCGTCCGCGACGCGCGAGATCGTCAAGAAGGGATTGCCGGCCCGCGTGCTCATTCTCACGATGCACACGGAGGAAGACTATCTCGTTCCGCTCATGGAGGCGGGCGCGGCCGGATACCTGGTCAAGAGCGCGGCCGATCGCGAGCTCGTCGATGCGGTGCGCGCGGTAGCACACGGAGACGTTTACGTGCGGCCGGCGGCGGCCGGAGTCTTGGCCAAGAATCTCACGAGGAAAGATCCCGCCAAGACCGAACGAGAGCGTTTCGAGAAACTCACTCAGCGCGAGCGCGATGTGCTGCGATTGGTTGCACAGGGCTACTCTGCGCCTGAGATCGGTGAGAGGCTGTTCATCAGCCCAAAGACCGTCGATACTTATAAGCAACGGATTCAGGAGAAGCTTGGCCTGGCCCATCGCTCGGACTACGTTCAACTGGCGCTGAAGCTGGGCCTGCTAGCCGAGGTCTAGCAGTCGACCGATCGGCGCGGCAATTCACCAGTATTCCATGCCCGTCGTTCGCTCCCGACAACTTCGCACCGCAGTCTGGATTGGACTCGTAGTTCTGTTTCTTCCCCTGGGCATCACGCTCACCGAGTTGCCCAGCGGGGACACACGAGCGTGGTGGCGCCTCGGCGCGCTGCTGTTCGTGGGCGCGACGCTCGCGATCGTTCTCGTACGCCAGGTCTCGTTCGACAAGCGACTCAAGGAGCAGGCGGGCACCGAGGCGGCGCTCCGCGCGTCCGAAGCGAAGTTCTCCGGGATTCTCGGCATCGCCGCGGACGCGATCATCTCGGTGGACCAAGAGCGGCGGATCGTCCACTTCAATCGCGGTGCCGAGGAGATCTTCGGTTACAAGACGGCCGACGCGATCGGACGACATCTGAACATTCTCATTCCCGCGCGCTATCGATCGGGCCACGACGCGCACATGGAAGCGTTCGCGCGCTCGCCTACGACCGCGCGACGCATGGGCGAGCGTCGAGAGATCTTCGGGCTGCGGAGCGACGGAACGGAGTTTCCCGCCGAGGCCTCGATCTCGAAGCTGATTCTGCCCGACGGCATTCTGTTCACCGTCGTGCTGCGCGACATCACCGACCGAAGGCGCGCCGAAGAAGACGAGCGGTTTCTCGTGGCGGCGTCCACCGAGTTGGCGCAGTCTCTCGACTTCGACGCGGCCACGCAGATGGTCGCCGACGTCCCCGTACCGCGCCTGGCCGACGCCGCAATCCTCGATGTCATCATGCCCGGCGACACGTTGCGACGAGTCATCAGCACGCGGCAACGAGCCCAACTCACGCCGGCGCTCTACGCACTCGCCGACCGACCACTCACCTGGGACTCGCCGTCGCCCGTCATCGACGCGATTCGGCGCAAGCGTCGCGAAGTCGTGCTGGCCGTGGACGACGACTGGCTGGACGCGAGTGAAGACCCAGCCAACATTCCGCACTGGCGCGCCCTTGGCGCGCGGTCGTTACTCATCGTTCCGTTGGTGGCCGGCGACGAGGCATTCGGCGCCTTGACGTTGATTGCCACCGATCCCGCGCGCGAATTCTCGGCCGACGTCCGGCTGCTGGCCGACAAATTCGCTGCGACCGCGGCCAGGACGTTGGAGAACGCTCGACTCTACGGCCTGGCGCAACGTGCCACGCGCGCCCGTGACGAGGTCCTGGGCATCGTCTCGCACGACCTCCGCAACCCGATGAGCGCGATCGCGATGTGCGCCCGCGTGCTACAGGAGAACCCACCCAATGATGCGGGTGAACGAAACCAGCTACTGGCGACCATCCGCGAATCGACCGAGTGGGTCAATCGGCTGATCCAAGACTTGCTCGATGTCGCGAATATCGAGCGAGGCCGCTTGTCGCTCGAGTTGCGCTCGCAGGATCCGGCACAGATTGCGCTCCAGGCACGGCACATGTTCGAGGTCGAAGCCACCCAGCACGGCATTACGCTGGACGTCAATGTGCCGACGAATCTCCCGCTGCTCACGGCCGACGGCGCGCGCATAGTTCAGGCGCTCGGCAACTTGTTGCGCAACGCGATCAAGTTCACGCCGAACGGCGGCCGCATCGTCCTTGGCGTCGAGCGCGCAGAATCGGGCGTGGTGTTCTCGGTGCGCGACTCGGGGACGGGCATTCCCCTCGCGAACCAGGAGCGCGTATTCGATCGCTATTGGCAATCGTCCGACGGCTCCCGGGCACGCGGCACAGGGCTCGGCCTGTCGATCACGAAGGGAATCGTCGAGGCGCACGGCGGCACCATTTGGGTGCAAAGCACTCCCGGGCAGGGAAGCACATTCTCCTTTTCCGTGCCCGACTACTCCAGCGCCGAATAGCTCGGAGCGACCATGGCCCTCACCGATCGACCCACATTTTCGGAGCTTCCGCCGCACGAGTGCGTGGCACTGTTGCGTCGGAATCATGTCGGGCGCCTGGCGTTCACCTTCCACGATCGGGTCGACATCGAGCCGATCTCATATGTTTTCGCGGACCAATGGCTGTACGGCCGCACATCGCCGGGCACCAAGCTCGCGACCGTTCGTCATCATCCGTGGGTGGCCTTCGAGGTCGACGAGGTCGAAGGCCGCTTCGATTGGCGAAGCGTCGTCCTGCACGGGGCGATGTACCTTCTCGCGCCGGACGGCGGAGACCGCGAGCGCGAGACGTACGAGACAGCGGTCGACTTGTTGCGACACGTCGACGCCGATGCGCTAACGGCGGGGGATCCGACGCCGTTCCGAACGACCATCTTCCGCATCCACGCCGACGACATGGTCGGTCGTGTCGCGTCGAGCGCACGATAGGGCGTCGTCCCGACAGCGAATCCCGCACGCGGTCGTGGTGATTCGCCGACACCGCATCCCGGATTCGTCGTTGATCTTTGGGTCGGCTTCGCCCTGGGCGAGGCGATAACCACGCTCGATCGCGGGAGGCATTGAGAACAATGGCCATGATGGAGGCCGTTCTCCCACAAACTCAGCGTCGGGAACGGCCGGGCGAGCTCCCGCCGGGCATCCTCGTCGCGACAGATGGCCGTGAGCAATCCGATGCCGCGCTTCGTGCCGCGCGGCGTCTGGTCGCGAACGGCCCCCTTGGGGTTCTCACCGTCCTCCCACCCCACGCGATACGCGATGCATCGGAATTCGGAGAATCGGCGGAGCTGCTCGACGCCATCGCGCGCCAAACCCTCGTCGAAGCGCAACTGCGGCGGGTGCTCGGCGAGGGCGGTGATGCGTGGATCGAGGTGCGATCGGGCTATCCGCCGGCGCTCCTCGCCGCGTCTGCCGCAACGCATCGTGCGCTCCTCGTGGTCGGCATCGGACGGCCGCGCGTGATGGATCGATTGCGGGGCGACGAGTCGGCGCTCCGCGTGATTCGCGAGGCACGGACGCCAGTGCTGGCCGTCGCCGAGTGCTCGGAGATCCCGCCACGCCGGCTCGTGTTGGCCATGGACTTCAGCGATACGAGTCTGGCGGCCGCGCGACTTGCGTTGGGCATGGCGGCGCCGCGCGCGGAGGTCATTGTCGCGCACGTTGCGCCGCGCCCGAGCGAGATTGCTTGGGGCAGCACCGCTGTCGCCTACCGTGGTGATCCGACCACGGCGCTCGAGAACACCATGCGACAGATCTCGCGGCCGTACGATGTTCGCGTGCGGTCCGTGGTGGCCCACGGCGATGTCGCGAGCGAGCTGCTCGAGCTGGCGGCGCGCGAACGCGCGGATCTCATGGCCATCGGGGCGCACGGTCATGGACCAGCGTCGAGAATCGCGATCGGCGCGGTCACGACACGCGTCGTTCGATGTGCAACCTGTTCCGTGCTCGTTGCGCCGCGGGGTGCCGCGTCAAATGACTAGGGAGAACCCGTGTTGAAACTCGGAACGCTCATGACGCCCGCGCCGGTCACCATCTCGGCAGAGGCATCGTTGCGCGACGCCGTGGATCTGCTCGCGGCAATGGGCGTCAACGCGCTTCCCGTGATGGCTGGCGATCAGATCGTGGGTCTACTCTCGTCCGACAGCATCATCGCCTTCGAGTCGGCCACGCCCGGCGTTCCGACCGAGCGAGACATGACGGACATCTTCGACGACGACGCAACTCAGGACGACGACGCGCCGTCCGCCGAATACTTCGCCGAGCTCTGGGACGATACGAGTCTCGACGTCGCCGAGCGGTTCCGCGCGTCCGAGACCCCCGAGTGGGATGTGCTGTCGGAGCACACGGTCGAGGAAGCGATGATCGCCGATCCACCGCAGCTGCCGATCGACATGACCGTGCAGAGCGCGGCCGAGTTCATGCGACGCACCGGCGCGCATCGCGTGCTCGTGGTCGACGGCGGGCGCCTTTGCGGGATCGTCACGACGATGGACATCACCCGCGCCGTTGCCACCGGGACGTTACCTGACAGAAAATCAGCATCTGGCTGACGGTTGCCCCTGTCGAAGCGCCGCATCCTTGGATGGAGATCGCAGAAATCGCAAACCGCGACGTTGCGACGAGACCGCTCAGGAGGCCGTATGCCGACCCTTCAAGTTCCATCGACCGAGCCACAGCAAGGGATTCGCGCGAGTCGAGTGTCACCCGTGATCGTCGCCACCGACGGCCGGGAGCAGTCGGACGCGGCCCTCATCGCGGGCCGTCTGTTCGCCGAGGATCCGGATGCGCTGCGCGTCGCGACGGTGCTCTCGCCGGTGCCGATCATGACGCCGGAGGCGGCAATTCCGATCTCGCCCGACGTGGAGGCGTCGAGACGCGCCGACCTCAAACGCGGTGTGCAAAGCCAGATGGCGCGCGCCTGGGGTGGCGCGGGGCTCGCCGACGTCGAGATCTACGAGGGCGATCCGGCGACGACCATCGCCCGGCTGGCGAACGAATCGAACGCGTCGATGATCGTGTCGGGACTGGGTCGTCACCGCGTGATCGACCGGTTGTTCGGCAATGAGACGGCGCTCCGCCTCGTCCGCGTGTCGGCCGTCCCGGTGCTCGCGGTGACCAACGGCCTGACCCATGCACCGCGGCGCATCGTCGTCGCCATCGACTACAGTGAGACGAGCCTTCGTGCGGCGCGGCTGGCGTTGGAAGTCGCGGCCTCCAGCGCGACGATTTACCTGGCGCACGTCGCGCCGCGCGACAGCACGTTGTACGACTGGAACGGCTGGGGCTCGTCGTACAAGCAGGATGCCGGCGAAGCGCTACAAAAGATTCGCGAGCAGCTCCGCGTCCCACCCGGCATGATTCTCCAGCGGGTCGTGCTGCAAGGCGACCCGGCCACGGAGCTGCTCGCGTTCGCCACCAGCGTCAACGCCGATCTCATCGCGACGGGAAGTCATGGACACGGCTTCGTGACCCGAATGCTCATCGGTAGCGTCACGACGCGGATCCTTCGTTGCGCGACGTGCAGCGTTCTCACCGTGCCGCACGCCACGGCGATGATGCAGGCGCGTGCCGCCGTCGAGCCGCCGATGGTCAATTCGTTGGATCGTCCGGAGTGGTCCCACGCCCTCGACGCGTTCACGCGCCGAAACGTGGGCCGCCGTGGCACGCTCGAGGTCGATGACCCAGAAATCGGGGCCCAGGCGCAAGAGCACGATTATCCACTCCTCGGGGCGACGTACGATCAGCACGACGGGCGGGTGGAGCTCATGTTCGGCGAGCTCGGCGATCTCGACCGCCACCTGTCGAGAAGCATTGGCAACGTGGGCCGGATCGATGTGTTGAGCGACGAAGCGGGACGCGACATCGCGCTTCGCATCGCTCACGGTGCGGGTCAAACGTTATTGACCTTCGGGTGAGTATCGATTGCGAATCCCGGTGGTTGCGACATGCGAGCGGTTCGTGATGGTCGGCACGGGCCGCTCGCATGTTTGCGTCTGCGATGTTTGTGATCCGCCTTTCTCGGATCCGCACCGCGCTTCCCTGACCGTTCGCTAGTTCCGCCATTCTGTAGTTAGTTTCGCCCTTCGTCATCCGACCTCGCCCTCCATGCTTCGACGCACGCTGCTTCCGCTCTCGGCACTCGCGCTCATCGTCGTCGGCGCGGCGCTGCATTTCGCGGTCAGCCATAGTCTGGCGCGCGAAGTATGGATGATCGGACTCATTGTCACCGGCGCGCCCGTAGTGTGGGGCACGTTGCGGGCGGCCGGGCGCGGACGCTTCGCGACCGATGTCGTCGCCACGCTGTCCATCGTCGGCGCGGTGCTGCTCGGCCAGCCGTTCGCCGGACTCGTCATCGTCCTGATGCAGACCGGTGGCGAAGCGCTCGAACGGTTTGCCGAAGGCCGGGCGTCGGCCGCGGTGCGCGAGCTCGAGGCCGCGGCGCCGCGCGTCGCGCACCGGATCGTCGACGGCCGCGTCGAAGACATCCCGGTGTCGGTCGTTCGCGTTGACGACGAGTTGCTGGTCCGCCCCGGCGAGCTCGTTCCGTGCGACGGCGTCGTGACCGAAGGTGAATCGGAGGTCGACACGTCGTCGCTCACGGGCGAGGCCGAGCCCGTATCGGCGCACGCGGGCACGGCCATGATGAGCGGCACGGCGAACGGCTTCGGCGCGTTGCGCATGCGAACGACGGCGTTGGCGGCGGAGAGTCAGTACGAGCGCATCGTCAACCTCGTGCGCACCGCGCAGGCGAGCAAGGCGCCACTGCAACGGCTGGCCGATCGATATGCAGTCTGGTTTACGCCGATAACGCTCGCCGTCTGCGGTCTCGCGGTGTGGGCCACGCACGACTGGTCTCGTGCGCTCGCGATCCTCGTCGTCGCCACGCCGTGTCCGCTCATTCTCGCCACGCCGGTCGCGATCATTGGCGGGATCAACCGTGCCGCCAAACGACACATCATCGTTCGCAACGGCGGTGCACTCGAGCGCCTCGGGGCCGCGCGCGTCGCGGTGTTCGACAAGACCGGCACGCTCACCATCGGTAAGCCGCGCCTGCAGGCGGTGCGCGTCGCGCCCGGGTTCGCGCACGACGACGTGCTCCGGTTGGCGGCCGCCGTCGAAGAACATTCGAGCCATCTGCTTGGTCGTGTGATCGTCGACGGGGCCCGTGCGGCGGGACTCACCATTCCGTCGGCGACGGAAAGTCTCGAGGCGCCGGGCCAGGGCGTCGGTGCCACGGTTGATGGTCAAACCGTTCGCGTCGGGGCGCGCGCCTTCGTGCTGCCGTACTGCGACCACGGGGTGATCGACGCCGCGGCGCTCGAACGATCGGACGCGACGCTTCGCGCCTACGTCGAGATCGATGGACGGCTCGCCGCGGTGATCGAGTACGCCGACGAGATACGGAGCGAACTACCGCACGTGCTTGCGGAGCTGAGGTCGGAACACATCTCTCGCATCGTGCTGCTCTCCGGCGATCACGCGCCGATCGCGCGCGCGCTGGCGCAGCGCGTCGGCATCGAGGAGACGTACGGCGACCTGCTCCCCGGAGACAAGGCGGCGTTCATCGAGCGACTCCGCGCCGAAGGCGGCACCGTGCTCATGGTCGGCGACGGTATCAACGACGCGCCCGCGCTCACCGCAGCCGACGTGGGTATCGCCCTGGCCGCGCACGGCGGCGGAATCACCGCCGAGGCCGCCGACGTGATCATCCTCGTCGACTCGCTGGACCGCGTCCCGGAGGTCATCTCCATCGGCACGCGCACCATCAGGATCGCGCGGCAGAGCATTTGGGTCGGGCTTGGTTTGAGCGGTCTCGCGATGCTCGTCGCCGCGTTCGGCGGTTTGCCGCCGGCGGTCGGTGCGGCGTTGCAGGAGGTGATCGACGTCGCGGTCATCCTGAACGCGCTTCGGAGCAGCGTGGAGCCGCGCGGGAGCGGGCGAACCCCGAGCGTGCGGCGCCGTCAGACATTCTCCCCACGCGCCTCGGGGAATGTGCCTACAGAACTCGCTCCAAACGCCTGATACATCGGAACCGTTGTATCGACAATTGTTCGTCCGCAGCAGTTCGATCACACCACTTCTACTGCGGCGGGCGAATGAAAATTTCCTTCAAGCGCTCCGCGTTGCTCGCGACCGCGAGTATCGGAGCGATCGGTATCATCTACGCGTGCGCACCCAAGGGTGCCACGACGCAGAGTCTCGTGAGCGGCGACGCCGCATCACGAGTGTATGTTCCCCCCGGCTCGTACGATGAGTTCTACTCGTTCATGTCGGGCGGCTACAGCGGCCAGGTCGCTGTGTACGGCCTGCCGTCGGGACGGCTGCTCAAGCTCATCCCGGTCTTCTCACAGTTCCCCGAAGACGGCTACGGCTACAACGAAGAGACCAAGCCGCTCCTGCAAACCACGTACGGCTTCCTGCCATGGGATGACTCGCATCATCCCGAGCTGTCGCAGACCGACGGCGTGCCCGACGGACGCTGGCTGTTCATCAACGCGAACAACACGCCGCGCGTCGCACGCATCGACCTGACCCGGTTCGAGACCGACGAGATCCTCCAGATCCCGAACTCGGCGGGCGGTCACGCGTCGCCGTTCACGACGCCGAACACCAAGTACATCGTGTCGGCCACGCGATTCAGCGTGCCGATCCCCAACACCGACGTCCCGATCGACAGCTACAAGAAGAACTTCAAGGGCACGCTGTCGTTCATCACGGCCGATCAGCCGGGCAAGATGGACATCGCGTTCCAGATTCTGATGCCGGGCTACAACTACGATCTCGGCCACGCCGGCAAGGGTCCGTCCGACGGATGGTTCTTCTTCACGTCGTACAACACTGAAGAAGCGAACACGAAGCTCGAGGAGAACGCGTCGCAGAACGACAAGGATTTCGTCGCTGCCGTGAACTACAAGCGCGCAGAAGAGTGCGTGGCGCAGGGCAAAGCGACGGCGCGTCCTTCCGAGTACATGCACAACTGGGTGGACTCGACCTCGCGCATCGCCAAGTCGGAAAAGAAGACCAGCGTCAAGATGATCGACCCGCAGCAGTGCCCGGGCGTCGTGTATTACCTGCCGACACCCAAGTCACCGCACGGCGTCGACGTCGATCCGACCGGCGAGTACATCGTCGCCGGCGGCAAGCTCGCGACGGTCATTCCGGTTCACTCATTCACGAAGCTCCAAAAGGCGATCGCCGACAAAGCGTTCGAGAAAGAGATCGACGGTATCCCGGTGCTCAAGTACGACGCCGTGATCGCCGGCGAAGTCCAGAAGCCCGGACTCGGCCCGCTGCACACCGAGTTCGACGGAAAGGGCTACGCCTACACCTCGATGTTCATCTCGTCCGAGGTCGTGAAGTGGAAGCTCGGTACATGGGAAGTCGTCGACCGCATTCCAGTCTATTACTCGGTCGGACATCTGATGATTCCCGGCGGCGACAGCAAGAAGCCGTGGGGCAAGTATCTCGTGTCGCTGAACAAGATCACGAAGGATCGCTATCTCCCGACCGGACCCGAGATGGCGCAGTCGGCGCAGCTGATCGACATCAGCGGCGACAAAATGAAACTCCTGCTCGACTTCCCCACGATTGGCGAACCGCACTACGCGCAAGCGCTGCCGGCAGCCATGATCAAGGACAAGCAGCTCAAGTATCACAAGCTGGCCGAGAACACGAACCCGTGGGTCACGAAGTCGGAGAACGACGGTGGCATCACGCGCACCGGCAAGCGCGTCGACATCAAGATGATCGCCATCCGCAGCCACTTCGCGCCCGACAATCTCGAGGGTGTGCAGGTCGGTGACACGGTGTACTTCCACGTCACCAACATCGAACAGGATTGGGACATCCTGCACGGATTCGCCGTGCTCGGCATGGCCAATTCCGAGTTGATCCTGGAGCCGGGTGACACGCGCACGCTGCAGTGGATTCCGAAAGGCCCCGGTATCTACCCGTTCTATTGCACCGACTTCTGCTCGGCGCTGCACCAGGAGATGCAAGGGTACGTCCGCGTATCTCCGGCGGGGTCAGACACCAAACTCATAGCCAACGTGAGCAAGAAGACGCAGGCACAGCTCACCGAAGCCAAGAAGGGACAGAAATAACATGTCGCAAGTATCGAGAGTGCTCCTCGCGTTCGCGTCGGCGTTACTCCTCTTCGCCCTCCCATTGCCGTTGTGGCACATCAGACTCATCGCGCCACAGTACCCGGAAGGTCTCGGCATGGACATCCGCGCGCGTACCGTCGTGGGCGCGAAGGAGCACGACCTCGATAACATCAACGAGCTCAATCACTACATCGGAATGAAGACGATCGAGCCGGGGGAGATCGCGGAGCTTCGCGTGATCCCTTGGCTCATCGCCGGGCTCGGCGTGCTGGGCCTGGTCGCGGCCATCGTGCGGAAGCGTGCGCTGCTCGTCGCGTGGCTGGTGTCATTCGGTGTGCTGGGCGTGGTCGGACTGTGGGACTTCTGGCGTTGGGAACATGACTACGGCCACAACCTCGACCTCGCGCACGCCATCATCAAAGTGCCGGGGATGACCTATCAACCTCCCCTCATTGGCAGCAAGCAGTTGCTCAACTTCACCGCGTCATCATGGCCGGCGGCCGGCGCCATGCTACTCGGCGTGGCGTTCGTGCTCGGCCTCGCAGCCGTGTTCGTGAGAGCGCGCACGACAACGCACGGCGCCGCGGCGTGAACATGTGGCGGACCGTGGCCCTCTCGGCCCTCGTTCTCTTCGCCGCGTGCGGCCCCGCCAAGCCCGAGCCCATCGCGTACGACGCCGACCAGTGCGGGTACTGCCGCATGCAGATCAGCGATCGCCGATTCGGCGCCGAGTTGCTGACGCGACACGGCCGCGCCGTCAAGTTCGATTCGATCGACTGCCTGCTGTCGTTCTATAAGCAGGCGGCGTCAGCCAACGATGTCGGCTCCGTGTGGGTGTCCGACTTCCGGCATCCAGGAACGCTCATCGACGCGACATCTGCATCGTTCGTGGAGCTGGGCGCCGAGCGCGCGCCAATGGGACGCGGCTGGGCCGCCGTCGCGAGCGCCGCTGATGCGGCGGCGCTCGGCGTAACGGATCCGCGCGCCATCAAACGCTGGAGCGATTTGCTGTGATCGGCCGGATCGTGGTGCTCCTCTGCGTCGCAGCCCGCGCTGATCTCGCGCTGGCCCAGCGCCGGCTCGACGTCTCGCCGACCGCGACGATCCGTTCGCTCGGCGCCGCGGTCGCCGCGGCGCGAACCGGCGACACCATCGTCGTTCACGCCGGGCTGTATCGTGAGCCGCAGGTCGTTGTCGACAAGCGGCTCACGATTCTCGGCGACGGCGAGGCTGTGCTCGACGGAGAAGGGAAGCACGCCCTCATGCTCGTCACCGCCGACGACGTGACCATTCGCGGCCTGGTGCTGCGCAACGTCGGCACGAGCTTCGTCGAAGATCGCGCGGCCATTCGAGTGACCGGTGCGCACGGCTGTGCCATCGAGCACAATCGCCTCGAGAACACCTTCTTCGGGATCTACCTCGCCAACGTCACCGATTGCCGCATCGCGGACAACGTGCTGCACGCGACGGGGAGCCGCGAGACCGAGACTGGAAACGGCATTCACCTGTGGACGTCACGGCGCATCACGATCGTCGACAACCAGGTGTCCGGCCACCGCGACGGGATCTACTTCGAGTTCGTGCACGACAGCGACATCCGCGGCAACGTCAGCAAGGACAATCTGCGCTACGGGCTCCACTTCATGTATTCCGACGACTGCCGGTACGTGAAGAACGTCTTTCGTCATAACGGGTCCGGTGTCGCTGTGATGTACACCAAGCGCGTCCTGATGGCGGGCAACCGATTCGAGGACAACTGGGGGCCGGCCGCGTACGGACTGCTGCTCAAGGAGATTGCCGACCCTCGCCTCGAGGGCAACGTGTTCTCTCACAACACCACCGGCCTGCTCGCCGACGGGGCAAATCGCTTGGTCGCGGAGCACAACGACTTCGTGGGCAATGGCTGGGCGGTCAAGCTCGACGCGAGCACCGTGGACGGCCGCTTCGAGCACAACAACTTTGCCGAGAACAGCTTCGACGTCACGACGAACAGCCGGTCGCCGTCGACGACGTTCGCGGGCAACTACTGGGACAGCTACCGCGGATATGATCTGAATCGCGACGGCGTCGGCGACATCCCGCATCGTCCCGTGCGCCTCTTCTCGCTGCTCGTCGAGCACAATGCGCCGGCGCTCATCCTCATGCACAGCGCGTTCGTCGAGCTGCTCGACGGCGCCGAGCGGTTGATTCCGACGCTCACACCCGACGCATTGGTCGATCCAACGCCCGCCATGCGGAAACTCAAATGATCACGATCTCGGGATTGACGAAACGCTTCGGTCGCGTCGACGTGCTTCGCGGCGTCGATCTGAGGATCGCGTCCGGGCATGTCGTTGGCCTCGTGGGCCCGAACGGCGCCGGCAAGACCACGCTGATCAAGACACTACTTGGCCTCACGCACGCCGATGCAGGGGCCATTCGCATCGACGATGCACCGGTCGGCGACCGTGACGATGTCTCTTATCGCGCACACATCGGCTACATGCCGCAGATCGCGCGTTTCCCGGACAATCTGTCCGCCGCCGATCTGTTTGCCATGCTCCGCGACCTTCGCGGCAACTCGGCCGACGTCGACGACGAGCTCGTGACGAAGCTCGGCCTCGAGTCGCAGCTCGACAAGCCGCTGCGCGTGTTGTCCGGTGGCACACGGCAAAAGGTGAATGCGTGCCTCGCATTTCTCTTTCGGCCCAAGCTGCTCATTCTCGACGAACCCACGGCCGGCCTCGACCCGCTCTCGAGCGCGATCCTCAAGGACAAGATCCTCGCCGCGCGCGCCGGCGGGACGACGGTCGTGATCACGTCGCACATCATGAGCGAGCTGGAAGAGCTGTGTGACGACGTCGCGTTTCTGCTCGACGGCGTCGTTCGGTACATGGGACCGGTGCGCGAGCTGACGTCCACCACGCGACAGGTCAACCTCGAGCGCGCTATCGCCGCGCTGATGATCCGGGAGGTCGCATGAGCACCGTCGTTGGGAAAGTGGCTCGCAGCCAGCTTCGCGACGCGGTGCGGAGTCGCTGGCTGACGGTATACGCGGTGTTCTTCGCGCTCCTCAGCGACGGATTGCTTCGGTTCTCGGGGAGCGACGAGAAGGCGATTCTCAGCCTGAGCACCGTCGTGCTGATTGTGATTCCCCTCGTGACGCTCGTCCTGTCCACGATCTATGTCTACAACGCGCGCGAATTCACGGAGCTGCTGCTTGCACAACCCGTCAAACGATCGTCGATGTTCGCCGGGCTGTATCTCGGCCTGACGATCCCGCTCGCCGGCGGGTTCGTGGCGGGAGTCACGCTGCCGTTCCTCGTGCGCGGCGGCGGGGAGCCGGCGCAGCGAGGCGCTCTCCTGACCCTGCTCGCGATCGGCGTCGTGTTGAGCGCCGTCTTCACCGCGATCGCGTTCTGGATCGCGCTGCGAGCCGAGGACCGACTGCGTGGACTCGGCATGGCGATCGGCGTGTGGCTATTGCTCGGGCTTCTTTACGACGGCGCGGTACTCGTCGTCGTGGCAGTCTTTGCCGACTATCCGATCGAACGTCCGCTGTTGGCGCTCAGCTTCGCCAACCCCATCGATCTCGGTCGCATGCTCATGCTGCTCCGACTGGATGTCGCGGCACTCATGGGGTACACGGGTGCCGTGTTCCAGCGGTTCTTCGCCGGCCCATCGGGTGTGGCCATGGCAAGTGCGGCGCTCGTCGGCTGGATCATCGTCCCGCTCGCCCTCAGCGCACGGCTGTTTCGTCGCAAGGATTTCTGACCGTCTCGCCCGCGCCACACACATCTCAAATTCAACTTCAGGTACGAGCCAACCCATGTCTCAACGCATCGTTCCCTATATCCTCGCCGCGGCAACCCTTCTTGTCGCCGCGTGTGGCGGAGAGAAGAAAGCCCCGCCGGTCGAAACCCCCAGCGGCGCCGCGCCTGCCGCGGCGACGACGAGTGGCCCGCTCACGCCGGACCCCGGCGGCAAGATCATCACTGTCGAGTTGATCTCCGACGCGGTCGGCAACTACTTCAAGCCCGCCGAGATCCATGCCAATCGCGGCGATGTCGTACGATTCACGCTGAAAATCGGCGTGCACAACGTGCACTTCCTCCCCGACTCCAACGCTGGCCGCTCGGGCTATCCACAGGCCCCGAGTGATCTCTTACAGCTTCCGGGTCAGACGTACGATGTCGCCGTACACTTCCCGGCCGGCACGTACTACTTCCAGTGTGACCCGCATGCCCTGTTGGGCATGAAGGGCCATCTCATCGTTCAGTGAGGCATTGGGGGGTCGCGGCGTTGCTGTCCGGGAATCACCCCCAAAAAAACAAGGGACTCCTCACCGGGAGGCGGATGGTTTCCGGACGGTAAGGCCATTAAGGCATCGGTAGCTTGGACCCAGTTCGAAGCAGTCGATTACGGACTGGGGCAAAGCGAGCCCCGAGCACCTGAACACTGAACTCGACCGGAGACATCATATGCAATTGATCACGAAATTCGGCGTCGCCGCTCTGCTAGGAACGGCCATCGCCGGTGCAGCGGCGGCGCAGGCGGCCGAGAATGGTGGGAAGTCGTCGAGCGGCACCGCCGTGACCCGCAGCGACACCACGACGCCGCAAAAGGCGACGAAAGTCAGTCTCTTTCGTCCGCTCGACATCGCGCACATTCGGCCCGCTGACAAACGCGGTGTCAACGTGTTCGAGCCACCGAAGGACGACTCCGTCCCGTTTACCGGCTTCGCGCTCTCGTTTGGCGGCGCCTTCAACCAGGAGTTCCAAGGCCTCGATCATTCCAATAGCGCCACCCCGGTGCTCGTGAGCGGCGTCAATCAGAATCAGCTCATCACGGTCGGCCACGGCTTCAACAACGCCGTCGCCAACTTGAACGTCAACGCCCAGCTGGCCCCCGGGATCCGCGTCGCCATGACGTCCTACCTCTCGGCCCGCCACCACCAGGAGTCCTGGGTCAAGGACGGCTATCTCCTCATCGACGACTCGCCGATCGACAACCCGGTCTTGAAGGACATCATGAAGTACACGACGCTCCGCGTC